>NZ_JBITJV010000039.1:19610-97229 GCF_044460385.1 Streptomyces sp. NPDC050121 | reverse complement strand
GTTACATTCCGAACCCGGAAGCTAAGCCTTACAGCGCCGATGGTACTGCAGGGGGGACCCTGTGGGAGAGTAGGACACCGCCGAACAAATATTGAAAAAGGCCCACACCGTAAATCGGTGTGGGCCTTTTTGTGTTTGCCGTTAGTGTGATGCGCATGAATTACGTCATCCGCTCCATACGCGCCGATGAGTGGCCCGCAGCGAAGAAGGTGCGGCTCGCCGCGCTTCAGGACCCTATAGCGCACCTCGCCTTCCTGGAGACGTACGACGAGGCCGCGGCCAAACCGGACTCCTTTTGGCAGGAACGGGCCGAGGGAGTCGCGGAGGGAGCGGCCGGAGCGCAGCAGATCATCGCCGAGGCACCGGACGGAGAGTGGATCGGAACCCTGACTGTGCTGGTCGAGGAGGCCGGCACGAAGGACTGGGCCGGCTTTCCCGTCGAGCGGAAACAAGGGCATATCGTCGCAGTGTTCGTGCAGCCAGAGTTCCGTGGCATCGGTCTGACGGAGGTGCTCTTCGACGCCGGTGTGGAGTGGGCCTGGGCGATCGGGGCTGAGCGGGTGCGGCTGATCGTGCATGAGGAGAACACACGGGCTCAGAGGTTCTACCGCAAGGCCGGGTTCGTACCCAGCGGTGTCGTAGTGCAGTTCGAGCAGGCACCCGGGGAGATCGAGCTGGAGTTCGTGCTCGGGCGCGACGGAGGCTGAAGGACTACACCGGTAGCTCGTCGTTCGGCCAGCGGGCCTTGGCCTGTTCGCGGGAGCGGAGCAGGGCCAGGGTGGGCAGGCCGCGGTTCGTTCCGGTGGCCAGGAGGTCCGGGAGCTGAGGGATCGGGGCCACGGCTGCCACGTCGTCCAGAACCAGGGTGAGTGGTGGGTCGAGGCGACCGGAGGATGACCGTTCGGCCATGCGCCGGCCGCGCTCGACCACGCTGGAGACGAGGGCCGTCAGGAGGGGCATCGCGCCCGGGTTCGTCCTGGGATCCTCGATGGATTCACCTAGTACATAAAGCGTTCCCCCTTCGTCCACGAAGGAATCCAAGGCGAGGGCATCACTTCGGTTGGGAGTGCAGGCCTCGCGGATGTTCACCGTGGAGAGGGCGGAGAGGGCACGGGCGGTCAGTTCCTGGGCGATGTCCCGGCGTTCGGGGTGCGCGGTGAGGGCGGCTTCGAGTTCGCCCGCCGAGCCCGGAGCGGCCTTCGGATGGGTGCGGAGAGTGCGCACCGCGTCCTGGATTCCGGTGCCCTGGGACCAGCGGTGAACGTGGCGGATGGTGCGGCCGTCGATGGCCGCGGCGTGGAGATAGCTGCGGAGCAGGATCTCGGCCGTGTCGCTCACCGCTTGGTCCAGGCGGGCGGAAGGACGTATCGGGGCGAGGAGTGCCGCCGCGCGGGAGGCCGCGGTCGGCCTGTCGTCGCAGCCGGCCGTGGGGGACCAGTGGAGGCGGGCCGGGGTGTCGCAGCGGTGGGCGGGGTCGTAGAGATGGACCGGGCCCAGCTTGGCCCTGGCGTCCTTGGTGTCCCCCCAGAGGGCCGGGTCGGAGGTGAGGACGAGTGCGGGGCCGTCGGCGTCCCGGACGGCCTGGGAGGCGGTGGCGTAGCGGGTCGCGGGGGGTGCGTAGTGGACCGTCCCACCTTCCACGCGGTCGGACTCGCCCCATCCGTACGCCGGTGCCTGTTCGGCGGCCGGGCGTGGTGCCGGGGCGGGATGCGACGAGGATGCCGGGGAGGACAGGGACGGCGACGGCGGTGATGTCGGGGCTGACGCCGGGGCCGGCTCCGGCCGTGCCGTCGGCTCCGCCTCGCGCGTCGCTTCCGTGCGCGGGGCGGGTACCTCGTGGTGCTGGGGCGGGATGCCCGGGGCGGCGGCGTACCCGGGGTCGGTGTGGACGGTCTTGCGGCGTGCGCGTACCGCCCTCCACCGCGCCAACGTCCCCATCACGAACACCGTGAGGACGAACAGGATCATCAGTTGGCCGATGAACAGACCCCAGAACAGGCCGTAGCCGGAGAGCCGGGTCGGCTCCGCCCCGGGCCAGGCGCCGGGGATGTCGTGGGGCTGGGCGATGAGATGGCGCATGGCGAGCGGGGTGCGGGTGAAGGTGACGCCGGCCGGCCACGCGCCGTGGGAGAAGAGGGCTGCCAGGCCCGTCGCAGTCCAGACCAGGAGGGTCATGCCGAGCAGGAAGGCGAGTATGCCCACCAGGAGGCCGTCCGGGATGCCTCCTGGGGTGTTGCCCTGGGGGTTGCCACGGTCGTCGCGGTAGTCGCGGTGGTGTCCGTCTGTCGGTCTCATGGCAACCCCCGTTCCTCTGCTTACGCCACCGTCGACTCGGACGAGTCGTCCAGGTCGGCCATGTGCTGTTCCATGAAGGCCGCCGCTCGGCGTTCCTGTTCCAGTTCCGCGGCGAGCAGGGCGTCGTCGGCTGCGGCCGCCTGCTCGGCGGAGGACTCCGTCATGGCGCGGTCGGTGAAGACCAACGGGCGTTCCGTCTCCGTGACCAGGTGTTTCACGACCTGGACATTGCCGTTGACGTCCCACACCGCGATGCCGGGGGTGAGGGTGGGGATGATCTCCACCGCCCACCTCGGGAGGCCGAGGACTCGGCCCGTCGCCCTCGCCTCGTCCGCTTTCTGGGCGTAGATCGTCCTGGTCGAGGCCATCTTCAGGATCGCGGCCGCCTCCTTCGCGGCCGCTCCGTCCACCACGTCCGACAAGTGGTGGACGACCGCCACGAAGGACAGGCCGAGGCGTCGGCCGAACTTCAGCAGGCGCTGGAAGAGCTGGGCGACGAACGGGCTGTTGATGATGTGCCAGGCCTCCTCGACCAGGAAGATGCGCTTCTTCCGGTCGGGGCGGATCCAGGTGTGTTCGAGCCAGACGCCGACGATCGCCATCAGGATGGGCATGGCGATGGAGTTGCGGTCGATGTGGGACAAATCGAACACGATGAGGGGGGCGTCCAGGTCGATGCCGACCGTCGTCGGACCGTCGAACATGCCCCGCAGGTCGCCGTCGACCAGGCGGTCCAGGACCAGTGCGACGTCCAGGCCCCAGGCCCGTACGTCGTCTATGGCGACGTTCATCGCCTCCGCCGACTCCGGTTCGGGGTGGCGGAGCTGTTCGACGATGTCCATCAGGACCGGCTGACGCTCGACGATCGTCTCGTTGACGTAGGCGTGGGCGACCTTGAGGGCGAAGCCGGAGCGTTCGTCCAGGCCGTGGCCCATCGCCACTTCGATGATGGTGCGGAGCAGTGCCAGCTGGCCCGTCGTGGTGATCGAGGGGTCCAGCGGGTTGAGGCGGATCCCCATGTCCAGGGCGGCCGTCGGGTCCAGGCGGATGGGGGTTATTCCCAGCGCCTGCGCGATGAGGTTCCATTCGCCGACGCCGTCCTCGCCCTGGGCGTCCAGGACGACGACCTGGCGGTCGCGGAAGCGGAGCTGGCGCATGACGTAGGTTTTCTCCAGCGCCGACTTGCCGTTTCCGGACTCGCCGAGGACCAGCCAGTGCGGGGCGGGCAGCTGCTGGCCGTACAGCTGGAAGGGGTCGTAGATGTAGCCCTTTCCGGAGTAGACCTCGCGGCCGATGATGACGCCGGAGTCGCCGAGGCCGGGGGCGGCCGTGGGCAGGTAGACGGCCTGGGCCTGGCCGGTGGAGGTGCGGACCGGCAGCCGGGTCGTCTCGACCTTGCCGAAGAGGAAGGAGGTGAAGGCGTCCGTGAGGACGGACAGCGGATCCCGCATCAGCTCATCAGCCCCTACCTTCGGATTCCGGTGGCGAACGGGAGGGTGTTCACGAACGCCCGGTGGTGCTCTCGGTCGCACCACTCCAGCTTCAGGTACGACTTGCCGGCCGAGGCCCTTATCGTCCGTTTGTCGCGGGCGAGGGCCTCGGGGTTGCGGCTGGAGACGGTGATGTAGCCGACCAGGTTCACGCCGGCCGCGCCGGACGCCAGGTCCTCGCCGCGCTGGTCGAGGCGGGAGTGGGCGGCCACGTCGCGGGGGTCGACGGTGCGGTTCATCTTGGCGGCGCGGCTGGCCTCGGCCTCGTCGTTCGTCTTCTCCGTGAGCATGCGTTCGATGGCGACCTCGGTGGGTTCGAGGTCCATCGTGACGGCGACCGTGCGGATGACGTCCGGGGTGTGGACGAGGAGGGGGGCCAGGAAGTTGACGCCCACCGGGGTCATCGGCCACTCCTTCACCCACGCCGTGGCGTGGCACCAGGGGGCCCGGGTGGTCGACTCGCGGGTCTTGGCCTGGAGGAACGTCGGCTCCATGGCGTCAAGCTCGGCCGGCCAGGCGTTGCGCTTGGTCATCGCCTGGATGTGGTCGATGGGGTGGTCCGGGTCGTACATGGAGTGGACGAGGGAGGCGAGCCGGCCCTGCCCGAGGGGCTGGCGGACGCGGATGTCCGCCTCCTGGAGGCGGGAGCAGATGTCCGTCAGTTCGCGGGCCATGACGACGGCGAGGCCGGCGTCGCGGTCGAGTTTGCGGCCGGAGGTCGGGCGGGCGGCGCGGGCCATGGCGTGCGCCTCGGCGGAGAGTTCGCGCGTGTAGTGCATGCAGGCGACGAGGTAGGCGCGGTGCTGCTCGCTGCTGGTGGACACCATGGACTGGAGCTGGTCGTAGGAGCGGGCCAGCCAGTCGGGGGCCTTCTCGTCCCCGCGTACGGCGACGTCCTTGGCGTGGGCGTCGGGGTCGGCGGGGAGGGTGCGGGCGAGCATCTGCAGGCGGGTGACGAAGCCGTCGCCGTTCGCCACGTGCTTGAGGAGGGTGCCGAAGCGGTCGACGAGGGCCTCCTGGTCCTCGCTGTCGCGCAGGCCGACGCCCGGGCCCTCGATCTCGATGGCCGCCGTCACCGTGCGGCGGTCGGCGTGCAGGAGGACGGCGATCTCGTCGGGGCCGAAGGGGGCGGCCAGCCAGCTGATGCGGCCGATGCCGGGGGGCGGGCCGATCTCGATCTCCTGGCCGTCGAGCCGGGTGCCGGCCTCCATGGCGGTGGAGCGGTACGTGGTCCCCTGGCGGAGGGTGCGCTTGTAGCTGCGGTTGATCTCGAACCACTTGTAGAACGTGCGGTGTTTGTACGGCACGTAGACGGCGGCCAGCGCGATCATCGGGAAGCCGCTCAGCAGGACGATGCGCAGGGCGAGGACGGGGACGAGGAGGCCGCACATCATGCCGAGGAACGCGCCGATGACGATGAGCGCGATCTCGCCGGTCTCGCGGTTGCGGCCGACGATCGCGTTCGGCCGGGCGCGGCCGATCAGATATGTACGGCGGGGCGCGACCATGTGGGACACATGGGACTCGGTCGTCAACGCCCTTCACCTCCCGTGCGGTTGTTGCTGCTGTTGCGGTTGTTGCCGGCGTGCGGGGTGTTGACCGGGCTGCTCGCGCGGGGCGCGGGGGCGGCGGAGGGGACAGATCCGCCGCCCCCGTTCGAGGAGCGCGAGCTGTGCGCGGCCACTCCGCCACTGGCGGGGTTGGAGGGGCGGGCGCCGGAGGATCCCGATCCGGACTGGCCGCCGCCGTTGTTGTCCGCACGGGTGCTGTGCGTCTTGATGCCCTGGGCGACGAGGGTCGCCGGGGAGCTGATGACGGCGGCGGCCTTGCCTTCGGCGCCCTGCATGATGCGGTTGTTGCGACCGCCGGCGATCTCGTCGCCGAAGCCGGGGACGAAGCGGTAGATCATCGCGCTGGCGAAGATGGCGAGCAGGATGATCGAGAGGCCGGAGACGACGGCGGAGAAGGCGTTGGGGCCGTCGTCCGAGGACAGCGCGCCGGCGAGGCCGAGCACTATCACGATGACCGGTTTGACCAGGATGACGGCGATCATGATGCCGGCCCAGCGGCGGACGTGGCTCCACAGGTTCTTGTCGACCAGGCCCGCGTAGACGACGGTGCCGAGCAGCGCGCCGACGTAGAGGAGCGCGGCCCTGATGACCAGCTCCAGCCAGAGCACTCCGGCGGCGAGGATCGACACGAGAGAGACGACGATCAGCATGATCGGGCCGCCGCCGATGTTCTCGCCCTTGGCGAGGGCCGCGGAGAAGGTGCCGAAGAACGTGTCGGTCTGGTTGCCGGTGGTCTTCGCGAGGACGTCGGTGATGCCGTCGGTGGCGGAGACGACGGTGTAGAGGATGAGGGGGGTGAAGGCGGAGGCGAGGACGGTCAGCCAGAGGAAGCCGACGGCTTCGCCGATGGCGGTGGTGAGGGGGACTCCGCGCACCGCGCGCTTGGCTACCGCCAGCAGCCACAGCAGGAGGGTCAGGACGGTCGAGGCGGCGAAGACGACGGCGTACTGCTTGAGGAACCTCTCGTTGGTGAAGTCGACGTTCGCCGTGTCCTTCACGGCGTCGCTGAGCTTGTCGACGGTCCACGCGGCGGCGTCGGCACAGCCCTTGGCGAGGGAGGAGAGGGGATCGAGGGTGTCGGAGACGCCGGGGTTGGTGGTGAGGGACGGGTTCTCGCCTTTTTCGCAGTAATCCCTGGCGGCGCCTTTGATGAGTTCGCTGCAGGCGCTGGTGCTCGAGGACGGGGAGGGGGACGGAGACGGGCTGGGTGTCGGCGCGGCGGAGGCGCGGGTGGCCAGCAGCACAGCTGTGGTCTGAACGGCGGCCAGGGCGGCCGTCACCTTGAGGGAGAGGTGCTTAGCGCGCATAGGTGAACCCTCCGTACTCCTCGACGGCCTTCGTCATGTCGTCGGCGGTGGAGGCCTTCTGGTCGCGCCCGACCGGAACGGGCCCGTCCTTCTGCTGGAAGTCGGTGACCTTCCAGTCGTTGTTGATCCACGTGAGCTGGTAGGTGTTGGTGAACCAGCTCTCGGAGACGGGATTGGTCGAGGCTGCGCCTGACAGGCCGAAGAGCGATGTGTACCAGACCTCGACGTTGGCACTGCTCGTGCTGGAGGCCGTGACCTTGGTGCCCACGGGGATGACGCGGGAGACGAAGGTCTGGCCGTCCGGAGCGGTGCCGTCCTTGTCGAGCCCGATGTTGCTCAGGAACGTCTCGCTCGCGTACGCGGTATCCAGAGCGGACTGTCTGGCGGCGGCGACGTCGGGTGCGTACACCGTGTCGACGATCTGGTGCCGGCGGTCCGTGACGAACATGTCCGCCGACCCCAGCGCCACCGCGTAGTTGGCCGCCGCGCTCTGGGCGCCCTGCACGTCGTGCGCGTACCCGGTCGGAATATTGCCGCTCTTCGACTCCACCGGTTTTGTTCCGCTGGCTGCTGTGCTGGTGGACTTGGGGTTGTTGGTGCCGGCGGGGCCGTCGGTCGTCGTTGAAGAGGAACCGTCTCCTCCGCGGTTCGCGAAGGCGATTGCCGCGATGAGGACGACGACGACGCCGACCACCGTGACCAGGCTCCGGGAGGAGGAGCGGGGGCCTCTGCGGGCGCCGCCGTAGGGGTCGGTCTCGGGTAGGCGGACGCGGGTGCCCGTGGGTTCGCCGTAGTCGTGTTCGTCGCCGGGAGTCATGCCGCGTACGCCCCCTCGCTGCCGTTGCGGACCGCGTAGAAGTACGACGGTAGCCGTGCTGGTTCCCGCGCGGGCGCGGTGTGGTGACTCGACATCAGGGACATCAGGGAAACGCAACCTCAGCCGGTGGGCACGACAGGTGGGTGGGGACGGCGGGCCGGGCGCGCCCGGACGGGACTGGGGGTGGTGCGGGGGACGCTGTTACACGGCCATGCCGTACACGATCGTGAACAATGTCCCGAGTGAGCCGATGATGAAGACGCCCGTCAGGCCCGCGATGATGAGGCCCTTGCCCTGTTCCGCACTGAAGGTGTCCCGCAGGGCCGTCGCGCCGATGCGTTGCTTGGCCGCGCCCCAGATGGCGATGCCGAGGCAGATGAGGATGGCGACCGCCATCACGACCTCGATCATCACCTTGGCCTCGTTGCCCAGGCTGCCGAAGGGCCCCCAGTCCGGAGCGATCCCGCCGATGATGGTGTTGATATCGCCCTTGTCGGCCGCAAACAGCATGTAAGTCACCGCCCCTGGTGGGTAGTTCCGCAGTTCCCCTGCCGGTGTGCAGAGGTCACGCCTCATTGTCGCCGACGAAGTCGCCGTCGTATGTCGACTTGGCGTCATTGTCGGTCGGGATTCGTACGATTGACTCGTATGGTCACTCTGTGTATCACGGCAGGTTACGCCGGGCAATGAGGCCGGAGCGGAACCTGTGGTGTGGTTCCGTCGTTAGCCCACTTCACGGCTCCGTACCGTTTCTGACGGCTGGTCGGGTGAGAGTACGTTTCGATGTTCTCATCGATGGTCTCATGACGAACGGCGAGCGGGCCGCGGCTGGATGCCGCGGCCCGCTCGCCGTTCGCCACGTGTGGCCCCCACGGCCCACTGTGGCTGCTCCGGGTGACGGAGGGTCAGGGTCAGCCGGTGAAGGCGTCGGTGCCCTCCGGGGTGCCCCAGCCGGTCGGGCCGTCGTAGCCGGACTTGGCGGTGCAGAAGTAGCTCGTCGAGCAGGTGCCGTTGTTGCCGCTGGTCACGTCGTTGAGGGCGGACGTGCCGGCCGCGGCGTAGGGGTAGGAGGCCGGGTAGTCGCTGCTGCCCGGGGTGCCGGCGAGGGCGTAGACGCTCGCGATGATCGGGGCCGAGGCGCTGGTGCCGCCGTAGGTGTTCCAGCCGGTGCCGTCGGCGCCGTAGGTGTCGTAGACCGAGACGCCGGTCGCCGGGTCGGCGACGGCCGAGACGTCGGAGATCATGCGCTTCGAGCAGCCGGTGTCGGTCTGCCAGGTCGGCTTGGCGTCGTACGAGGAGCAGCCCGAGCCGGTGCCCTCGGTGCTGCTGGTCTTCCAGACCGACTCCGTCCAGCCGCGGCTGTTGGAGGCGGCGGACAGCTTGGTGCCGCCGACGGCGGTCACGTACTTGGAGGCCGCCGGGTACTCGGCGCCGTACGCCTCGTCGCCCGCGCTGACGGTGATGGCGACGCCCGGGTGGTTGAAGTACGAGGAGTCGTAGCTGGTGTCGGAGGAGGACTCGGAGCCGCCGTAGCTGTTGGAGACGAACTTCGCGCCCAGGGTGACCGCGCGGTTCACCGCCGTGCCGAGGTTGGCCATCGAGGAGGACTTGGCCTCGACGAGCAGGATGTTGCAGTTCGGGCAGACGGCGGAGGCCATGTCGAGGTCGAGCGAGATCTCACCGGCCCAGCCGCTGTTCGCGGTGGGGAGGGAGGTGGTGGAGCCCGTCTGGCTGACCTTCTTGAAGCAGCCGTTGGAGGTCGTGCAGGCGGAGAGGCCGTAGTAGGCGCGGTAGGTGGCCAGGTCGGACTCCGCGTTGGGGTCGTCGTACGCGTCGACGATCGCGATGGTCCTGCCGGAGCCGCCCGAGGACGCGGCGTCGGTCAGGCCGTAGGCCGACTGGAGGTCGGAGGGGCCGTAGCCGCTGGGGGAGTCGGTGGCGGCGTTCGGCGAGACCGTCTTGGGCGCGATGCCCTTCTTGGCGGCCTGCTCCTCCTGGAAGGCGGTGGTGCCGCCGGTGACCCGCAGCGCGTTGCAGGACGCGAACCCCTTCTTCGGGGTCTGGTCGCACTGCTGGGTGTAGGTCACGTGGGCCTTCGCGACCTGGGCGGCGATGGCGCGGGCGCTGACCTTGGAAGGCGTCGGGGTGGCTGCGCCGGCGTGGGCCGCGGTGCCGAGGCCGGCGATGACGAGGGCGGCGGTGGCCGCGGTGGCGGAGCCTATTCGGCGCCATCTGCCGGGTATGTGGGGGGTGTTGGGGGTGGGCGTACGCAACGTACAGCCTCCTGCGTGAGGTGGACAGAGGCCTGCGGGTGGGGGACCACCGGCGTGGTTGCCGGTAGGGGCGGCGGCCCGCGGACGACGTTCCCTTGTTGAGTACGCGACAACAAGACAGGCGGTGGAATCCTGACTTCCGCCTTACTGAAGGGGGTTGGGGGATTGCTGATCAATGGCGGGGCGATGGTGCGCGGATGGCTGGAACTTGACCTCGGTGTGCCGATCCCCGGCACGGGGCGCCTGTGGCACGATGCCGCGGTGAACGTCCCCGTGTCCGCCGTGCCTCCTGTCGTCCCCGCAGGTCGGATGGCCTGTGCCGAGCAGCCGGTGCTCGCCCTCCCGCGCGCCGGGCTGGAGCTGCGGCCCTGGGCGGCGGGGGACGCGTCCGCGTTGGTGGCGGCCGCGGGCGATCCGGCGATCCGGCAGTGGAACCTGCTCGCCGTGCCCGACCGGGAGGCCGCGGTACGGCGGATCGAGCGGATGCGGGAGCGCTGGCGGGCGGAGACCGGTGCGATCTGGGCGATCGCCCGGTCCCGTGCCGACGGCGGTGAGGTCGTCGGGCTGGCCGGCTGGAACGACGTCGATCTCGACGGCGGCAGCGCGGAGATCGTCTACTGGCTGCTGCCGGCCGCCCGGGGCGGCGGCGTCGCCGTCGAGGCGGTCGGCCGGCTCACCCGGTGGGCCTTCGACGACCTCGGCCTGCATCGCCTGCGCCTGTGCCACGCGGTCGCCAACGAGGCGTCGTGCCGAGTGGCGCGAAAGGCGCAGTACGCGTATGAGGGCACCATGCGGAGCGCCCTGCTGCACGCGGACGGGTGGCACGACCAGCACCTGCACGCGGTGGTGCGGGGCGATGTCTGAGACGTGGGCTGTGGGAACTTGCGGTGCGAGGCGGGCTGTGCAAAGGGGTGCGGGGCGAGGGGGTGCGGGGCGAGGGGGTGCGGGGCGAGGGGCGCCGGGTGGGGCGTGCGGTCAGTCGAGCTCGACGCCTTCCACGAAGTGGTCGAATTCGCCTGCCTGGACGCCCAGCACGAACGCGTCCCACTTGCGGCGGTTCGTGGTGACGACGTTGTCCGGGTCGCTGGTCTCCCGCAGGTAGACGGGCGCCTCGCCGTCGTCCCCCGCGCCGAAGGCGATCTCGATCCACGGGCCGGGTCCGGTCGCGTCCGGCGGGGCGGCACGGGTCCAGATGAGGTCGGGGGGGATTTCAGCCATCGGGAGTGTCCTTAGGGGGGTGATGAGGCCCGGCGGACAAAGCCGGGAGGTTTTGAGGGCCAAGTGCGGGTAGCGTCGTATGAGAATGCATGTCTCTGACGTTTCTCTCACCTTCGTGGGACAAAGTGAACCCGATGAAGCGAAACGCCCTGCTCGGTGCGGTCGTCATGCTGGCCGTCACCTCCGCCTCCGAAGCGACTGCCGACGGCGCGCCCGGCCCCCTCGGGGTCACGGCCGTCGCGGTGGCGACCCCGAAGTTCGCACGGGTCGGCGCGTTGTTCAGCGCCGACGATGCGGTCGCCGGCAGACTCACCGGCGAGCACTTCTGCACCGCGTCCGTCGTGCACAGCCCCCACCACGACCTCATCGCCACTGCGGCGCACTGCCTCAGCAGCGTGTCCGGCGAACTGGCGTTCGTCCCCGGCTACCGGGTCGGACAGGCCCCCTACGGGGTCTGGAAGATCAAGCAGTCCTTTATGCCCGACGGATGGAACAAGGGGCAGGACGAGGACAGTGACGTGGCCTTCGCCGTCCTCGGAGAGAAGGACGGCAAGAACGTCGAGGACGTTGTCGGCGGCAATCGTTTTGTGACGCGCACCACAACGGGGGCCACCGCCGTCACCGTCACCGGCTACCCCGACTCCGTCGAGGCGCCGATCCGCTGTACGAACCGGCCCACCGCCCACAGCGCCACCCAGCAGCGCATCACCTGCCCCGCCTTCACCGGCGGCACCAGCGGCAGCCCCTGGGTGAACGGCTACGACGAGGTCGTGGGCGTCCTGGGCGGTCACGAGCAGGGCGGCGCCACGCCCGACGTCTCGTACAGCGTGGTCCTGGGGGCGGAGGCCGCAGAACTGTACAGGGACGCGACGTCCGCCCCCTAGGGCAGGCCCTCAGGGGCTACGCGAGGGTGTGGACGAGCTGGGTGGTCAGCTCGTAGCGGGCGCCGACGACCGCGAGCTCGCCGGCGGATGTCTTCGCGGCGAGGTCCGGCACGGCGGCGAGGCGTGCGCGGACGGCCCGGACGTTGGCGTCGACGGTGGAGTCGACGCGGGCGTCGCCCTGCTTCGTGCGGTCTATGGACGGGATGATCTGGTCGGCCAGGTACTGGATGTGGGCGGGCAGCTCGTCGCCGGTCAGGTCCGCCTGTACGGCCGCCTTCACCGCGCCGCACGACTGGTGGCCGAGCACCATGACCAGCGGGATCCCCAGTTCGAGCACGCCGTAGGCCACGCTGCCGAGTACGGCCTCGTCGAGCACCTCGCCCGCCGTGCGGACGGTCATCAGGTCGCCGAGGCCCTGGTCGAAGACCAGCTCGGGCGGCACGCGGGAGTCGATGCAGCCGAGGACGACGGCGAACGGATGCTGACCCATTGTCAGGCTCTGTCGTACGGCGGGGGTTTCGTCCGGGTGCCGCTCGCAGAAGGTGCGCCAGCGGCGGTTGCCCGCGGCCAGTTCCCGCAGGGCTTCGTCGACCGTGCCGGGACGGGTGGCGGTCCGAGGGCCGGTGGCGGGAGTGGAGGCGGACGCGGGGGCGGTGGCGAGAGCCGCGCCGCCGACGGCCAGGGCGCCGGCCATGCCGCCGCGCAGAAGGGCGCGACGAGCGGTTCCGTGGGGGGTGTCTCGGGGGGTGTCTCGGGGGGTGTTCTCAGAGTTCACGGGGGTGGAACGTATATCCGAGGCCGAAAATGATCGCTGCTGTTGCCGAATCATGGGCATGAATGGGGAAGGCAGGAGCGAACGTTGGGCGATGCTTGACGCGGCCCGGGGCTGCCGTTGACCCGCCTGCCCCGGCACGCGGGGATCCATGGATCGAGCCGTCCTTCCGCGTGGTCGCCCGGTGGCGCGGAGGCCGCCTCTACACTGGCGTGGGCGGACTCCCGGGCGGCGAGGGGCGGTTGACGGTGCGTAGGACGTGGATCGTGGCGACCGCTGCCGTCAGTGCCGGAGCCGCCTTCATGATGGCGCTCGTCATCGGGGTGTACGTCGTCGGCGGGAACATGGTGAACGGCGTGGGCGGGGCGTCCCGCTCGCTCGCCAAGGGGGCCGTGCCCGCCGCCTATCAGACGCTGGTTCAGAAGTGGGGCAACCTCTGCGCCGCCATCAACCCCGCACTGCTCGCCGCCCAGCTCTACCAGGAGAGCGGGTTCAACCCGAGAGCGCAGAGCGCCGCCGCCGCGCAGGGGATAGCGCAGTTCATCCCGGGCACCTGGGCCACGCACGGAGTCGACGGGGACGGGGACGGCGACCGCGACGTCTGGGACCCGAATGACGCGATTCCGTCGGCCGCGTCGTACGACTGCCAGCTCGCGTCGTATGTGAAGACCGTCCGCGGGGACATCACGAAGAACATGCTCGCGGCCTACAACGCGGGGCCGGACGCGGTCATCAAGTACGGCGGCGTACCGCCGTACAAGGAGACCCAGAACTACGTGAAGACGATCACGACGCTGGAGGAGTCCTTCGCCGCGCCCGTCAGCCGGGTGGATCCCTCCAAGCAGGCCGCGGCGGCCATCTACTTCGCCCAGAAGAAGCTCGGCACGCCCTATCTCTGGGGCGGGAACGGCACCGCTGACCAGGGAGGACGGTTCGACTGCTCCGGGCTGACCAAGGCCGCCTACGAGAGCGTCGGGATCACCCTGCCCCGGGTCGCCAACGACCAGTACAACGCCGGCCCGCACCCCAAGCGCAGCGAGCTGCTGCCGGGGGACCTGGTGTTCTTCTCGACCGACCTCGGCAATTCGCGGGCCATCCACCACGTGGGGATCTACGTCGGGGGCGGCTACATGATCGACGCGCCCTACACGGGGGCGGTCATCCGGTTCGACCCCATCGACACCGCCGAGTACTTCGGGGCGACCAGGGTCACCGAAGATGGCGCGAAAGCGCTCCCCACGACGGTCTGAGACAGGCCCCGGACCCGGCCTCTGAGCTGCGGTGATCTGTCTCTCTTCGATAACGTCTGGGTGATCATTCAGTGGAGAGTGGAACGTATCAACCGGGGCCGTGCGTTCCTGTTGAGGCGGGCGCATGTGAGGTGCGCCGGGCAGCACACGACGAAGGGGCCGCAGCACCATGGCTGGACTCGCCGAATCCGGGTCGAACCCCGACGTCGACCTGCTCTATGACATCAACGGCCTGGCCAAGGACGCCCCGCACTGGCTCGACCGGGCCGTCGAGTTCGTGGGCGAGTACGGGCTGCTGCTCGTCATGGTGCTGCTGATCGTGTGGTGCTGGTGGGGCGTGCGGCGCCGGCCCGGTGGGGCCGAGGAGGCCGCAGGCTCCGTCGCCGCGCTGGTGTGGGCGCCGCTCGCCGCCGGGATCGCCGTGCTGGTGAACGTGCCGATACGGGGGTTCGTGGAGCGGCCCCGGCCCTTCCTTGACCATCAGGGGCTGGAGGTGCTCGTCTCCGGCAAGACCGACTACTCCTTCGTCAGCGACCACGCCACCCTCACCATGGCCATGGCCGTCGGACTGTTCGTCGCCAACCGGAAGTTCGGGCTCGCGGGGATAGCGGTTGCCCTGCTCGAAGGGTTCTGCCGGGTCTTCATGGGGGTGCACTATCCGACGGACGTCGTCGGCGGGTTCGCGCTCGGGACCGCCGTCGCCCTGCTGCTGTCGCCCGTCGCCTCCATGATGCTCACGCCCGTGCTGAAGGCCGTCGACCGCTCGCCCCGCGTCGGGTGGATCGTGCGCAGCCGGGCCGCTCGGACCGGCGAGCGGGAGGGGCTCATCCCGGGCGCGCGGAGCGAGGTCGCCGCGGAGGAACGGGACCTCGCCGCCTAGCTCATCGCCTGCGGGCAGAGTCTCTGCGGTCAGACTGCCTCAGGTCAGCGTGGCGGCGGTCGGCGTGTCTGCGGTCAGAGCGCCTGCGGTCAGAGCGCCTGCGGGTAGGTGAAGAAGCCGGTCGGGTCGTACTGCTTCTTCAGCTGGGTCAGCCGCGGGAGCGCTTCGCCGTAGTACGCCTTGCGCCAGTTCGTGAGGGTCGGGTCCGCGTAGTTCTGGTAGGCCGCGCCCGAGGCGTACGGGGTCATCGCCTTGTGGGCCGTGTTCAGCCAGGACTGGGCCGTCGTACCGGCCGTGCCCGCCCTCCACGACACGATGTACTGGGCCAGCATCCGCGAGCGGCGGTGGACGAACGCCGTCGCCGTGGGGGAGACCCGGTTGACCGCGCCGCCGAGGGCGGTGAGGGCGATGCTGCCGGCGCCGCCCTGGACCGTCCTCATCTGCTTCAGCAGGGTCTGGATGCCGGCCGTCGTCAGCGAGCGGTCGAAGAAGTCCGAGCGGGCCGTGTACGTCTCCCGGCCCAGCTTGCCCTGCGCGGCGCGGCCCGGAGTGGAGCCGGGAAGGTGACACTGGGCGTCGGTGCTGAAGGAGGAGCAGCCGGCGTACGCCTCCATCGCCTCCTCGTAGCCGCGGCGGCGCAGGGATACGGACGACGCGCGGGCACCCACCTTGTCGGCGAGGCGGTCCACCGCGTTCTGGAGCTGGCCGTAGGTGCCGATGCAGAACGCGGCCACCGAGACGGTGGGGGTGCCGCTGCCGTTCTCCAGGTGCAGGGAGGACCAGATCTCGTCGGGCTGCGACGGACCCCACTCCTGCCAGGCCTTTATCACCGCGGCCGCCTTCGCCCAGGGCCAGGTGAGGTAGCCCGTCACCGCCTGGGGCGCGGGGTGGGTCTTGAACTGCAGCTCCGTGACGACGCCGAAGTTGCCGTTGCCGGCGCCGCGCAGCGCCCAGAACAGGTCCTTGTTCGTCGTCGCGTTGGCGGTGAGCTGCCTGCCGTCCGCGGTGACGATCGTGGCCTGGGTGAGGCTGTCGCAGGTCAGCCCATAGGCGCGGGAGACGACGCCGTGGCCGCCGCCGAGGACCAGACCGGAGACGCCGACCGTGGGGCAGGAGCCCGCCGGGATGGTCACACCCTTCGCGGCGAGCGCCCGGTAGACGTCGATCAGCTTGGAGCCCGCGCCGACCACGGCCGTGGTGCCGCTCGCGCGGACCCGGTTCAGCTTGGAGACGTCGATGATCAGCCGGCCGTCGCCGGAGGACCAACCGCCGTAGGAGTGGCCGCCGTTGCGGATCGCGACCTTCGTCCGGTGGGCGCGGGCGTACGCCAGGGCCGTGCGGACGTCGTCGGCGTGGGCGACGTACGCCACCGCCGCCGGTTTGAGGCCGTCGAAGCGGGTGTTGTAGAGCTGGTGGGCCGTCGCCCAGGAGGCGTCGCCGGGGCGGACCAGGGCGCCGTCCAGATCGCGGGCCAGCGCGGTCCAGTTGGCGGGGGCGGAGACGCTGGTGGTGGTGAGGGGGCTGTTCGGCCCGGTGCCGCCGGCGCTCCCGGTGGCCGAGGTGGAGGCGTGCGCGCTGCCGCCGGTCGCCTTGCAGGCGGTCACTGCCGCCGCGACCGCTGCCGTGCCGCCTGCGATGAACGTACGCCGTTCCATGTTCTTGCGCCTTCCCTCGACCGGCTGTCGGCTTCATGCAGCGAGACGGGGACATGGGACCACGGGTTCCGGCCGGCGTCGGCGGTGACAGAACAGTGACGTCCGTGACATCAGCCGGTCAGCCGGTCGGCCGTGACATCAGCCGGTCAGCCGTGGATGTGGCTCTCCGCGTCCGATCTGGCCAGGCTTCTCGCGCGGCGGGCCGGGCCGCGCCAGCCGCAGGTGCAGCGGGCCAGGCAGAAGCGGCCCTGTTCGACGGTCGTGGTGCTGTGGTCCCCGTCGGTGCGGGGAAGGTCCGAGCCGTCTTGCTGTGTCACGCAGACAACGGTACCCAGGCTCGGTAAAAGACCCGTATGGCGGTCGCAAGCCGCATGCAATCCGGCCACAAGCCCTCGGCTCTGCGTGACGGGGGCACCTACCCGTCGTTAACCGGAACGACAGGGGGCCCGTGACGGACGTACCGGCTGGGGGTAGGCAGGCCATGGCGGAGCGGCAGCGCAGGCACGTGGGTGCGGCGGTTCTTTCGGGGATCGTGGCGGGGATCTGTGCGGGCACCGCCGGGTGCTCCGGGGGCGGGGCCGCCGCCGAGGACGGCCGGGCGGCCGATCCCGTGGCCACCCTGCACCGGGCTGCCGACACCCTCGTGGAGGCGGGCACGTCGAAGGCCCGTACGTCGATGGAGATGGCGACCGGCGGGACCCGGGTGACCATCCGGGGCCAGGGGGTCTACGACTACCGCAAGCAGCTCGGGCAGCTGAGGGTGCTGCTGCCGCAGGACCCGGCCGGGGCGAGCGAGCACCGGCCGATCACCGAACTCCTCGCGCCCGGGGCCCTGTTCATGAAGAACCGTGGGGCCGGCGTGCCGGACGACAAGTGGGTACGGGTGGCGACGGCGACCCTGTCCGACGGGAACCTGGTGACGGGCGGGGTCACCGATCCGTTCGCCGCCGCCGAGGTGCTGCGGGGGACGCGGACGGCGACGTACGTCGGTAGGACCGAGGTGGCCGGGACGGCGGTGCGGCACTATCGCGGGACGGCCGATCTGGCGGTGGCCGCCGAGGACGCGTCCGCGGAGGGACGGGACGCGCTGCGGGCGGCGGCGAAAGGGTTCGCCACGGCTCGGGTGCCGTTCGACGTCTACCTCGACGACGAGGGGCGCATCCGGAAGGTCCGGCACCGGTTCAGTTTCGTCAACGGGAAGCAGAAGGCGGCCGTCGCGGTCGCTTCCACGACGCTGCTGTACGACTTCGGCGCGCCCGTCGATGTGCGGTTGCCGGCCGCCGGGGACATCTACGCGGGGCGGATCGCGCAGGAATGAACCCCGCTCGGAGCGGACAGATTCAGCCACAGGGTGGGCACAAGGACTAGCCCGTCCGTGCCATGCGCGCGGTGTATAGCGCTCCCTACTCTAGGAAGCCGGTGACGGCAGAGACGAGGTGATGCGCGTGGCTCCGGGCGGCGGTACGGCAGTTCAGGACCACGTGGCCCTCGCCGAGATCGAGCTGTGCGGAGAGCTGATCATCGCGGCCTCGGCCGCGGGTGAGGAACGGCTCAGTCTGGAGAGCATCGATCAGGTGCTGCGGGTGGGGGAGGAGCAGGTCGAGGAGCCGGCGCGGGCCCGCGAGAGGGCAGGGGAGAGGGAGCAGGGGCGGGAGAAGGCGGGGGAGAGGGAGCGCGATCGGGCGGCGCGTGGGGAGCCCGGGTCCGGTGGGTCAGGTGCGCAGTAGGCGGCCGATCGCCTTGGTCGCTTCCTCCACCTTCGCGTCGATCTCGTCGCCGCCCTTGACTGCCGCGTCGGCGACGCAGTGGCGCAGGTGCTCCTCCAGGAGCTGCAGCGCGAAGGACTGCAGGGCCTTGGTGGAGGCGGACACCTGGGTGAGTATGTCGATGCAGTAGGTGTCCTCGTCGACCATGCGCTGCAGGCCGCGGATCTGGCCCTCGATGCGGCGCAGGCGCTTGAGGTGCTCGTCCTTCTGCTTGTGGTAGCCGTGGACCTGTCCCGTTCCGGGGGCGGGGGCTTCCGTGCCGGCCTCGGTGGTCGTCATCCTGTCCTCCAGCGCTCCAGCTCCAGACCCATACCCCTACTGGGTATATGGTACCGAACTTCGGCGGGTATACGGCCCCAGCAGGGACTTCGTCGGTCGCCCCCCTGCCGGTCGCTCTCCCTCATGGGTGACACTGGGGGGCGGCCCGTTAGTCGTGGCCGGATGATGCGCCTAGCATCAGCCTGACCGAAACCGATGCATCTTGAGGACCCCACGTGCGATTTCGTCTGACCCCCAGGGAGACGAGCTTCTACGACATGTTCGCCGCATCCGCGGACAACATCGTCACGGGCTCGAAACTCCTGATGGAACTGCTCGGGGCGGACCCCGCCAGCCGGGCCGAGGTCGCAGAGCGTATGCGGGCCGCGGAACACGCAGGTGACGATGCCACGCATGCGATCTTCCACCAGCTGAACTCCTCGTTCATCACGCCGTTCGACCGTGAGGACATCTACAACCTCGCGTCCTCCCTCGACGACATCATGGACTTCATGGAGGAGGCCGTCGACCTGGTCGTCCTCTACAACGTGGAGGAGCTGCCCAAGGGGGTCGAGCAGCAGATCGAGGTGCTGGCGCGGGCGGCGGAGCTGACGGCCGAGGCCATGCCGAACCTGCGGACCATGGAGAACCTCACCGAGTACTGGATCGAGGTCAACCGGCTCGAGAACCAGGCCGACCAGATCCACCGGAAGCTGCTCGCGCATCTGTTCAGCGGCAAGTACGAGGCCATCGAGGTGCTCAAGCTGAAGCAGATCGTGGATGTGCTGGAGGAGGCCGCCGACGCCTTCGAGCACGTGGCCAACACGGTGGAGACCATCGCGGTCAAGGAGTCCTGAGCACTTCATGGACACCTTTGCTCTGGTCGTGACCATTGGCGTCGCGCTCGGATTCACTTATACGAACGGTTTCCACGACTCGGCGAACGCCATTGCCACGTCGGTTTCGACGCGGGCGCTGACGCCGCGCGCCGCGCTGGCCATGGCCGCTGTGATGAACCTCGCCGGCGCCTTTCTGGGGAGTGGCGTTGCGCACACCGTCAGCAAGGGGCTGATCGAGACTCCCGACGGGTCGAAGGGGATGGGGATTCTGTTCGCCGCGTTGATCGGGGCGATCGTGTGGAATCTCGTCACGTGGTACTTCGGGTTGCCCTCGTCGTCGTCCCACGCGCTGTTCGGGGGCATGGTGGGCGCCGCGCTCGCCGGGGGCACGGATGTCATCTGGTCCGGGGTGCTCGAGAAGATCGTCATTCCGATGTTCGTCTCGCCGGTGGTGGGGCTTGTCGTCGGCTATCTGGTGATGACGGCTATTTTGTGGTTGTTCCGGCGGGCCAATCCGCACAAGGCGAAGCGGGGCTTTCGGATAGCTCAGACCGTTTCTGCGGCGGGGATGGCACTGGGGCATGGTCTGCAGGACGCGCAGAAGACGATGGGCATCGTGGTGATGGCGTTGGTCATCGGCGATGTTCAGGGGGCCGACGATCCGATTCCGGTGTGGGTGAAGATCGCTTGTGCGGTGATGCTGTCGCTGGGGACGTATGCGGGTGGGTGGCGCATCATGCGCACGCTTGGGCGGAAGATCATTGAGCTTGATCCGCCGCAGGGGTTCGCGGCGGAGACGACCGGTGCGTCGATCATGTTCACCACGGCGTTTCTGTTCAAGGCGCCGATTTCCACGACGCATGTGATCACTTCGGCGATCATGGGTGTGGGGGCGACGAAGCGGGTCAATGCCGTGAGGTGGGGAGTCGCGAAGAACATTGTCCTGGGGTGGTTCATCACCATGCCGGCGGCTGCGGTGGTCGCGGCATGCGCGTTCTGGCTAGTGAACTTGGCGTTCCTGTAGCCCTCCTGCCCACCCACCCGACTCGGTAGGTCGAAGGGTCACCCAGCACCCCGGGGCCGCGCGTCACTGCGGCTCGGTGGGGCGAGGGGGTACCTACCCCACCCCCGGCGGGGACTGCGTCCCCTGCAGCCCGCCCCGGGGTTCGTCTGGTCCCGCACCGGTAGAAATACCCTCGCTTCGCTGTCTCTTGCCACCGGCGGAGCCGGCCCCCCTCTCACCCCCCGGTGAAAAATCCCCACCCCCCGCCCGCCCGCCGGAGGTAGACGTGAGCCCGCCCCCTGGGAGCCAGGGGGCGGGCTCTTTGCGTCCTCGCGGTGGCACCGCCATGCAGCACCGCGAGGGGTTTGGGGGTTTAGCCGAAGCGGCCGGAGATGTAGTCCTCCGTGGCCTGGACCGACGGGTTGGAGAAGATGCGCTCCGTCTCGTCGATCTCGATCAGCTTGCCGGGCTGGCCGACCGCGGCCAGGTTGAAGAAGGCCGTGCGGTCCGAGACACGCGCCGCCTGCTGCATGTTGTGCGTCACGATGACGATCGTGAAGCGTTCCTTCAGCTCGCCGATCAGGTCCTCGATGGCGAGGGTGGAGATGGGGTCGAGGGCCGAGCAGGGCTCGTCCATCAGCAGGACCTTCGGTTCCACCGCGATCGCCCGCGCGATGCACAGCCGCTGCTGCTGGCCGCCGGACAGGCCCGAGCCGGGCTTGTTCAGGCGGTCCTTGACCTCGTTCCAGAGGTTCGCGCCCTTGAGGGACTTCTCGACGACGTCCGCCAGCTCGCTCTTCTTGTAGCTGCCGTTCAGGCGGAGACCCGCGGCCACGTTGTCGAAGATCGACATCGTGGGGAAGGGGTTGGGGCGCTGGAAGACCATACCGACCTCACGGCGGACGGACACCGGGTCCACGCCGGGGCCGTACAGGTCCTCGTCGTCCAGGAGCACCTTGCCCTCGACCCGGCCGCCGGAGGTCACCTCGTGCATACGGTTCAGCGTGCGCAGGAACGTCGACTTGCCGCAGCCGGAGGGGCCGATGAAGGCCGTCACCGAGCGCGGTTCGACCGTCATCGAGATGTCCTCGATCGCCTTGTGGGCGCCGTAGTAGGCGGTCAGTCCGCTTACGTCGATTCGCTTGGCCATGATTTCTACTTCACTTCCCGATCAGTCGCTGTATGGCCGCGTCAGCGACCGGTCTTCGGGGCCTTCCAGCGGGCGATGCCGCGGGCCACCAGGTTCAGGATCATCACGAAGGCGATCAGCGTGAGCGACGCCGCCCAGGCACGGTCGTAGGCCGCCGTCGAACCCGCGCTCTGCGCGTACTGCTGGTAGATGTACAGCGGGAGCGACGCCTGCGCACCCTCGAAGGGGTTGTTGTTGATGAACGGGTTGCCGAAGACCAACAGCAGCACCGGAGCCGTCTCGCCCGCGATACGGGCGATCGCCAGCATCACGCCCGTGATGATGCCTCCGATCGACGTCGGGACTACCACCTTCAGGATCGTGCGCCACTTCGGGACGCCCAGGGCGAGAGACGCCTCGCGCAGCTCGTTCGGGACCAGCTTCAGCATTTCCTCTGTCGAGCGTACGACGACCGGCATCATCAGGATCGCCAGCGCCAGCGAGCCGGCGAAGCCGAACGGCTGCATGTCCAGCATCAGCATGAGGCTGAGGATGAACAGGCCCGCGACGATGGACGGGATGCCGGTCATGACGTCCACGAAGAACGTGACGGCCTTCGCCAGCTTGCCGCGCCCGTACTCCACCAGGTAGATCGCCGTCAGGATGCCGACCGGGGCGCCGATCGCCGTGGCGAGGCCCACCTGCTCCAGGCTGCCGATGATGGCGTGGTAGATGCCGCCGCCGGGCTCGGAGTCGGCGACCACGCCCATCGAGTGGGTGAGGAAGTAGACGTCGAGGACCTTCGTGCCGCGCTGGATCGTCGTCCACAGCAGGGACACCAGCGGGATGACCGCCAGGATGAACGCCACCCAGACCAGGCTGGTCGCGACCCGGTCCTTCGCCTGGCGCTTGCCTTCCACCTTCGCGGCGATGCCGTATGTGCCGAAGACGAAGAGCAGGCCGGCGATCAGACCCCACTGGACCTTGCTGTCCAGGCCGCCGACGAGGCCGATGAGGATCGCGAGGGCGATCGAACCGCCGGCGATGGCCCAGGGGGACCAGCGCGGGAGGCTGGCGCCGCGGAGCGTGCTGGGGGCCTTGTCTGCTACTGCTGCTGTGTGGCTCATGCGTTGGCCCCCGAGTACTCCGCGCGCCGGGCGATGATCATGCGTGCCGCGCCATTGACCAGCAAGGTGATGACGAACAGGACCAGACCGGAGGCGATGAGCGCGTCACGGCCGAACTCCGTCGCCTCGTTGAACTTGCTGGCGATGTTCTGGGCGAAGGTGCCGCCGCCCGGGTTGAGCAGGCTGGCGTGGATGTCGAAGTCGGGAGACAGGACCGTGGCCACCGCCATCGTCTCGCCCAGTGCGCGGCCGAGACCCAGCATCGACGCCGAGATCACTCCGGAGCGGCCGAAGGGGATCACCGACATGCGGATGACCTCCCAGCGGGTGGCGCCGAGCGCCAGGGCCGCCTCCTCGTGCATCTGCGGGACCTGGCGGAACACCTCGCGGCTGACGTTGGTGATGACCGGCAGGACCATCACGGCCAGCAGGACGCCCACCGTGAGCATCGAGCGCGGGGCGCCCTCGTCCCAGGAGAAGACGCCGGTCCAGCCGAAGTAGTCGTTGAGCCAGCCGAACAGACCGTCCATGTGCGGTACGAGGACCAGGGCGCCCCACAGGCCGTACACGATGGACGGCACGGCGGCGAGCAGGTCGATCACGTATGCGATCGGGCCGCTCAGCCTGCGCGGGGCGTAGTGCGTGATGAACAGGGCGATGGCCACCGCGATCGGAACGGCGATGACCATGGCGATGATCGACGAGACCACCGTGCCGAAGGCCAGGACCGCGATGCCGAACTTCGGCGGGACGAGGCCGGTGTTCCACTCGAAGGTAGTGAGGAAGTTGGCGTCGTCCTTGCTGATGGCGAGGTAGGCCCGGTAGGTGAGGAAGGCCGCGATGGCGGCCATGATCACCAACAGGAAGATGCCCGAGCCGCGGGAGAGCGCCAGGAAGATGCGGTCACCGGGTCGGGTGGCGGCGCGGGCCGCGCGCTTCTGCTCGGCGGTCGCGGCCGGCGGGACCGTGGGGGGAGGGGTGTCGTCCGTGTCTGACTTCTGCGTCGATATGTCCATGGGGGTCTCCGGTCTGCGGAGCCGCCTCGCGGATGTGTGGGCGGCTCGGGTGGGGCCGGGTTTGCGGACGGCCCCTGGCGGCGGTGCACCGGACGGGTGCGGTCCGGACCGGGGGC
This sequence comes from Streptomyces sp. NPDC050121, assembly GCF_044460385.1. Lineage (NCBI taxonomy): Bacteria > Bacillati > Actinomycetota > Actinomycetes > Kitasatosporales > Streptomycetaceae > Streptomyces > Streptomyces sp. NPDC050121. Next base: position 73,563 of record NZ_JBITJV010000039.1, on the reverse strand, counting down.
TCCCCGGTGCCGGACCGCACCGCTCAGATCAGCTCAGGCCCTCGATGGTGGTGCGGACCTTGGAGATGATGGCGTCGGGGATCGGCGCGTAGTCGATGCCCGAGAGGATGCCCTGGCCGTCCGTGCTGGCGATGTAGCGCAGGAACGCCTTGGTGGCGGGCAGGGTGGCGGCCTTGTTGCCCTTGTCGCAGACGATCTCGTACGTGACCAGGGTGAGCGGGTAGGCGCCGTCGGCCTTGGTGTTGTAGTCCAGCTTCAGCGACAGGTCGCTGCCGGTGCCGACGACCTGCGCGGCGGCGACGGCCTTGGTGGCGCCGTCGGAGGAGGCCTTCACCGGGGCCGCGGCGCCGGTGTTGACGGCGACGGTGCCCAGACCGTCCTTGGCGTACGACAGCTCCATGTAGCCGATCGCGCCGGGGGTCGACTTGACGCCCTGGGCGACACCGGAGGAACCGGCCGCGGACTGGCCGCCCTTGGCCTGCCAGGCCTTGCCGCCGGAGTAGGGCCAGTCGGTCTTGGCGGCGGCGATCAGGTACTTGGTGAAGTTGTCCGTGGTGCCGGACTCGTCCGAGCGGTGGTACGGCTGGATCTTCTGGTCGGGCAGCTTGGCGGTCGGGTTCAGCTTCTTGATCGCCGCGTCGTTCCAGTTGGTGATCTTGCCGTTGAAGATCTTGGCGATGGTGGAGGCGTCCAGGACGAGGTTGTCGACGCCCTCGACGTTGTAGGCGACGGCGATCGGGCCCGCGACCATCGGCAGGTCGATGCCCTGGCCGCCGGAGCAGACCGACTTCGACGCGGCGACGGCGTCGTCCTTCAGGGCGGAGTCGGAGCCGGCGAAGGCGATCTGACCCTGCGTGAACGCGGTGACGCCCGCGCCGGAGCCGGAGCCCTTGTAGTTGACCTGGACGCCGTTGCAGGCCTGCGTGAAGTTCTTCACCCAGGCGTCGATCGCGTTCTTCTGCGCGGAGGAGCCGTCGGCGAGGAGCTGGCCCTTGGCGTCGTCGCACTTGATGGACCCGGCGGCGGCGGTGGCGGAGGACGAGCTGCTGCTGCCACTGCTGGAGCCGGTGTCGTCGGAGCCGCACGCCGTGAGGGCCAGGGCGCCGGAGACGGCGAGAGCACCGAGGGAGAGAGCCCGCCGGTTCATGCGCTGAAGCTTCACTTGGGGAAGATCCTTCCTGGAGCCGCCGTCCTGAATTCGGCGGCGTGCGGACTGTGCGAAGTCTGGTCGGAACGGACGTGACCGCCTGGGTCGCGCACCGCACCGCGTAAGGCCGAAATTAGGCAGATCAGGTGAAGGCGCTTACGGGCGCGGGTGAACGGCGGGTGAACCCCTGGCGGCGGTGCGGTTAGGTCACGGAACGCTCACGTCGAGGACACGGCCCGGTTCCGGCGGCCACCCGATCCTCCGTCCCTGTCCTGCCGGGTCCTCCGCCTCCGTCATGCCAGGTGGAGAACGTCCAGCAGGGCGTCCACGAGCGTGCGGTCCCTCGGCTGGGTCAGCCGGTCGCGGGCGGCCTGCGGCGCGAGCCAGAGGACCCGGTCGACCTCGTGGTTCGGCGTGAACGTGCCGGAGACGGCCTCGGCCGCCCAGTAGTGGACCTGTTTGGGACGGCCGTTCGCCTCGTACTCCATGGTGGGCAGCCGGGCGCCGGGCGCGGCCCGGTGGCCCGTCTCCTCCTCGACCTCCCGCAGCGCGCCCGCGAGCGGCTCCTCACCGCGTTTCAGCTTCCCCTTGGGGTGCGACCAGTCGTCGTACTTGGGGCGGTGAACGAGGCACACCTCCAGTTCACCCCCCGACGGGGAGCGCCGCCACAGCACGCAGCCGGCGGCCCGGACGACGGTGTCGGTGAGGCCGGCTGTTTCAGTGGGGCCAGCTGTTTCAGTGGGGCCAGTGGTGTCGGTCGGGTTGCTGGTGTGGCTCGGGTCGGTGGTGCCAGTGGTGTCGGTGGTGCCAGTGGTGTCGGTGGTGCCAGTGGTGTCGGTGGTGCCAGTGGTGTCGGTGGTGTCGGTGGTGCCATCGGGATTCTTCGCCGTGCTCATCCGGTACTCACCGCCTGGTGGCTCAGGGTGTGCCGATCGTCTGCTTCTGCCAGGAACGTTGGAACGCGTACCGCGCCGCCTCCACCTCATGCCGCTGGTCGGCGTGCAGCACCCCGAGCGCGTACGCCGTCGCCGGCGCGATCCGGGGCGTACGGGCCGCCTGGGCCGCCGCGGACGCCGCCTCCGAGGCGTCGCGGTGCCGGTCGAGGGCCTGGCCGGCCGAGAGCAGGCGGACTTCCAGTGGGGCGCCGCGGCCGTGCACGACCTCGCAGGCGTACCGGTGCAGGCGCAGCAGCAGACGGACCTGGTGCCAGGGCGCGTCCTGCGGATGCGGGGCCGGCTCCGGGGAGAGGCCGTGGATCAGGGCCTCCGCGTTGTACGGGCTGCCCGCGGTGACCAGCGGGAGCGCGGCGACCGCGTCGGACAGGCGCTCCTCGGCCGCCCCGGCGAGCGGGCGCAGGTCGGTCGTGGGGGCGACGGGGGTGAGGGGGACCTCGCTGGCGAGGACGGCGACCTGGTCCGCGACGGCGTGGAAGCGGGAGGAGCCGAGGGCCTGCAGGGCGGTGGAGTGGGCCCGGGTGCGGGCGAGGGTGAGCTGACGGTCCAGCAGGGCGCCCGCCTTCGCCGCGCCCACGGTCAGGTTGCCGCGGTCCGGGACCGCCGTCGGCCGATGGGCGGCGGCCCGGTCGGCCACCCGGTCGGCCACCCGGTCCGCGGCCCGGTCGGTGGCCCGGCCACCCGCGCTCCGGCCGGCCGGCTGGGCCGGTACGGGCGTCGGCGCGGGCGCCGGTGCCGGCGTCGGGGCGGTGCCCGACAGCCGGTTCAGCGCCAGCAGCAGCCGCTCCAGCCGGGCCCCGTACGCGTGCTCCAGGGCCAACGTGCCCGACAGCCAAGCCAGTTCGGGGCGGATGCCCTCCGACCACTCGGCGTCGAGGAGCGGCCGGAAGGTGTGCAGACTGCCGCTGATGCGGCGGGCCGAGCGGCGCAGGGCGCGCACCGCGTCGACGCGCTCCTGAGCGCCGCCCGCGGTGCCGTTCGCCGCGCCGCTCGACGAGCCGTTCGCCGTCGCGCCCCCGCTCTCGCGGTGCAGGCGCAGGGCGCGCAGGAATTCCGTGGCCTGGTCACGGAGGTAGCCCGCGAGGGCGTCCCCCGTGGTCACGGGCCCGGCCTGGGGGTCCGTCAGGTCATGGTGTCGCTGTGCCACGCCGGCGCCTCCGCGCGTCTATGAGCATCTCCTGGATGTTGCGCAGGGGCGCACCGTCCGTGTCCGTCGCGTGCCGGATCCAGTCGCCGTCCGGGCCGAGGTGCCAGGAGGCGGTGGAGTCGGACATACCGGTCTCCAGCATCCGGTTCAAAGACGCCCGGTGGGCCGGGTCGATGACCCTGACCAGGGCCTCGATACGCCGGTCGAGGTTGCGGTGCATCATGTCGGCGCTGCCGATCCACACCTCGGGCTCGCCGCCGTTGCCGAAGCCGAAGACACGGGAGTGTTCGAGGAAGCGGCCGAGTATCGAGCGGACCCGGATGTTCTCCGACAGCCCCGGCACGCCCGGGCGCACCGCGCAGATGCCACGCACCCACACATCGACCGGCACGCCCGCCTGGGACGCGCGGTAGAGGGAGTCGATGAGCGCTTCGTCGACGATCGAGTTGACCTTGATGCGGATGTGCGCGGGACGTCCGGCGCGGTGGTGCTGGACTTCCTTGTCGACGCGCGAGATCAGGCCGTCGCGCAGCGACTTGGGGGCGACGAGCAGCCTGCGGTAGGTCTCGCGGCGGGAGTAGCCGGAGAGCCGGTTGAACAGGTCGGAGAGGTCCGCGCCGACCTGCGGGTCCGCGGTGAGCAGACCGAGGTCCTCGTAGAGCCGGGCCGTCTTGGGGTGGTAGTTGCCGGTGCCGACGTGGCAGTAGCGGCGCAGGGTGTCGCCTTCCTGCCGGACCACCAGCGACAGCTTGCAGTGCGTCTTCAGGCCGACCAGGCCGTAGACGACGTGGCAGCCGGCCTCCTCCAGCTTGCGCGCCCACTTGATGTTGGCGTGCTCGTCGAAGCGGGCCTTGATCTCGACCAGGACGAGGACCTGCTTGCCGGACTCGGCGGCCTCGATGAGCGCGTCGACGATCGGGGAGTCGCCCGAGGTCCGGTACAGGGTCTGCTTGATGGCGAGGACGTCCGGGTCGGCGGCCGCCTGCTCCAGGAAGGCCTGGACGGAGGTGGAGAAGCTGTCGTAGGGGTGGTGCAGGAGCACGTCCCGGGAGCGCAGCGCCGCGAAGACGTCGGGCGCGGACGCCGACTCGACCTCGGCGAGGTCGCGGTGGGTGCCGGCGATGAACTTCTTGTACTTCAGCTCGGGACGGTCGAGGCCGTGGATGCGGAAGAGACCGGTGAGGTCGAGGGGGCCGGGCAGCGGGTAGACCTCGGCCTCGGAGATCTTCAGCTCGCGTACCAGCAGGTCCAGCACCTCGCGGTTGATGGACTCCTCGACCTCCAGGCGCACCGGCGGACCGAAGCGACGCCGCATGAGTTCCTTCTCCAGGGCCTGCAGGAGGTTCTCGGCGTCGTCCTCCTCGACCTCGAGGTCCTCGTTGCGGGTGAGCCGGAAGGCGTGGTGCTCCAGCACCTCCATGCCCGGGAAGAGCTCTTCCAGGTGCGCGGCGATGACGTCCTCGATGGGGACGTAGCGGCCGGGAGAGCTCTCCAGGAAGCGGGAGAGCAGCGGCGGCACCTTGACGCGCGCGAAGTGCGGGTGGCCGCTGACCGGGTTGCGCACGACGACCGCGAGGTTCAGGGAGAGCCCCGAGATGTACGGGAAGGGGTGCGCGGGGTCCACGGCGAGGGGGGTGAGCACGGGGAAGATCTGGTGCCGGAACAGCGTGAAGAGGCGGGCCTGCTCCTTCTCCGTCAGCTCGCTCCAGCGGACCAGGTGGATGCCCTCCTCCGCGAGGGCGGGGGCGATGTCCTCGTGGTAGGTCGCGGCGTGCCGGGCCATGAGCTCGCGCGAGCGGGCCCAGATCATCTCCAGCACCTCGCGCGGCTGGAGACCGGAGGCGGAGCGGGTGGCGACGCCGGTGGCGATGCGGCGCTTCAGTCCGGCCACCCGGACCATGAAGAACTCGTCCAGGTTGCTGGCGAAGATGGCGAGGAAGTTCGCGCGTTCGAGGAGGGGGGTGTTCGGGTCCTCGGCGAGCTCCAGGACCCGCTCGTTGAACGCGAGCCAGCTGCGCTCCCGGTCGAGGAAACGACCCTGGGGCAGCTCGGGCCCGTCGTACGGCGACTCCTCGTAGGCGTCGAGGTCCGCGTCGATGTCGGGTTCCAGGTCGGAGACCGCGGCCGACACGGTGTGCGGGCGGTGCGCGGCTATGGAGCCCACTGAGGGCTGTGCGTGCTGGACCTGTGCCGTGGCGTCTGACTGGCTCATAAACCCATTCTTCCGCGCCAGCAGCGTGACAGGCGCGTCGGAACGTGCGGGCGGGATCGCGGCGGACCCTTTGGGGGGCTGATCCCCCTCGGGGGGCGGCGAAGGCTCGGGCACGGCGGGGTTCATTCAGCGAGCGTCGCAAGGTCATCTGAACCGACGGTTACGGCGACATGGCGTGCGGGATATCGGGGGGCGGCTCGCGGGGGTGTCTCGCGGGTGTCTCGCGGTGTCTCGTGGGGTGGCGCGGAGGGTGCTCGCGGGGTGGCGGCCGGGAAACGCAAGGGGTGCGTACGTCCTTCCCCCCGTGGAGGGACGTACGCACCCCTGGGCTCGCGGGTTCAGGCGGTGCGGCGGCGCAGCAGCCAGAAGGCGGCGGCGGTCACGGCGGCCGTGAGGGCGAGCACGATGCCGGTCTCCACGAGGTGGAGCGGCCAGTAGTGGGACTCGGGGTGGTAGGTCAGGTACGAGCCTTGGACGCCCAGGTCGTCGAGGCAACCCTGCGTCCTGGCGGTCGAGCCGCCGTAGCACCGGGTGACGTCGAGGTCCCGGACATGTCGCCCGTGGACGACGGCGCCGCTCTCCACCACCCACGCGGACGCGGGATAGTCGAGCTCCTCGGGCGACGCGGTGATGGTCACGGCGGGCCAGAAGGACGCGCGCAACTGCGCCACGATGTAGCCGAGCAGCCCGGTCGCGGCCACGGAGACGGCGAGGGCGGGCAGTGCACGGCGTGTCAGGAGCGCGGTGACCGCGCCGACGGCGAGGGCGCACAGGGCGTACGCGACGGTGGCCGGGCCGCGGGAGAGGTACGCGTCGTCGGACATCCAGCCGTGGTACTGCGGGTCCTGGGTGGCGCTCCAGGCCCAGCGGTACACGAGGACCAGGGCGGTGGCGCCGACGGTCACGACGAGCGCGGGGACGGCCAGCTTGGCGGCCAGCCAGCGGGCGGGGGAGACGCCCTGGGTCCAGGCCAAGCGCGTGGTGCCGCTCTCCAGCTCGCGCCCGACCAGCGCGCCGCCCGCGTACGCGGCCACGGCGAGGAAGAGGTATGAGGTCAGCAGGCCGATCCAGTCGACCGACGCGCTGTGGCCGACCCAGTCGATGGCGCTGTCGCACAGGTCCTGGCCCGCACGGTCACAGGCCTCCGCGGCGGCGCGCGCGTCCCTGTCGGCGGCCTCGGTGGCCCATACCAGCCAGCCGCACAGGACCACCACGAGGCCGGCCCAGACGACGAGGGCGGCGCGGTGCACGCGCAGCACCGTGCGGGCGGTGCCCCAGGCACGGGGCAACGGTCCGGGCCGGCCGACGGTGGCACGCCGGCTCGCATCGACGGCGGTGGTCATACGGGGTTCTCCTGGCTGGAAAGGAGGGGTGTCAGGTGGGGGTGGTGGCGGGTGCGGGCGGTGGGCGGGGCTCCGGGCCGCGTCCGGGCGCCGCCGGGGGCGGCCGGGGCGCCGGGTCCGGCGCATGCGGTGCAGTCGGCCGCGGTCATACGGCGGTCCCCTCGCCCGCGCGCGGGGTGGTCGCGGTCGTGCGCCTGAGGAGGACGAACGCGGCCACGGTGAGGGCGGCGGCGACTGTCAGCAGGAGGGCGGTCGTGGTCAGCTGGAGCGGCCAGTAGTGCGACTCGGGGTGGTAGGTGGCGTAGTAGCCGGTCGCGTCGACCTTTGCGTACGCATCGGCACAGCCGTCCGGGAGGACCGACGCGCAGCCGATGTCCGGGATGTGCGCGCCGGTGGAGGTGACCAGGCCCGAGTCGACCAAGATGCCCACCCCGTCGGGGCCGGTGCTGAGGCTGGAGATCTTGGTGACGCCCGGCCACAGGTGCGGCAGGGCCTGGTCGGCGAGCACGCGCGCGGCGCCGACGACGCCGAGGGCGAGGACCAGCGCGGGCAGGGTGCGGCGCAGCAGCAGGCCGGCCAGGGCGCCGCCGGCCAGGCCGAGCAGGGCGAAGGCGACCGTGGTGGGGCCGTTGGTGTGCAGGGTGAGGTTGTCGTACCAGCTCTTGGTGGTGTCGATGCGGTGGACGCCCGCCGACCACATGAGGCGGTGCAGCGCGACCAGCAGGCCGGTGCCCGCGGCGACCAGGACGGTCGGCACGGCCAGCTTGGTGGCCAGCCAGCGGGTCGGGGACACCCCCTGCGTCCAGGCGAGCTGTGCGGTGCCGTGCTCCAGCTCGCGGCCGAACAGCGAGGCACCCGCCCAGGCGGCGACCGCGAAGGGGAGCGCGGTCAGCGCGCCGGTCGTGTACATGTACACGCTCTTGAAGCGGACGATCGCGTCCTGGTCGTACTGGCAGAGGCCGTCGTCGGGGCAGGCGCGATACTGCCGCCAGGCGTCGGCCGCACTGTCGGTGAGCGGCCCCCACAGCCACACCAGGGCGACGGCGAGGACGACGACGAGGCCGGTCCAGGCGTACAGGGCGCCCCGGTGCAGCCGCAGCAGCCAGCGCGGTCCGGGACGGCGTTCGGGGGTGCCCTTCGAGGCGGCCGGGGAGAGGGCGAGTGCGGTCATACGGCGGCCTCCTCGGGCACGGCGGGGGTGAGCGGAGCGGCCTGCGGGTTGCGCAGGTAGGCGAGGAGGAGGTCCTCCAGGGAGGGCGTCGAGGTGCGCCATTCGTCGGCGAGCGGGCCCGCCGGCCGGACCAGGGCGGAGAGCTGACGGCCCGTGATACGCGACTCGACGACCGTGTGCGGGGCGAGATCCCGGCCGGGGTCCCGGGCGAGGTCCGACGCGCTGGACTGCGTCGGTGCGCTCACGCGCGTGTGGGCGGCGAGCAGGTCGTCGATCTCACCGGCGAGGCGCACCCGACCGCCGCCCACCAGCAGCAGGTGGTCGCAGGAGTCCTCCAGTTCGGCCACCACGTGCGACGACATCACGATCGTCGTGCCGTACTGCGCCGCGCAGGCCATCAGGGTGCCCATCAGGTCGTGCCGGGCCAGCGGGTCGAGGTCGGCCATCGGCTCGTCGAGGAGGAGCAGTTCGGGCTGCTTGGCCAGGGCCAGGGCGAGTGCGACGCGGGTGCGCTGGCCGCCGGAGAGGGAACGGATCCTCTTCTTGCGGTCGAGATCGCCCGCGGAAACGATCCGCTCGGCGGTGGTGGCGTCCCAGCGGCCCGGGTTGAGGTCGGCGCCCACGAGCAGCGTCTCGGCGACGGTGAGCTGCGGGTACAGAGGTTTGTCCTGGGCGACGTAGGCGACACGCGCGCGTGCGGACGCCGGGTCCGTCCCCAGGACGGTGATCCGGCCCTCGGTGGGGGCCAGCAGACCGGTGGCGAGGGCGAGGAGCGTGGACTTGCCCGCGCCGTTGGGCCCGACGACGGCACAGACGCGCCCGGCGGGGAGCCGGAACGTGCAGTCACGCAACGCCCAGCCCCCGCGTCGGCCGAAGCGCTTGCCGAGCGCGGTTGCCGCCATGGCGGTGTCGGTCATGAGGGATCTCCCTGAAGGTGCTCTCGCTCTGCATGGGCGGTGAGGGTGTCGGATACGGCAGGCACGGCGGGTGCCGCCGGTACGGAGAACTGTTCGTCGAGTACGGCTGTGAAGAGCGCGGAGACGTCGTCGCGGTCCAGCCCGGCCGCTCGGGCCCGGACCGCCCAGCCGTCCAGTTCGGTGCGCAGGGGCGAGTCGGCCGGGGCGGTGCTCAGCCCGCGCCGCACGAAGGTGCCGAGGCCGCGCCGGGCCTCCACCAGCCCGTCGCGCTCCAGCTCGCGGTACGCCTTCAACACGGTGTTCGGGTTGATGGCGGTCGCCTCGACGACCTCGCGTGCGGTGGGCAGCTTGTCGCCGGCCTGCAGCATGCCCAGGCGCAGCGCCTGCTTCGTCTGCTGGACGATCTGGACGTAGGTGGCGACGCCGCTGTGCCGGTCGATGTGGTATTCGACCACTGGACAACCACCCTTTCACTAATTAAGTAGTGAAAGGGTGGTGGAACGCGGCGCGGAAGTCAAGATCGGCAGGTGGGGCAAGTGGGGGGCAGGTGGGGGCAGGTGGAGGGAGCGGGGGTCGGTGGGGGTCGGTGGGGGTCGGTGGGGGATGTGCGGGCGGTGCCGGTGAGCCCGAAAAAATCGTGTGGGGAATCGTGAACCGATCGGCGGGGCTCGTCCGATGAGGGGTTGTGAGCGAAACGAGAAGCGACGGGGAGCTGCTGCGGGCCATCGCGGCGGACCGGGACCGTCACGCCTTCGAGGAGCTGTACCGGCGGTACGCACCGTGGCTGACCGCGCGCCTGCGCGGCCGCTGCGCCGACGCCGGGATAGTCGACGACGTCGTTCAGGAGACGTTCCTCGCGGTGTGGCGCGGCACCGCCCGCTACCGCGAGGAGAGCGCCTCCGGCGACGCCGCCGGCTGGCTGTGGCGCATCGGCGCGCGGCGCCTGGTTGACGCCGTGCGCGGCGACGGGGCGCGCGGCCGGCTGCGCCAGGCACTGGCCCGTCTGCGCCACCGCGACGAGGCCTCGGCGGAGGAACGCGTGCTCGCGGGGGTGGAGCACGGAGACCTCGCCGGGGCCCTCGTCCGGCTCTCGCCGGAGCTGCGGGCCGTCCTGCAGGCGACCGTCATCGACGGGCTCACCACCCGGGAGGCGGCCGTTCTGCTCGGCATCCCGCCCGGCACCGTCAAGACGCGGGCCCAGCGTGCCCGCAAGCAACTGCGGGAGGCGCTGGCATGAGGCGGTACGTGTGCGGAGTGGGCTCGCGCGCTCGCGTGGGCGACGAGCAGTCGAGGGAGGACCTGGCATGACGTGGCACGTGGCGGAAGAAGACCTGCGCGCCTACGCGCACGGCGAGTTGGCGCCCCCCCTGCTGTGGTCCGCCGACACCCACCTCACCGGGTGCGCGCAGTGCCGGGCCCGGCTGGCGGCGACCACCGACCCGGTCGCGCTGGACGCCGGCTGGGAGCGGCTGGACGCCGAGCTGGACGCGCCGCGCCCGAGCCTGCTCGAACGGCTGCTGGTGCGGCTCGGCGTGGCCGACCACACCGCGCGGCTGCTCGCGGCGACGCCGGTACTGCGCCGCTCCTGGCTGCTGTCGGTGCTGTTCCTGCTGGTCATGACGGTGCTGGCGGTGCGCGTGGCGGACCAGCCCGCGCTGTTCCTCGCACTCGCCCCGCTGCTCCCGCTCGCAGGCGTCGCCCTGTCCTACGGACCGTCCCTGGACCCGACGTACGAGATGGCCGTCGTGGCCCCGCTGCACGGCTTCCGGCTGCTGATGATCCGTACGGTCGCGGTGCTCACCGCGGGGCTGGTCTTCAACGGCCTGGCGACGCTGGCCCTTCCGGGGTACGGGCTGCTGGCCCTGTCCTGGCTGCTGCCCGCGCTCGCCCTGACCGCGACGGGCCTCGCGCTGACCGCGCGGCTGGGCCCGGTCGTCGCGGCCGCCCTGGTCGGCGGCGGCTGGCTGACCCTGCTGGTGGTGGCGACGGCCCGGACGCCCGAGCACGACACACTCGCCCCCTTCACGGCGGCGGGTCAGTCGGCCGCGGCAGCGGTGGCGGCCCTGGCCGCCCTGCTGCTCTACCAGTCCCGAGACCGCTTCGACGCCCGCCCCCTGGCCGGCTTCCCAGAAGGCGGCACACGATGACCCACCCCCCGACCCCGACACCCCTCACCCCGACACCCCTCACCCCGACGCCCCCTACCCGCGCGGCCCGCGTTCCAATGACCTCGGCTCCGGCGTCTCTCGGCCCGGCCTTCAGGAGTTCCACATGACCACGGCCTCTGTCTCCGGCTCCACCACCGTGACGGTCACCGACCTCTCCCTGCGTTTCGGCGGCACCCGCGCCCTCGACGGGGTGTCGCTGCGGCTGGGTCCTGGTGTCACCGGGCTGCTCGGACCCAACGGCGCCGGAAAGACCACCCTGTTGCGGGTGCTGGCCACGGCCGCGCCGCCCGACGGGGGCTCGTTCACGGCCCTCGGCCACGACCCGGGCACCGCCACCGGCCGTCTCAACCTGCGCCGCACTCTGGGCTACCTCCCCCAAAGCCCGGGATTCCACCCGGACTTCACCGCCTTCGAGTTCGTCGACTACGTGGCGATCCTGAAGGAGCTCACCGACCGCGCCGCCCGGCTGCGTGAGGTGCGGCGCGTGCTGGAGGCCGTCGACCTCTCGGAGGTGCGCGGCAAGCGCATCAAGCGGTTGTCCGGCGGCATGCGGCAGCGCGTCGCCCTGGCCGCCGCCCTCGTCGGCGACCCCGGCTTCCTAGTGCTGGACGAGCCGACCGTCGGCCTCGACCCCGAACAGCGCATGAGATTCCGTGAGTTGATCGCCCAGGCGGGCGAGGGCCGCACGGTGCTGCTGTCCACCCACCAGACCGAGGACGTGGCGATGCTCTGCCACCGTGTCGTGGTCCTGGCCCGCGGCCGGGTCCGCTTCGAGGGCACCCCGGCCGACCTGACGGCCCGCGCGGCCGGCCGGGTCTGGAGCAGCGCGCAACGCGACCCGAAGGCCCTGGCCGGCTGGCGCACCGGCACCGGCGCCTTCCGTAACATCGGCGACCCGCCGACCGGCGCCGACCTCCTCGAACCCACCCTGGAGGACGGCTATCTGCTCGCCCTCGACGGCGAGAGCGCGGAGGCGTCGGCATGAGCGCCGACATGCGCGCCGGCATGAGCACCGGCACCCCGACGGCCGGCGAGCCGGCCTCCATGCGCACCGAGCCCCCACGCGAGGGCCACCGCGCCAGTGCGGTCCTCGCCCTTGCCCGCTTCGAGACCCGCGAACTGCTCCAACAGGTCCCGGTGCTGTTCTTCTTCGCCCTCTACGTCGGCTTCGTCGTCCTGCGGCTGATGAGCAGGGACGGCATGGACGACTTCCCCGTCCTCAACACGGTCGACCGCCGGACGCAGGTGGCACCCCTCCTCTTCGCCGTCGCCCTGCTCATCTGCACCAACTCCGCCGCACTGCGCTCCCGCAAGCACGGCACGGTCCAGCAGTTCGACGTGCTGCCCATGGAACCCTGGCGGCGCACCCTCGCCCATGTGCTGTCCGTGATCCCCTACGCGGCACTCACCGCACTCGTCGTCGCGGCCGAGTTCACCCGGGAGGCCCTGAAGCCGGGCGCGATCGGCCACGGCTCCCTCGGGGAACTGGCCGTCGGGCCGCTGAGCGTCCTGATGGCGGGCATCACGGGCGTGCTGCTGGCCCGCCTGCTGCCCTCCCCCTTCATCCCCATACTCTTCGTCATCGCCCTGTACGTGCTGATCACCTTGGCTTCCGCCGTCGTCGGCATCGACGGCAAGTGGATGGGCTGGCTCTCCCCGATCCTGTTCTCCGATTCCAGCGGCGGCGACCCGGTACCGGCCGACCTCCTCGGTCGCCCCGCCGGCTGGCACGCGCTGTATGTGACGGCGGCGTGCGTCCTGCTGGCCTGCGCGGCACTACTGCTCTCGGGCGGGCGTACCCGAGCCGTCAAGGCGGCGACCGCCCTCGCCCTCGCGGCCACCGCGGCCGGCGTGATCGGCCAGCTCCCGCGTGACACGGCGGCCCTGGACACGGCCCGCAAGACGGCGTCCGAGACCCCGCAGAAGGTCCAGTCGTGCACGCGGTACGGCGGCTCGACGTACTGCTCGTTCCCCGAGTGGAAGGGCGTGCGGCCGGAATGGGCCGAGATCGTCGACCGGCTCCAGTCCCTGGCGGGAGGTTCGGCGGCGCAGGCTCCGCTGACGGTCCGCCAGCGCATCTACAACGGTGAGGAGGTCGACGCCGCCCTGGACCCCTCCTCCACTCCGGGCGAGGTGACCGTCGGCACACGCTGGGGCGGCAACCGCGTCCCCGAGTTCGCGGTCGGTGCCGCCTCGGTTTTGGTGGGCGGCTCGGAGAACGTGACGCTTCAGGAGATGTGCGACGCCCGCACGGTGACCGTCATGTGGCTGGTCCTGGGCGCCGACCCCACTCCGATGGCCACGTTCCAGAACGTGCGGCTGAACGACACCACCAGCGGTCGGGACCAGGTCCTGGCCCCGACGAACGGACTGAGCATGACGGCGACGCAGACGACGGTGGTCCGCGAACTCCTTGCCGGCCCGCGCGCCGAGATGACGGCCCGCGTCAAGGCCCACTGGGCGGAACTGACGTCCGCGAGCACGACGACCGCCCAGGCCGCGAAGCTGCTGGGCGTCGCGGTGCCGAAGGAGGCGGAGAAGTGCGAGGAGTAGGAGGACGAGAAGCAGAGGGCCGAGGACTGAATGTGAGCGGAGAAGCAGAAACCGGAGTCGAGGAGGGAGCCGGAGTCGAGGAGGGAGCCGGAGTCGCAGTCGAAGCGAGAAGGATGCGCGCGGTCCTGCTCCGGTCTCTGTTGCCGTCGGTGTGGCGCAGTCTCCCCTGGCCGGCGCTGGCCACGACCGGTGGGACGGGCCTGCTGCTGGCGGCGACGGTACGTCTGCCGGAGCACGCACCGGACGCCGACCTGGGCCGGCTGGTGCTGCGCCTCACCGCGCTCACCGGAGCTCTGGGCCTGGCCTTTCTCCTGGACGACCCCGCCCGCAACACGACCGCGGCGACACCGGTGGGCCGCGCCCGGCGAACCGTCCTGCGCCTGGCCCTCGTGGCCCCGCTCACCTTCCTCTGGTGGGCGACGGCCCTGCTCCTCCTCCCCGCCCCGACCCGCCCCGAACTCGGCCCGGCCACTCTGGAAGCGGCGGCGATGGCCTGCGCCGCCCTCGCCCTCGCGACGATCGCCGTCCGCTTCACCGAAACGGCGGAGGTGGGCAGAGGCACGGCGATCTGGCTGGCGGTGGCGGCCGGAGTGACACTGCTGGTCCCCAACAGGTGGGGCCTGCTGGGAACACCCCACGACCCCTACTGGGTGGAGACCCAGCTGAGATGGGCGGTGGTGCTGGGCGTGACGGTGACACTGAGCGCGATATGGACACCGGAGCCTTTGAAGGGGCGCTGGTTCTTCAGCCCGTCTGGGGGTGCCCCCTCTGGGGGAGTTTGAGGACGAGGCCCCTTCAGGGCCGAACAACGAACGCTCACGTCTCCGTCCGGTACATCAGATCCGTCTCGTACGTGGTGAACCCCAACCTCTCGTACACCGACACCGCCGCCTTGTTGTCGGCATCGACATACAGCATCGCCGTGGGCAAGCCCTGCCCCGCAAGATGCCGCAGGCCGATCGTGGTGAGGGCCTTGCCGAGGCCGCCCCCCTGCACCCCGGGCGCGACGCCGAGGACGTACACCTCGCCGAGCTGCTCCTCGGCGTGGACCTTCGTCCAGTGGAAGCCGATGAGCTGCTCACCGCGGAAGGCGAGGAAGAAGCCGGCGGGGTCGAACCAGGGCTGGGCCTTGCGGTCGTCGAGGTCGCGCTGGGTGAGGGAGCCCTGTTCGGGGTGGTGGGCGAAGGAGGCGGCGTTGACGGCGAGCCACGCGGTGTCGTCCTGGCCGGGCACGAAGGTGCGGACGGTGACGCCCTCGGGCAGCCCCGGCTCGGGCAGCTCCAGGTCGGTCAGGGTCCGCCGCATCTGGCGCAGTTCGCGGAACAGGGACAGGCCCAGCACCTGGGCGAGGTGCCGGGCGGCGGAGTGCCCGCCGTGGGCCCACACGCGAAGTCGCTTGCCGGAGGCGGCGAGGAGGGCGGAGCCGAGCGCCCGTCCGTGCCCGTGACCGCGGTGGGAGGGGTGGACGACCAGTTCGGCGGCGGGCGCCTCGACCGGGTCGGTGTCCTCCAGCTGGGCGTAGCCGACGAGTTCGTCGCCGAGGGTGAGGACGAGGTGGGAGACGCCCTCGCGGGCGCCTCCGCGCAGCTGCAGCCGGCCCTGTTCGGACACCGCCTGCTGGCCGTCCGTCCGGGCGGCCTCCGCGAGCAGATCGAGGACGGCCTCGACCTGTTCGGGGGTGAGCTCGGAGTGGGTCTCGATGGCTCGGGAGCCGGGGATCCGTGCGGTGTCGTCGCTGGTCATGCGTACGAGGGTAAGGGGAGGGCGCCGCAAAGTGGGCGCACGGGAGAGGGCAAAGGAGAGGGCAAAGGGAAACCAGGATGTAACCCTGAACCCCCTGTCGCGCTACGCGCGTTGACTCTAGGCTGCGCCCGAACGGGGCCACTTACCTGCCACTTACCTCAGCCGATCCACAGGGGGGCGCATGCCAGCCACTTCCCAGCCGAACCCCGGCCACAGACGTCGTACGTACCGTCTGCTCGCGACCGCCGCCACGCTCGCCACCGTCGGCGCCCTGGCCGCCGCTCTCCCGGCGGACGCCCACGACGGCAGGCACGGCAAGCCGCTGCCGAGCCGCTACCAGGACGTGCAGCTGCTGTCCTTCAACGACCTGCACGGCAATCTGGAGCCTCCGTCGGGTTCCTCCGGCCGGGTCACCGAACTGCAGGCGGACGGCACGACGAAGACGATCGACGCGGGCGGTGTCGAGTACCTCGCGACCCATCTGCGCGAGGCGCGCAAGGGCAACGCGTACTCGATCACCGCGGCCGGCGGTGACATGGTCGGCGCGTCCCCGCTGATCTCGGGCCTGTTCCACGACGAGCCCACGATCGAGGCGCTGAACAAGCTCGACCTGGATGTCACGAGCGTCGGCAACCACGAGTTCGACGAGGGAGCCAAGGAGCTGGCCCGCCTGCAGAACGGCGGCTGCCACCCGACGGCCGGCTGCTACACCGACAAGAAGTTCCAGGGCGCCGACTTCCCGTACCTGGCGGCGAACGTCCTGGACGAGAAGACGAACAAGCCGATCCTGAGGCCGTACTACGTCTGGAAGAAGAAGGACGTCAAGATCGGCTTCATCGGTGTGACGCTGGAGGACACCCCCGGTGTCGTCTCCGCCGAAGGCGTCAAGGGCCTGAAGTTCAAGGACGAGGTCGAGACGATCAACAAGTACGCCAAGGTGCTGCAGAAGCAGGGCGTGAAGTCGATCGTGGCGCTCATCCACGAGGGCGGCCTGCCGGCCTCGGGCGCGTACAACTACAACTGCGACTCCCCGGGCGCGGGCGCCGGCATCTCCGGCCCGATCGTCGACATCGCGAAGAACATCACGCCGGCGGTGGACGCGCTGGTGACGGGTCACACGCACGCCGCGTACGCCTGCACGATCCCGGACCCGTCGGGCAAGCCGCGCACGGTGACCTCGGCCGCGTCCTTCGGTCGTCTGTACACGGACACCACGCTGACGTACGACCGTTTCACCGGCGACATCGCCCGCACGGCGGTCAAGTCGGCGAACCACGTGGTCACCCGGACCGTCGCCAAGGCGCCCGACATGACCGAGCTGATCAGCAGGTGGAACACGCTGGCGGCGCCGGTCGGCAACCGCGCGATCGGCTACATATCCGCGGACGTTCCCAACACGGGCACCGAGTCCCCGATGGGCGACCTGATCGCGGACGCCCAGCTCTGGTACGGCCGTGAGCTCGACCCGGAGACGGACCTCGCGCTGATGAACCCGGGAGGCGTCCGGGCGGGCCTCACCTACGCGGCCAAGGGCAGTGAGGGCGACGGCGTGGTCACCTACGCCGAGGGCTTCACCGTGCAGCCGTTCTCCAACACGGTGAACCTGCAGAACTTCACCGGCGCCCAGCTGATCCAGGTGCTCAAGGAGCAGGTGAGCGGCACGAACGCGAGCGCGCCGAAGATCCTGCAGCCGTCCGCCAACCTGACGTACACGCTGGATCTGACGAAGAGCGGCGCCGACCGCGTCGTCACGGACTCCATCCGGCTGAACGGCGCGGCGATCGACCCGGCCGCGACCTACCGCGTCTCGACGAACAGCTTCCTCGCGGGCGGCGGCGACGGCTTCACCACCCTGGGCCAGGGCACGAACGACCTCGTCGGCACCGACGACCTGACGGCCCTGCAGCAGTACCTCACGGCGAGCTCCTCGGCCACGGCCCCGATCGCCCCGCCGGTCCCGAACCGGATCACGATCGTGCAGTAGCCCACGGCCACACCGATGCACGGGTGGTGAACGCACCTCGCCCCGCCCACGGCGCGTGCGTGGGCGGGGCGAGGTGTTCGGCTGTCCGCCGTGTGGTCCAGCCCATCGGTGGGCCGTCAGCAGGCCGTCAGCAGGCCGTCAGCAGGTCACTGGATGGCCCAGCCGAACGCCTTGCCGCCTGCCGGGATGCCGCCCGTGCCCGGCCGGAGCACCGTGACGTTCTCGTCCGCGTCGGGGCTGCTCGCGTGCGAGGTCACGTTGTTCCACGGCACCTGGTAGACCGCGCCGCCGGCCTGCGGGCCGTTCGGCATGCCGATGGAGACGTGCGTCGGGGACACCGCGAGGTACTGGCCCAGGTGCTGGTTCGCGCCCGGCGTGCCGGGCACCTTGTTGTAGCCGGCGTACAGGACGTCGTCGTGGTCGCCGGGCGCGCCCACCAGGGAGAAGGTCTGCACGGAGCCGGCGCCGGCCACCGTGCCCTGGGACTCGCCGGGAACGCCCACCGTGAGCTGCAGGTCGGCCCAGCCCGGAGTGGCCTTGCCGGGGGCGAGGTCGACGGCGGCGAGGGTCTCACCGAACCGGTCGCCGGTCTCGACGCCGCCGGCCACGTTCGCCTGGTCCTGGTTGATCACCGTCTGCTGCTTCCAGTCGCTTTTGGCGGGGAAGTCGAGGACGAAGACCGTTCCGGCGTTCGCCACGTTCGTGGTGCTGCCGGACGGGACGATCGACTCGCCCGGGGCGCCCACGGCGATGATCGAGTCGCCGTTCGTTCCCTTCGGGACGATGGCGACGGACTTGCCCATCTCGTCGCCCTTCTCCGCACCGCCGGAGATCTTGTCGAGGTCCTGGTCGATGCCCGCGCGCACGATCGGCTTGCCGTTCGGGCCCAGGTTGTGGGTCAGGACGGCGACGCCGCCCGCGTCGGCCTTGTCGCCGATGTCCTCGCCCGGTATGCCGATCACGATGTTGGTCATGTCGGCCGCGACGGCGGTGCCCACCTTGTCGCCGGCCTCCGGGGAGCCGGGCAGGCCGGCGTTCTGGGAGAGGTAGACGTTGGTGTTGCCGTGCACGTACACCACGGAGCCCGCGTCGACGACGGAGCCGACGTCCTCGCCCGGGTCGCCGATCACGATGAACGGCTCGTTGTCGCGGGTGATCCCGGCGGCCAGGGAGTAGCCGAGCGTGTCGCCCTTCTCCTTGCCCGCGTCCTTCAGGCCGCCGTTGCCCTCGCCCTGGGCGTAGTTGTCGGAGGCGCGCCCCTTGCCCAGGCCGTTCGGGGAGCCGTAGATCACGGAGACCATGCCGACGTCGGCGATGGAGTCGGCGTCCTCGTACGGGCTGGAGACGGCGAGGTCGGTGTAGCCGTCCTTGTCGTAGTCGACGGCGGCCAGGGCGTAGCCGAAGCGGTCGCCGGGCTCCGCGCCGCCGGGCACGACGTCCTGGTCCTGGTCCAGCTCGGCGGTGCCCTTGCCGCCGCCGTAGACGACGTGGACGGCGCCGGCCTCGGCGTCGCCGCCGATGACGGCCTTGGGGTCGCCGACGGCGGTGTCCTCGACGCCGTCGCCGTTGAAGTCGGCGAACGGGGCCGATTCGGTGGTGGACTTCACCCAGGCGGCGATGTCGTCGGTGCGGGTGACGACGCCGGCCGTGGAGGTCTGCGCGGGGTCGGTGCCGAAGCAGCCGCCCTGGTCGGAGCGGGAGGCGACGCCGAGCAGTCCGGTGGAGGCGAACACGGGCGCGCCCGAGTCGCCGGCGCAGATCGCCGCGCCCGAGGTGCCGTGGACGGTGAGGTCGGTGGTGTTGACCTGGTCGACCTGGAAGCTGTCGCCGTGCAGCTTCAGCGGCGCCCACTCGTCCTTGGTGCGTCCGTAGCCGGTGACCGACACGGCGGAGTCCTTGGCGGGCGCGGCGGTGGCGAGGCCGGGCAGGGCGATGTCGGCGACGGGCGCGGACAGCCGGGCCAGAACCAGGTCGCGGTCGTCACGCGGGACGAGCTGCACCACTTCGCGGACGGTGCCCGCGGTGGTGGTCAGGTCGGTGCGTCCGATGGTCGCCGTGGTCTTCAGCTTCGGCGCCCCGGCGGGGATCTTGATGGACTCGGCCGGGTTGTCGGCGAAGCAGGACGCGGAGGTGGCGAGCCACTGGGGGGCGATCAGGGCCGCGGAACAGGACTTGGCGCCGCCGCCGATGTCGAGGCGGGCGGTGTAGGCGTGGCTGGTGTCGTTCTCGGGCTTGCCGGACACGGCGTGCGCGGAGAGGGCCGGTGCGCCGATGACGGCGGCGGTCACGAGGGCTGCGAGCGCGGTGGATCGCTTGCCGGTTGAGGTCATGGTGGTGTGGTCGTCTTCCCCGTTTTGGTGGTTTGGCGTCACTTGCTCGTGCGTATCTCGACCAGGACGAAGGCGCGTCCGTCCGGGTCGGCGGCCTCGCCCGCTGCCTTCCACTCGCTCTTGCCGACGTCGATGCTCTGCGTGGCGCCGTCGGTGGTGAGCTTCACGGCCGCCTCGTGGTCGGCCTCGCCCTTCACGCCGTAGACGGAGGGGATTTCGAGGCTGAGGTAGCCGGAGGGGCCGGTGGCGCGGAAGCAGATCTTCTCGGTCCTGCGGGAGTACACCTCCATCAGACCGGTGCCGGAGGCGCAGTCGGCGAGCGTGATGTGGCCGTCGCCGCGCTTGAGGGTGATGCCCTTCTGCGCCTTGATGGCGTCGGCGCCCGGGTAGTTGAAGTCCTCGGCCAGGTAGCCGGGTGCGCCGTCGACGACCGTGGCCGTGCGGTCGGCGGAGGCGCGGTCGGCGGAGGTGTGGTGAGCGGAGGTGTGGTGGGAGGTGCTGGACGTCGACGCGAAGGCGACCGCGCCCGCGCAGGCCGCGGCGACCGCACCGGTGGCGATGATCCGCCGTGTGAGTTTCATGGTTGTCCCCCTGATGAGAGTTTCCTTGCCCGCCCTTTGCGTTCCCTTTAGGGAAGGGTGAGTTGTGTCCGTGTGCCGCCTGAGGGATGCCAAGAGGGCATCCGGCGTGCGACCGCGGGTCAGACGGTCACAGAGGACGGTGCATTCAAACAGGTGTGCGAGTCGAGCGCCACTGATTTAACCGATGGATCCCGCACGAATGCGGACAGACGGGTCGTGTGGTTCTTCTCATTGCTTCCCCGTGGAACTGAGCACTGGTCAATTTACACACGGATCCCATAAGTTCGCCCTTGCAACAACATCATCTGTTGATATGTGCGGCAGCAGCCGCCGTGTGCGTCGGGGCCCGACCAGCCCGTTCCGCGGCGGCACGGACCCGCACAGGTTCAGCCGACGACACCCGGCGGCCCGCCCATGACCAGGGCGCCACCGCCACCGGGTGCATATCCATGGGGGATTCTTGGACACCACGTACTGGAGCAGGCGCCGTCTTCTCACCGTCGCCGGCGCCGCCACCGCCGCCACCGCCGTCTCGCTCGCGGCGCCTTCCCGTGCCCTGGCCGCCGCGGCCGTCGCCTCCGCAGGGTCCACGGACCTGCCGAGGCTCCCTCAACTCCCGGACACCGCCCGCGCGAAGGTCGTCACCGCGTGGAAGATCGGCGGACGGTCCGTCAAGAGCGCGGCGACCCAGGCACTGACCGGCACCGCCGCCGACATCGACCGCTTCCTGACGGTGGATCTGGCGCAGGCCACGGCCGAGGACAACCGCTTCGCCCTCCTCAAGGCGCTGCCCGCCACCGGCAAGGGCACCGCCCGTGACGCCGCCGCCGCGCTCACGGCCGGCGACGACGCCGTCGCCGCCTTCCTCTCCGGCGGCTTCAAGACGGCCGAGCTGGAAGACCTTCGCGTCACTACCCTGACCATCCTGAACAGCGGTGGCACGGGCGTGAAGCGCGAGGCGCAGAAGGCCCTGGACGCCGGCACCGGCGACGCCCTGACCGGCTTCCTGCTGAACACCCAGATCACCGCCCGCCGGGAGGACGAGCGGGCCGAGGTCTTCAAGGTCCTCGCCACCGCCTCCCCGGAGGTGAAGAAGTACGCCGAGCGCGCCCTGGAAGACGGCAGCCCCTCCGCGATCCACTGGTTCCTGAACACCGGCCAGTACATCGCGCGCGCCCGGGACCAGGAGACCGCCACCATCGAACAGCTGGTGGCGATCGTGGAACGCGAGGGCAAGCGGGCCCAGCTCACCTCCGACCGGGCCGTCGCCGCCTCCGCCAAGGCCAAGGAGGCCGCCGACAAGGCGAAGGAGGCAGCCCAGGAGGCCGCCGCCGAGGCCGCCGCGGCCCGCGACGACGTCGCCAAGTCCGGCAAGGCGGCCCGCAAGGCCGCGTCCGCCGCGCAGGGCGCCGCCGCCGCGTCCCGCACCGCCATCCAGGCCTCGGCCGCCGCGCACTCCGCCGCCCGCCGAGCCTCGTACGCCGCCACCGCTGCCGCCCAGGCCGCGGCGACCGCCGGACGGGCCGCGTCCACCGCCTACTCCGCCGCCATCGCCGCGGCGAACGACGCCACCAAGGCCAAGGCCGCTCGCCTGGCCGCCGAGGGGGCGAACAAGGCGGCGTCCCAGGCCCGTACGGCCGCCAAGGCCGCCGACGCGGCGGCGACCGCCTCCAACCAGGCGGCGGCGGCCGGTTCGGCCGCCGCCGGCGCGGCCCGCAACTCCGCCGCCGCGGCCCAGGCCGCCGCCACCGCCGCCGCGGCCTCGGGCGCCGCCCAGTCCGAGGCCGCCGCCGCCAAGGCCGCCGCCGCCGAGGCCGACGCTCAGGCGGCCCGCGCCACCCGCGCCGCGAACACCGCGCAGTCGCTGGCCAACACCGCAGCCCAGGCTGCCGCCGCCGCCCGCGACGCGGCCAACTCCGCCGCCACCCACGCCGAGAACGCGGCGAAGGCGGCCAAGGCCGCGGCGGACGGCGCCGTCAAGGCGGCCGAGTTCGCCGCGACGGCCACCAAGTGGGCGAACGAGTCGGTCACGGCCGCCGAGGCCGCGGTGAAGGCCGTCCAGGACGCCGAGGCCGTCGAGAAGGCCGCCCGCGACTCCGAGGCGCAGAAGCTGGCCGACGACACCGAGCAGTCCCTCACCGAGGCCCGGGAGATGGCCAAGGCGGAGGCGGAGGACCGGGAGAAGGCCGGCAAGGCCGCCACCCAGTCCGACGCCCTGGACTCCTCGACCAAGGACCTCATCGCCAAGGCCGAGAAGGCCTACGCCGCCGGGGACACCGCGCAGGCCGTCTCCGTCGGCCGCCAGGCCGCGATGAACCTGATCTCCACCACGATCGGCACCTGGAGCCGGGACGCCGCCGAGCACGCCCTCGCCGGAGCCGAAGAGGACGTCCTGGCCTGGGTCGCCGCCGACCGGCAGATCGCGCAGAACCAGGACGACCGCGAAACGCTCCTGGCCGTGGCGAAGGTGTCCACCGAGAACGTCGCGAACGCCGCCCAGGCGGCACTGGCCGCCACCGACGCGGGGGCCGTGGGCGCCTTCCTGACCACCGGGATCAAGGCAGCCGCCGCGGAGGACAACCGCGTCGCCCTGCTGAAGATCCTCAACGGCAACCCCGGCAAGGCGGTCTCGGCGTCGGCGCAGGCCGCGCTGAACGACGGCTCGCCCCAGGCCCTGCACGGCTTCTTCACCACGTACGCCGACAACATCAGGCAGGACGACGAAGTCGCCGTCTTCACCATCCTCAACACGGCCGGCCCCTACACCAAGGCCGCCGCCCAGGTGGCCCTCGAGGGCCCGACGTGGATGCGCCGCGACTTCGTCACCACCGTGTGCCACCGCACGGCGCAGCTCGACTACGACTCCGCCACACACGTCGCGGCCATCAGGGCCTCCATCGCCCGCGCCGCGAAGATCGCCCAGGACGCGCAGAAGGACGCCTACGAGGCGTCCAAGGCCGCGGCCGACGCCCGCAAGGCGTCGGCGGAGGCGGCGAAGTGGGCGGACAAGGCGAAGGCGTCCTCCAAGCAGGCCGACGTCTACGCCAAGCAGGCCGACGCCAACGCGACCGACGCCGAGCAGTCCGCGAAGGACGCGCAGGCGTCCGCGGACAAGGCGAAGACCGCCGCCGCCTCCGCGCGCACGGCGGCGCGGCGGGCGAACTACTCGGCGAACCAGGCCGTCGCCTCCGCCGCTTCCGCCGTCGCCTCCGCCGCCCAGGCCCAGGCGTCGGCGAGCGCGGCACGCGCCTCCGCCGACGCGGCCGGCAAGGACGCCGCGGCCGCCGCCAAGGCCGCCACCGAGGCCCGCGCGACGGCGGTCGCGAAGCGACAGCAGGAGCTCGCCGAGGCCGCGCGCAAGGCGGCGGAGGCGGCCAAGCAGAACAAGCAGAACGGCGTCGACCCCGCCGACAGCAGCGGCAACGACAAGGTCGACAACCCGGAGGGCTGGGGCAGCAAGGACGACTGGCGGAACGTCGCGCAGGCACTGAACGCCGTCAGCGCCGTCTCCGGCACCGTCGCCGCGTTCGCCCTGCTCATCCCCCCGCCCGCCGGTGAGGCGATCGCCGGTGTCGCGGGCACCATCTCGTGGGTCACCGGCATCGGCTCGGCCGTCATCACCGGCTTCACCGACGGCTGGACGTCAGACGCGTTCTACGGCTCCGTCGCGGGTCTCGCGGTCGGGTTCCTCACCGGCGGCTTCGTCCTCGGAAAGATCAAGGTGCCGGGCCTGTCCGGCGCCATCGAGTGGGGTGCCGACGGCCTGAAGAGCGGTCTGGTGACCGCCAGCCGGCTCGGCCATGAGATGGTGGGCCCGGCCGTCACCTACGCGACCACGGCGTGGGATTCAGCGGGTGACGCCGTGTCGGACCTCGGAGACACCATCTCCGACGGCTGGGACTCACTCTTCTAGGACCGCTCATGTTCCTGTCGCTGTCCACCAGCGTCTGGATCCTCATCGCGGCGGGGGCGACGATCGTCAACCTCGCCGCGATGCAGTGGATCATCCAGATTCCGAAATACAAGAAGAAGCAGTACTGGATGCCGGTCATCGGCATCGGCATCCTGGGCGTCCGGGGTCTGGCGCAGCACAACGCACTGCCCGCGACCCTGTATCTCTATGCAGCGGTCATGGTCATGATGCCCCTCATGCTGGCCCCGATCCGCTCCACGATCACCCGGGACCACTACCGGTGGGTCGAGGACCCGACGACGAAGGCCAGCAAGGGCGCGATGGTCTGGATCACCGTCTCGGGGGTGGTCATGTTGACCGCGGTCGGCGTCGGCTACGCGGTGGGCGTGTAGCCGACGCCGGTCACGTCAGGACTGGCTGGGCGTCCAGTCTCCCAGCCAGTCCGCGACCTCCTGGCCGGCGGCCTGCGCGTCGGTCAACTGGGGCCGGTCGCCGCTCGCGGCCCCGGCCCCGGCGCCGGTGTTCTTGTACTCGGCGAACCGGTCGTCCTTCCAGGAGAAGCCGCTCATGTCGGTCCACGGCGTGGTCCTGATCGCGGCGCTCAGGGAGGTGTTGCGGACGGTGGTCTGCGGGTCGAGGCTCGCGTCGCCGCCCGCGTGCCAGGGGCGGCCGAGGTAGAAGCTGCGGTCGGACACGTCGCCGTTCACCGTGGAGTTGGCGATCAGGATGCCCTTGCGGTTCGCGGCCGTGCTCGGGGCCGTGACATAGCCGGCCGAGGTGCCGTTGAAGCGCTTCTTCAGGGTGATGACGGACTTGTCGATCACCGCGGTGGCGCGTCCGAAGATGAAGTCGGTGTTGCCGACGACGTAGGAGTTGGTGATGTAGACACGGCCCAGCCTGTCCTTCGACGCGGTGTCCACCAGCAGGGTGTCCTGGTCGCCGCTGACGATGACGCCGTCGAGGAAGATCCGGTCGGCGGAGGTGCGCAGGGCCACCGCCTGCTGGGCGATGTCCTGGTGGGCGGCCTCGTCGAAGTCGTTGGAGACGGTCAGGTTGCGGGCCTGGAAGTCGTCCGCGTCGACGGCGACGGTGGCGCTGCCGCCGGTGCCGTACGTGCCCCCGCCGGGCTTGGGCGTGCCCGACGCGTTGTTGTAGACGATCGTGGTGTCCTTGCGGCTGCCGCCGGTGCCCTGGATGGTGACGTGCGGCTTGTTCGCCGGGACCTTGACCAGCTCGCGGTACGTTCCCGGCTTGACGGCGATCACCACGCGCGAGGGGTTGTTCGCCGGTACGGCGTTCACGGCGGCCTGCACGGTCGAGTACTGCCCGCTGCCGTCCTTGGCGACCGTGAGCGTGGTGGCCGCGGCGGCCTTCGGCGTGGTCGTCGTGGTGGCGGTCGTCGTGCCGATCGAACTGCGCGGCCCGGCCCCCGACTTGAGGAGGGCGGGCACGTCCGCTGCCTTGTCGAGGGAGTAGCCGTAGTACGTCTTCGGGTCCCAGACCGCGCCGCTGCCGCCGCTCTCGTTCTTCCCGCTGGTCCCGGAGAACACGTTGCCGCGCTGGACGAGGGTGGCGGTGACGTCCCGGACGACGGGGTTGGTCATGCCCTGGAAGTAGGAGTTCTCCAGGACCATGTTCGTCCTGCCGCGCGAGTAGTTGCCGTAGGACGACTTGATGTCCGTCCCCGCCACGTCCTCCAGGAAGTTGTTGTACAGGTGCGCGTGGGCGACGTTGTCCGTGGAAGGGTTGCGCTGCTCGGTCTCGCGGATCCAGTTGTGGTGGATCGTGATGTCGGCGGTGACGTTGTCGGTCCAGCCGATGCCGAACGCCTTGTTCTCCTGGCTCAGCTTGTTCCAGGAGACGGTCAGGTAGGTCGTGTCCTTCCGGCTGTCGATGAGCCCGTCGGCCATGTGCCGGATGTCGTTGTGATCGATCCACACATGGTGCGCGCCATCCATCTGGATGCCGTCGAAGTCGTGCTCCTTGTCGTTCCAGACACCCTGGTACGCGTCCCGGATCGTCAGGTTCCGGATGATGACGTTGTGGACGCCCTGCCCGAGGAAGAAGCCGCCGCCGACGATCTGCCCGGACGTCCCGGACCCCACGATCGTCTTGTTCGACTGGACCTTGATCTCTTTCCCGACCGGGTTCATGTTGATCGTGGCCGCCACGACGATGACGTACGGCTCACTGGCGGTCGCGTACTTCTCGAGATCGGCGAGGGTCTTCACCGTCACGGTCTGGCCGTCCCGGCCGCCGTAAGTGCCGTTCTGACCAAGCGCGTTGACGGAGGCGAAGCCGTCGGCGACGGCGGTGGCCCAGACGGGCGCGGCGGCGGTCGCGGCCGAGGCGTTCGCCTGCCCGCCCGCGCCGAACAGCCCGAGGTCCGTGCCATAGGCGAGGGTGCCGGCGGCGGTGAGGACGAGGGGAACGCCGACGGCCAGAGCCCTCCTGCTTCTCCGGTGCCGGGGCTTCACGGTCGACTCGGGCGACTTGCGGCGGTGGTCGCTCATACGGCAAACCTTTCCGTGCGGGGGGATTTGACTGCGGGTCAGTCGCCGCTCCGCACGAAAAGGTTGCCGCTCTTCAGGAGTTCAGGGGTTCACGAGAGCCGGTCTCCCCGACTGACCGCGATACGGAGAACGTCCCCCAGCGACTCCACCGCTCTGGCGAGCGCGAAACGCACCGCCCGCTCACCCGCCTTGGCGTCGGCGAGCACGGCACCGGCCCCTCCCAGTACGTGTTCCGCCGAGGCGAGTTGAGCTGCCTCGACGTTGTCGGCGAGGAGGGAGAGACGGCTGTGATCGTCGTCGGTGTCGAGGTAGCAGGGTCTGCCGTCGAGGTTGGTCCAGGGCAGCAGGCGCAGGCCGCCGGCGGTCATGCGGAGGCCTCCTCTTGCCTGCGCCTCTCGATTTCGTTCAGCTCGAAGATCCTTTGGAGGCTGAGGAGGTGCGGGACCCGAGGGGGCGGGGCGTCGCCGGGGACTGTCGGCGGCTCCTGGCCGGGCGGTTCCTGGCGGGGAGGTTCGGGCTGGACGGCGACGGCACAGTGCCGACACCGGTGCCGGGCGGGCAGCAGGACTCGCACGAGTGCGCGCAATAGCGACTCGCGAAAACCCGCGATACGTTCCCTCATGTTGGCGGTCCCTTTGAATACGTCAGCCACGCCCCCGGGCCGAGTGCGATCGGCCGCGGGGGCTTCCGTCGTCTGTCGTGGCGATGGCCTGACGAGCGGTGATTACCGTTCGTGCCCTCATCGTCACTGACGCGACGTACCCTGCGGAAGAGGTTCGGTGTTGTCTGGCGCGCCAGGCAACGGGGAGGGGTGACGTGGCCGAAGTCGTTGACGGAGAGCGGGAGTCGGGGCGGGTCGTGCTGGGCCGAACGCTGAGGTTCCTCCGGGAGAAGGCCGGAAAGACACTCGGGCAACTGGCCGACGACACCGGGTACGACAAGAGCTACCTGAGCCGTCTGGAGTCGGGCGAGCGCCTGTCCAAGGTGACCGTCATGGAGGACCTGGACGGGTACTACGGGGCCGGTGACCTGCTGGTTCGGCACTGGCGCGCGGCGCGGTTGGACGCGTTCAGAGACCAGTACAAGGAGTACATGAAGCGGGAGGCGACAGCGCGGGTCATGCGGCTGTTCACGCCAGGGATGCCCGGGCTTCTGCAGACAGAGGATTTCGCGCGGGAGGTGTTGTCTGGGGCCCAGACAACACCTGACGGCGACGATGCTGTCGAGGAGCAGGTGGCGGCACGGCTCGGACGCCAGTACCTCCTGCGGCAGAAACCCGCGCCCGACGTCCGCGTCATCATGGACGAGTTCGCGCTGCGGCGTCCCGCGGCCCGGGGCAAGACGTGGCACGACCAGCTGCTCCATCTTGAGGCGGCTGCGATGTGGCCCAATGTGGCGTTGCAGGTACTCCCGTTCTCAGCGGGCGCGCATCACCATATGAACGGATCGCTGACGCTGCTCTGGCAGACGGACGGCAGCGCTGTTGCCTACACGGAAGGCAACAGCAGCGGTCTGCTGATCGAGGATCCGGACGAGGTTCTGAAGCAGCGGTTGTCCTACGATCGGCTCCGCGACCTGGCGTTGTCCCCGTCGGACTCGCTCACTTTCATCAGGGACGTACTGGAGGAGCACAGACACCATGACGCACACCCCTGATCTCAGCACCGCCGTGTGGCGCAAGTCGAGCTACAGCGATGGAGGAGCCAACAACTGCGTCGAGGTCGCCGACGACTACCCCGGCATAGTCCCCGTCCGCGATAGCAAGGCCCCGGCCGTCCGCCCGCTGGTCTTTTCGGGGCCGTCCTGGTCCCGGTTCGTGGCGGCGGTCAAGGGATAGTGATAGGGGCCAGCCTGCGCACGTTCGGGTGACATATGCCGGAAGTCCTGATGTTCGAGGCATCGCCGCCGACATGCTGGGTCTCGTGACCACGACAGGAACGACTGATCCACGAAGTGCGAGGCGGCTATGGTCGTAGAGACGAAGCGTCGAAGGAGGGCATCGGTCATGACTGCTCACGCCACGGAAAACGACCAGGTCGTCCCCCCCATGCCCGAGCGGACGCCGAAGGCGCTGCGCGCGGCCATCGCCCAGCACGCCCCCGAGCTTCTTCCGAGTTTCGACGAGCACTGGAAGTGGGCGATCGCCGACAGAAACGACCGCGGCCCCGTGCCGGCTTTCATGGCCCTTTGGTGGGGTGAGTACGCCATCGCCCGCGACCCTGAGTTGGACGCGCACGTGCGCGATCTCGAATACCGAGCTGCGTACGAGTGCGCCGACATCGCCGAGGCCAGGGCACTCCTGGAAGAGGCGTCCAAGATTCACTACCGGGTCCGGGAACTGGAGCCCGGCGAGTGACTGATGGGTTCATGGGGCCGCCCTGGCAGATGGATTGGCGGCTCGATGCTCTTGCTGGCTTCGAGGCACTGCCCGACCACGTTCGTGAGATCGTTTTAGTCGTGCGCGGCGAACTGGTCACCGCGAAAGACCCGTATTTTCGAGGGATCGACGCCGCTGCCGGGCTTCCCGAGGGCATGCAGGTCATGCCGACTTGGTCTACC
The DNA here is from genome assembly GCF_044460385.1 of Streptomyces sp. NPDC050121. Lineage (NCBI taxonomy): Bacteria > Bacillati > Actinomycetota > Actinomycetes > Kitasatosporales > Streptomycetaceae > Streptomyces > Streptomyces sp. NPDC050121. The sequence goes on along the minus strand of NZ_JBITJV010000039.1, from coordinate 44,329 downwards.
GATCCGAAGGGCCGCCACGTCTGCTTGTTCGACAACGGCAAGGGCTGGCTGAAGTACACCTTCGTCCGCCGAACCGAAGATCCCCAGATCGTGGTGGAAGAGGTCTTCTGGCTGGGTGACGATCCGCCTAAGGAACCTCCGGCGGAGGGGTAGGCGCCCCCGGCAGCCGTACGGTCGCCACCGTGCCGCCGCCGTCCGCGCGGGACAGGGTGATCTGGCCGCCCGCCTGCTGGACCGTGCGGGCGACGATCGAGAGGCCGAGGCCCGAGCCCGGGAGGGCCCGCGCGCTGGGGGAGCGCCAGAAGCGGTCGAAGACGTGGGGGAGTTCGTCCTCGGGGATGCCGGGGCCGTGGTCGCGGACCGTCAGGGTGCCGTCCGTCAGATGGACGTCGATTGTCCCGCCCTCCGGGCTGAACTTCACCGCGTTGTCCAGGATGTTGACCACCGCGCGCTCCAGGGCGGCCGGTTCCGCCCGGCTGTACCAGGGGTCGAGGGACGCGTTGATCGTGAGCTCCGGGCCGCGCAGCCGTGCCCGGCGCAGGGCGGACTCGACCGTGTCCTCCAGCGAGATGACCTGCACGCGTTCGCCGCGCTGGCCTTCCGAGCGGGAGAGTTCCTGCAGGTCGCCGATGAGAGCCGCCAGCTCCGTCATCTGCGCCTTCACGGAGGCGAGCAGCGCCTTGCGGTCCGCCTCGGGGATCGGACGGCCCGTCTCCTCGCTGCGGGTGAGGAGCTCGATGTTGGTGCGCAGGGAGGTGAGCGGGGTACGCAGCTCGTGCCCGGCGTCCGCGATCAACTGCTGCTGCAGCTCACGGGAGTTGGCCAGAGAAGCGGTCATCGAGTTGAAGGACCGGGAGAGCCGGGCCACCTCGTCGTCGCTGTCGTCTTCGACGGGGATGCGGATGCCAAGGTCCTCCGTCCGGGCCACATGCTCGACAGCCTCGGTGAGCTTGTCGACGGGACGCAGCCCCGCCCGGGCGACCGCGAGGCCGGCGGCCCCCGCGCCGAGGACTCCGACGCCGGAGACGAGCAGCAGGATCAGGGCCAGGTCGTTGAGGGTCTTCTGGGTTTCCTTGAGGGAGATGCCGAGGACGAGCGCGTAGTCGGGGTAGAGCTGGGTGGTCGGCCCGAATCCCCTCACCATGAGGGGAGTGGTGCGTACCCGCACGTCGTTGCCGTCGGAGTCGGTGGTGCTGTGGAAGGTGTTCACGCCAGGGACGGGGTTTGCCGCGACGCTCATGTCCTGCGCCGTGGCCTTGACGACACCCTCCGAGTCGCTGAACACGCAGACAGTGCCGTCCGACTTCACCACCTGTACGTAGTAGTCCCTGGGGCGCATGCTGTCGGACGAGTTGCTCGCGGTCTTCGGACAAGCCGTCAGCAGAGCCGAAACCTCGTCCTGGCTCAGTCTCCCGTTGGCGCTGCCGAGCTGCGTGTCCACCTGGTCGTACAGCTTCCCCTGGACGATGAACCAGCACGTCACCGAAACCGCCGCCACCGCGAAAGCCACAGCGGCAGCGACCAGCATCGACAGCCGGGCCCGAATGGGAAGGGTCCGCAACCGTCGTAGGACCCTGTTCACTCCACGCCGCCCTGTCGCAGGACGTAACCCACGCCCCGCACGGTGTGCACGAGACGCGGCTCACCGCCTGCCTCCGTCTTGCGCCGCAGGTACATCACATACACGTCCAGCGAGTTGGACGACGGCTCGAAGTCGAAGCCCCAGACCGCCTTCAGGATCTGCTCCCGGGTGAGGACCTGGCGCGGGTGTGCCATGAACATCTCCAGGAGGGTGAACTCCGTGCGGGTCAGTTCGACCGCGCGCCCGCCCCGCGTCACCTCCCGCGTCGCGAGGTCCATGCGCAGGTCGCCGAAGGTGAGGGCCTCGTCCTCCTCGACCGCGACCGCGCCGGCCGCCGCCGCGTAGGAGCTGCGGCGGAGCAACGCACGCACCCGGGCGAACAGCTCGTCCAGTTCGAACGGCTTGACCAGGTAGTCGTCCGCGCCGGCGTCCAGTCCCGTGACGCGGTCGCCGACGGTGTCGCGGGCCGTCAGCATCAGGATGGGGGTGGTGTCGCCCGCGCCCCGGATGCGGCGGGCCGCGGTGAGGCCGTCCATGCGGGGCATCTGGATGTCGAGGACCACCAGGTCGGGGCGGTAGGCCGTCGCCTTGTCCAGGGCGTCGGCGCCGTCGACCGCGACCTCCGTGTCGTAGCCCTCGAAGACGAGGCTGCGCTGGAGTGCTTCGCGCACCGCCGGCTCGTCGTCGACGATCAGGATGCGCTGGGTGTCACGGTCGCCTTCGGCGGGGCTCATGGGCGTGGATTCCTAGGGTGCGGTGGGACGACGGGAGGCTGGACCTGCTGATCGTGCCTGAGGGTCCTCAAGCCTCGCACGGTTCCCGACGGGCGCGTAGAGAGCGGGTCGGGGCGGGATCAGCCGCGCAGTGACGCGAGCCGGTTCAGCTGAACCTTGCGCAGGTGCGGGCGGGCGGCAGTGGTGCGCAGGCCCATCAGCTGCGGGACCGTGGGGACCGTGAGCTGCGGGATCGCCACCTCCGGCGCGCGGGCCGGCGCGACCGGCGGGTTCAGCTCGTACGCCACGTCAAGGGCCAGGCCGAGGTCGGCCGCGCTGAAACCGGTCACCGTGTGCGAAACCTGCTTGATCATGACGTACTCCCTGCCTGGGTGGTGGGTTGTCAGCTGTCGGATCCGCCGGCCCGCAGCGTGGCGAGGTCGGCCTTGACGGTGTTGATGGGGATGGCGAAGCCGAGGCCGACGCTGCCGGCGTCGGAGGAGGAGGACGAGTCGGCCGCTGCGGAGTACATCGCGGAGTTGATGCCGATGATGTTGCCGCCCGCGTCGATGAGCGCGCCGCCGGAGTTGCCGGGGTTGAGGGAGGCGTCCGTCTGGAGGGCCTTGTACGTGGTCGTGGACGTGCCCGTGTCGCCGTTGAACTGCTGGCCGCCGAACTGGAACGGCCAGTTGCCGTCCCCGCCGCCCTGCTGCTGGCCCTGGCTCTCGTCGGTCGAGACGGTCACGTCACGGCTCAGCGCGGAGATGATGCCGCTGGTGACGGTGCCGCTCAGGCCCTCGGGGGAGCCGATCGCCACGACCGTGTCGCCGACCTTGACGCCGTCGGAGTTGCCGAGGGTCGCCGCCTTCAGGCCGGAGGCGTTCTCCAGCTTGATCAGCGCGAGGTCCTTCTTGCTGTCGGTGCCGACGACCTTCGCGGTGTACGACTTGCCGTCGGTGGTCGTCACCTTGATCGAGTTCGCGCCCGAGATGACGTGGTTGTTGGTGACGACCTCGCCGCCGCTGGTGATGATCACCCCGGAGCCGGTGGACGTCCCGTTGCTGAGCGTGGCGCTGACCTCGACGACGCTCGGGCTGACCGCCGCCGCGATGGTCGCCACGTCACCCGTCTTGCTGGAGGGCACCACGTTGGTGGTGGTGGACGAGGAGACCACCTGGTCCTTGCCGGTCAGCTCCTGGATGCCGTAGGCCGTGCCGCCGCCTATCGCCGCCGCGACGATCGCCACGGCGGCGAGCAGCGCGAGCGGACCGCGGGTGCGCTTCTTGCGGGGGGCGGGTTCGGCGGCGACCGGCATCGGGTGACCGGTTCCGCCCTGGCCGCCGTGGCCGCCATAGCCGCCGTGACCGTCGCCCCCGGCGGGCTGGTAAGCCGGCGGAGGCGGCCACTCCGGGTTCACCGGAGAGGAGCTCATGGAGGAGGCGTGCTGCTGGGCGCCCTCGTACGGGGCCTGGTACGGGTTCTCGAAGTTCTCGTACTCGCCGCTGCGGCGGATGCTCTCGGTCATGGAAAGAAGCTTCCCGCTCAACCATGAGAGGTTCCTGAGTGCTCCCTGAGAACGCCGCCAGAACCTCGTTCGTCCGAAATAAAGACGGCTCCGCGCGTCCGCGCAGGTCTCTCAGACAAGCCTCATAAAGCCTGCCCACAGGCCGGAGGCTGCCCAAAAGCCCGTCGGAGCCTGTCCAAGGCCGCCGGAGGCTACTGACAGCCGCAGGACCTGCGGATCACCAGCCGCGACGGGAACACCTTCAGCCGCTCGCGCCGCGAGCCCACGACCCGCAGCCCGTCGTCCAGGACGAGGTCGACCGCCGCGCGGGCCATCGCCGGGCGGTCCGATGCGATCGTTGTCATCGGCGGGTCCGCGAGGCCCGCCTCCTTGATGTCGTCGAAGCCGATGACCGCGAGCTCGCCCGGCACGTCGATGCGCAGTTCGCGCGCCGCGCGCAGCATGCCGATGGCCTGGTCGTCGGTGGAGCAGAAGATCGCGGGCGGCCGCTGGGGGCCGGCGAGGATCTTCAGGGCGACCTGGTAGGCGTCGTAGCGGTTGTACGGCGCCTCGAAGAGGCGGCCCTCCGTGCTCAGCCCGGCCTCGTCCATCGCGCGCCGCCAGCCCTCGACGTGGTCGGAGACGGGGTCGCCGACCGAGGGGGTCTCGGCGGTGCCGCCGACACAGGCCACGTACGGGTGGCCGTGCTCCAGAAGGTGGCGGACGGCGAGGTGGGCGCCGCCCAGGTCGTCGGTGACGACGGCGACGTCGTCGATCGCCTCGGGGCGTTCGTGCAGCAGCACCACCCGGGCGTCCCACGCGTCGATCTCGGCGGCCGCCTGGTCGTTCAGCGCGTGGCTGACGAGGATGAGGCCGGAGACGCGCATGCCGAGGAACGCCCGCAGATAGTGGACCTCACGCTCGGCGACGTAGTCGGTGTTGCCGACCAGCACCATCTTTCCGCGCTCGGAGGCGGCCTGCTCGACCGCGTGCGCCATCTCGCCGAAGAACGGCTGACGGGCGTCCGGGATGATCAGGCCTATGAGGTCGGTGCGCCGGGAGGCCATCGCCTGGGCGACCCGGTCGGGCCGGTACCCCAGCTCCTTGATGGCGGCGAGGACACGCTCGCGCGTGGCCGGGGCGACCGGCCGGGGTCCGTTGTTGATGACATAGCTGACGACGGCGGTGGAAGTCCCCGCCAGTCGCGCCACATCATCCCGAGTCACCTTGGCCACGCGCGGAGTCTACGCGGATGGACCCGCCCCGGGCAGGGCGTACGGAAGCTTCCTGTGCGGGAGCAACGCCCTTCCTGAGCGGGTGCTCGGGCCTACCGGCGGGTACTACGCCTCCGCCGAGACCTCTTCGGCGTCCCGGGCGGCCGCGTTGTCCGCATCCTCCGTGTTTGACCGCTCCGACCGGTCCGTCTTGGCCTTGGCCTCGTCCGTGGCCCGCTCCCCCTTCTCAGGGGTAACGAATCGATAACCCACGTTCCGCACGGTCCCGATCAGCGACTCGTGCTCCGGGCCGAGCTTCGCGCGCAGCCGTCGTACGTGGACGTCGACCGTGCGGGTGCCGCCGAAGTAGTCGTAGCCCCAGACCTCCTGGAGCAGCTGTGCACGTGTGAACACCCGGCCCGGGTGCTGGGCGAGGTACTTCAGCAGCTCGAACTCCTTGAAGGTGAGGTCGAGGACCCGCCCCTTCAGTTTCGCGCTGTACGTCGCCTCGTCGACCGACAGGTCGCCGTTGCGGATCTCCATCGGGGAGTCGTCGTTGACGATCTGCTGCCGGCCCATGGCCAGCCGCAGCCGCGCCTCGACCTCGGCCGGGCCGGCGGTGTCGAGGAGGACGTCGTCGATGCCCCAGTCGGCGGTGACGGCGGCGAGGCCGCCCTCGGTGACGACGAGGATGAGCGGACAGCCGGGGCCGGTGGAGCGCAGCAGCTGGCACAGGCTGCGGACCTGGGGCAGGTCACGGCGTCCGTCGATGAGGATGACGTCGGCGCCTGGGGTGTCGACGAGGGCGGGGCCCTCCGCCGGGGCCACTCGCACGTTGTGCAGGAGCAGGCCGAGGGCGGGGAGCACCTCCGTCGACGGCTGGAGGGCGTTGGTCAGGAGCAGCAGAGAACTCATACGTCTGGTTCCTCCTCGGTCCCTGCGAGGACGTGGGCACTGCGGCACTGCACTGGGTCTGCGCTGTCCGCGCTGCGTTCCCGGGGGCCGTACACCCGCGTCCACCTGGCGTTTCCCGCCCGGTCGCCGCTTTGTATACAACGCTTCCGAAAGCACAAAAGGACCCGGGGGCTACGCTGCCCGAGTCCTCTGTCCAGCAGAATAGCCCACATGAGCAGCAGTCCGGCAGGTCATGTGGCACGTTCCACCGTTCGTCCGAATCCCGAGACGGGCACACACGCCTCATTGCGGACGTTTCTGCCCGTCGGCGACGGGATTTCCATCGATTCCGTATACGAACCGGGTGAGGTCGTATACGACGCCTCCGCGCCATCTGCCGGTCATCCCGCGTTCGTGATCGCCCACGGGTTCACGGGGGACGTGGACCGCCCGCATGTGCGGCGCGTGGCGTCCGCGTTCGCCCGGCACGGGGCCGTCGTCACCTTCTCCTTCCGCGGGCACGGCCGCTCCGGCGGGCACTCCACCGTCGGCGACCGCGAGGTGCTCGACCTCGACGCCGCCGTGCGGTGGGCGCGCTCGCTCGGGCACGCGCGCGTGGCGACCGTCGGGTTCTGGGGGCACCTCCCACGCCCTTAAGGCAGTGGGGGAGGGGGGTTCGGTGGTCCTGCGGCACGCGGCGCTGCACGCGGGGACGGTGGACGCCGTCGTCTCCGTGAGCTCCCCCGCCCGCTGGTACTACCGCGGCACGGCCCCCATGCGACGGCTGCACTGGCTGGTCACCCGCCCCGAGGGCCGTCTGGTCGGCCGCTACGGCTTCCGCACCCGTATCCACCACCGCGACTGGGACCCCATACCGCTCTCTCCGGTCGAGGCGGTCCCGAAGATCGCCCCCACCCCTTTGCTGATCGTGCACGGCGACCAGGACGGCTACTTCCCCCTCGACCACCCGCGGATGCTCGCCGAGGCCGCCGGTGACCACGGCGAACTCTGGCTGGAGCCCGGCATGGGCCACGCCGAACACGCGGCCGGCGACGGCCTGCTGGCCCGGATCGGGGACTGGGCGGTCACGCGGGCGGGCTAGCCTGACCGTGTACACAGCCGATCGACAAAGGAACGAGATGCCCAAGGTCACGGTGCGCTACTGGGCGGCCGCCAAAGCCGCGGCCGGGGTCGCCGAGGAGCCGCTGGACGCGGACACCCTCGCCGAGGCCCTCGACGCCGCGCGTGCGCGACACCCCGGCGAACTCGTGCGTGTCCTGCAGCGGTGCTCGTTCCTCGTCGACGGTGACCCCGTGGGCACCCGCGAACATGAGACGGTACGGCTGGCCGACGGCGGCACGGTCGAGGTGCTCCCGCCGTTCGCAGGAGGGTGACGATGACCGACCAGCAGCCGTATCAGCCGTATCAGCCACACCAGGGGCACCAGGGGCACCAGCCGCATCAGGAGCACCAGCCACAACAGGGCTACCAGGACTACCAGGGTTCCCCGGCCCATCAGGGCTACGACCAGCCGGAGTGGCCCGGGCATCAGCAGGCACAGGCACAGGCGCAGGCACAGGCGCAGGCACAGGCACAGGCACAGGGCTACGGCGACCCGGGCCCGCAGGCCCACCTCCAGTACACGCAGCAGTGGCAGGGCCAGACCTGGGAGACGAGCGTCCAGCCGCCGGTCACCGCGGCCGACCCGGCCCGGACGGCCTACGGCAACCCGCAGTCCGCATACGGCGACTACGCCGACGGCTACCCGCCCGACGGCAACTGGCAACAGCAGGCACCCCTCCAGGCACAGCAACCGTCCGCCTACACACCACCGGCACCTGCACCCCCGCAGGCACAGGCACACGCACAGGCACAGGCGCAGGCGCCCGGCGATACCGCCGCGACCTACGGTCCCGCCACCCTCGCCGGCAACGCCCGCATCACCGACGCCCAGCGGGCCCGCCAGGAGGGCCGTTCGCCGATCATCGAGCCGGGGATGCAGCCCGCGGCGCTCACCGCGCTCCTCGGACTGCTCCTCTCCGGCACGGCGGCGATCGGCTCGTACGCACTGCTCGTCCCGCTCGTCGTCCTACAGGCCGTCACGGCGGCGGGCTGGTTCCGGCTGAACGGCATGTGGCCGGCCCGGCAGGGCATCGCGCTGGCCTTCCTGGGCGCGCTGGTCTCGGACGTCGCGCTCCTGGTGGCCGGCCGCGAGAACGCGCCCGCCGCGATCCTCGGCTCCCTCGGCGTCTGGGTGCTGCTCTGTCTCGTCCTCCAACTGCGCTCGCACGCCGACCCCGACGAGCGCATGTACGGCCTGATGGCGACCGTCGCCTCCTCCGCGCTCGCCATCCTCGCCACCGGGCACCTCGGCGCGGAGCCGGACGCGGTGACGGTCGGCGCGGCCGCGGTCGCCGTCGCCGTACTGGCCCGTGCGCTGCCGCTGCCCACCCCGGCCTCCGTCGTCGTGGCCCTGCTCGCCGCGGCGGGCGCGGGCATCGCGGTGGGCCAGATGACCGGGCTGGGGGCCAAGGGTGCGCTGCTCGGCGCGGGCGCGGCGGTCTGCGCGCTCATCGGCCACCGGGTCGCGAGCTACGACTACCCCTCCCGTTTCGTCCACTTCACGGCGGGCGTGGCCCTGCCGCTGGCCGCCGCGGCGCCGGCGGTGTACGTGCTGGGGCGCGCGCTGGCGTAGGGAAGCAAGAGGCGGTAAGGGTCTGTCACCTCCTTCTTGCGAGGATGCCCCGGCGTTCACGCCGGGGTGGGGGTACCTCCCGCTTGCGGGGGAGAATCGCCTCCTGGTGTTGCGGCGCGGAGCGCCGCCGCTTCTGGTCCGTGGGGTGCGGAGCGCCCGTATGGCTGCCGGCGGAGCCGCATGGATACGAACGCGTGTGCCGGTGATCGCCGGTTGGAGTGCCTGATCGCGTGATCGGGGTACGGATGTGCGGCCGTCGCACGTACGGTCTCATTCCAAGGCGTGGGCAGGCTGCGGACGTTCGGTCCGGGGGCGTGAGGGGGTGAGGGCGTGGCCGGAGTAGTGGGGGCGGTGACGGAGGAGGCCGGCCATGCCCGGTGGACGTTCCGGCTGCGTGTGTCGTCCACCGCGCTCGCCGCGCTGACGGCGGAGTGGGGCCGGTGCCGGTGGCTGTGGAACGAGAGTGTGGCCAAGTCCAAGCAGGTCCACGCCCGCAACCAGACCCGGCCCGACGGTGCTGACAAGGAGACGTGCGGTCCGGCCCAGCTCGACAGGATGCTGACCGAGGCCCGTGCCGGTACGCCGTGGCTGCGGGCGGGCAGTTCGGTGCCGCAGCAGCAGATCATCCGCGACTTCGGGAAGTCCCGGGCGAAGGCGCTGAAGGACATCCGTGAGGGGCTTGCGCAGCGGCAGCGGGCCGGGATGCCGGGCTGGAAGACAAAGCGCGAGGCGCTGGCGAGCCTGAACTACACCCGGCGCGGGTTCCGGCTGAAGGAGGGCCGTCTGCATCTGGCCGGGGGCATCGTCCTGACCCCGGTGTGGTCCCGTGAGTTGCCCGCCGAGCCCTCCTCGGTGCGTGTGTACCAGGACAGTCTGGGGCACTGGTATGCGAGCTTCGTGGTCCCCGCCGAGGTGCGGCCGCTGCCGGAGACCGGCCGGGTGCTCGGCATCGACTGGGGCGTACGCGAGATCGCGACCACCACGTCCGACGCCCACGATCTCCCGCATCCGCAGCACGGGAAGAAGGCCCAGGCCAAGCTGGGCCGGTACGACCGCATGATGGCCCGCCGCAAGCCGAAGAAGGGGCAGGCCGGATCGAAGGGCTACTGCCAGGCGAAGAAGTGGCGGGCGAAGACCTACGCGAAGATCGCCCGGCAGCGTCAGGACACCGGCCGCAAATGGGCCAAGAGCGTGGTCCGCGACCACGACGCGATCGCTGTGGAGGACTTCAGGCCCAGGTTCCTCGCGAAGTCGGCGATGGCCCGCAAGGCCGCCGACGCGGCGATCGGCGCCACCAAAAAGGCCATGCTGGAGATGGCCCGCAAGCACGGCCGGATCGTGCACCTGGTGCACCCGGCCCACACCACCATGGACTGCGCCAACTGCGGAGCGAGAGCCAAGCACGCCCTGCCGCTGTCCGAACGCACCTACACCTGCACCGCGTGCGGAACCGTCTCACCCCGAGACAAGAACTCCGCCCGCGTGATGCTCGTCCGGGCTGGTCTCAACCCGGCTGGCGCAGAGGGCACAAGACCCCCGGGAGCGCCGCTCCCGGAGGCTGCCTGAGCCAGGAATCCCCCTCGCTCACGAGGGGGAGGATTCAAAGGTGATCGACAATTCGGCGGCGGACGCCCTTCCATGACGGGTTACCTTGAACCCGAGTCAGTGATGTCAGTGATGTCAAGGGGGAACCACCGCATGCGTGCGCTTCGAATACTGCTGGTCGTCGTCGTGATTCTGGGCGGCCTGTTCGTGCTCGCGGACCGGCTGGCCGTGAACTTCGCGGAGGGCGAGGTGGCCGACAAGCTGAAGGCCCACGAGGGCCTCGCCACCACCCCGGACGTGTCCATCAAGGGCTTCCCGTTCCTCACCCAGGTCGTCGGCGGCTCGCTGGACGACGTCGAGATCGGCATCAAGGACTACGAGGCGGCCACCGGCACCAGCTCCCGGACGATCCGCATCGATGACCTCCAGGCCGACATGAAGGGCGTCGACTTCTCCGGCGACTACAGCTCCGCCACCGCGGCCAGCGCCACCGGCACCGCGTCCATCACCTACGCCGAGCTGCTGAAGACGGCGAAGTCCGAGCCGACGCAGGTGGTGCAGGGCGTCACCGCCAATGTCATCGGCCTCTCCGACGGCGGCAACGGCAAGATCAAGGTCGCCGTCGAGGCCACCGTCCTCGGCAGCAGGCTGCCGCAGCCCGTGTACGTCCTCAGCACGGTCACCGTCTCCGGCGACACCGTCCGGGTGCACGCCGACTCGCTGCCCAGCTTCGGCGGGGTCCGCGCCGCCGAGAACGAGGTGCGCTCGATCACCGACTTCGAGCAGAAGATCGACGACCTGCCCGGCGGGATCAAGCTCGACAAGGTCGTGGCCGCGAAGAACGGTGTGGAGATCTCGGTGAAGGGTTCGAACGTCAGGCTGGCCGGGTAAGGCTGATCCTCGTCCGGCCGATGCTTGACGGAGCGATGCCCGGCCGACCCCTTGGTGGACGGCAGGTGTCCGACAGGCGAGACGAGGTCGTCCGCACCGTAGATGTGATGACGGATGCAAGCGCCCGGAAGCCGTGCACCGACGGCCCGGGCGCTTCTCGTGTCCCACTATCCGGACGATCGCATCTCACCATTCGGAGCACTGGTGACACGCCCGCCTGTCCGTCCCTACGATCGACGGCATGATGCAGCGACAGGCGGATCTCACGAAGCGGCGGGCAGTAGACCTGTGCCGCGTCGCCGCCATGCTCTGTCGCCCCTTCTGAGCGGAAGCGCCGCCGGCCTTCCGCGCCTCCCGGCGCCCTCACCCGAGGGCATCCGTGCGCCGGCCGCCGGCGAGACCCGGTCGCGCACCCCCTTTCTTGCACACCCCCGCCGCAACTGCCCCGGAGGAGAACGAGCATGAGCCGCAGCGACGTCCTGGTCGACGCCGATTGGGTCGAGGCCAACCTCGACAACGCCGACATCGCCATCGTCGAGGTCGACGAGGACACGTCCGCGTACGAGAAGAACCACATCCGGAACGCCATCCGGATCGACTGGACCAAGGACCTGCAGGACCCGGTCCGCCGTGACTTCATCGACCAGGAGGGCTTCGAGAAGCTCCTGTCGGCGAAGGGCATCGCCAACGACACGCTGGTGATCCTGTACGGCGGCAACAACAACTGGTTCGCGTCCTACGCCTACTGGTACTTCAAGCTGTACGGCCACGAGAACGTCAAGCTTCTCGACGGCGGCCGCAAGAAGTGGGAGCTGGACGCCCGCGAGCTGGTCGAAGAGGTGCCCGAGCGCGCCGAGACCTCCTACACGGCCAAGCCGCAGGACAAGTCCATCCGCGCCTTCCGCGACGACGTCGTGGCGGCGATCGGTTCGCAGAACCTGGTCGACGTGCGTTCGCCCGACGAGTTCAGCGGCAAGCTGCTCGCGCCGGCCCACCTCCCGCAGGAGCAGTCGCAGCGTCCGGGTCACGTCCCGTCCGCCCGCAACATCCCGTGGTCGAAGAACGCCAACGACGACGGCACCTTCAAGTCGGACGACGAGCTCAAGGAGCTCTACGCCGACGAGCAGGTCGACCTGGCCAAGGACACGATCGCCTACTGCCGCATCGGCGAGCGCTCGGCCCTGACCTGGTTCGTGCTGCACGAGCTGCTGGGCGTGGAGAACGTCAAGAACTACGACGGCTCCTGGACCGAGTACGGCTCCCTGGTCGGCGTCCCGATCGAGCTCGGCGCCAACAAGTAAGACCGCCCCTTTTCAACGACCTCTGGAGAAGCACATGTGTGGAGCGAAGGCCGGCGGCCCCGACGCCTCGACGATAAAGCCCGGTGAGACCACGATCCAGGGCCAGGTGACCCGCGACGGCGAGCCGGTGGTGGGCTACGTCCGCCTCCTGGACTCGACCGGCGAGTTCACCGCGGAGGTCCCCACCTCCGCCACCGGACAGTTCCGCTTCTACGCGGCCGAGGGCACCTGGACCGTCCGCGCCCTCGTTCCCGGCGCCACCGCCGACCGCACGGTCGTCGCCCAGCAGGGCGGCCTCGCGGAGGTCGCGATCGCGGTCTGAGCACGACGGAAGGGCCGTACCCACGGGTGGGACACCCCGGGGTACGGCCCTTCCGGCGTGTACAGGCCTACCCTGGAGGTATGTACGCCCGCCGTCGGCACGTCTACTTCGCCATGATGGGGACCTGCATCGGGTTGTTCGTCCTGGCCTGGGGAGTCGTGCGCATCTGGTCGATCCCCGTGGCCGTCGGGATGTGTGTGGTGGCCATGGTCATCCCGCCGGTCGCCGCGGTGATCGCCAACCGGCGAGGGCCCGAGGACCGCTGGTGGGACGACCCCTCGGGCGACCCCAAGTCCGACGAGTGGTGGGACGAGCTGGACGGCAAGAAACGCCGCCCCCAGGACAGGCCCTAGGCCCTGTCGTCAAATTCCCGCCTGCCTCGCGACGCCATCACGCACTCTCGCCGCACCGGGCGCAGACCCACGTACAACCAGTACGGGGGCCTGCGCCCGGCACGCCGAGAGCACACACCTGACGCCGCGAGGCCCGCCCTCCGGGCGGACGACGGGAATTTGACGACAGGGCCTAGTACACGAGGGCCTGCGTCTCGTCTCCCAGCGCCTCCTGTACGAACACCTGTGCGCCCGCGATCCGTACGCCCTCGATGACGTCCTTCTCCGTGATGTCCCGGCGGGCCGCGCACTGGGTGCACAGGGTGAGGCGGCCGCCCGCGAGGATCGAGTCGATCAGGTCGGGCAGCGGGGCCGCGTGCGGAAGCTCGAACTCGGCGGCCCGCCCCGGCAGCGCGAACCAGGAGGACTCCCCGGTCAGCCACAGGGAGACCTCGACCCCGCTGGCCACGGCCACCGCCGCCACTGTGAACGCCTGAGAGCACCGCTCGGGGGCATCGGCCCCCGCCGTCACCTTGATCACGAGCTTCTTCGACATGGCTGAATCGTAATCAACTCCCTTACAACTGCCGGTGTTGACCATGAGTCTCCGGTGAAGCGCGTCGCGGAACGCGCGCTTCACACTTCTGAGGGGGATGTTGTGGAAGGTCCGGAAAGGGTCGAAGGGGCTGAACCGTCCAGCCCTCGCCCCGGTCCCCGACCCCGAGGCCGTACGACGCTGATGATCGCCGGAGCCGCCGTGCTCGGCATCGTCGCCGGCGCCTGCACCGGTTACCTGATCCAGGCCGGCCGCGCGCCCACCGCACTGCCGCCGCTCTCCCAGCCCGTCGTCGGACAGGCCAAGGGCGAGGTCGAGCCGCTGTCGGCGGCGCAGGACCGGCGGGTCAGGACGGACGGCGACCTGCGCAAGCTGCTGGTCGAGCGACCAAAGGGAGCGAAGGACAGCCCGCTCGCGAGGGGCGGCGACGGCTGGGAGGACCTGGCACGGTTCGCGGAGGGGTACAACCGGCCGGCCACGACGTTCGACAACCTCGTGGACGACGAGTTCCGGCGCGCGGCCACCTCCGCCTGGCGGGTGGGGGAGTCGTACTTCGTCAAGATCCAGCTCGTGCAGTTCCGCCAGGAGAGTAAGCCGGCGGCGACCGAGTGGGCCGAGAACGGCCGCCACTGGGCCGAGGAGCAGGACGACACCCGCAGCTGGCCCGTCCCCGGCACCGGGGACGGCAACGGGATGGCGTACGTGCACGACACCCCGGAGGGCGCGAAGGGCTACCTCGGGGTGTACACGGCCGAGGCGCACGCCTGGCGGGGGGACATCTACATGGCGATCTACGTCAGCGACACCAAGCCGATCTCCAAGGCGAAGATCATGGACCTGGCCCAGCGGCAGGTGGGGAAGCTGTGAGCGAGAGTACTGAGAACCCCGAGGGCGTTGACAAGCCCGAGGCCGCCGAGGCCGCCGAGGCCGTCGTCGTGGAGCCCGCCGCTCCCAAGGCACGTGGTGCCCGTCGGGCCGGTCGGGTCGTCGCCGTGGCCGGCTCCGTGCTGCTGGCCTGCGCGGTCGTCGGCGGTGTCGGGTACACCGTCGTGACCGTCCAGGACGCCGACCGCGCCTCCGGCAAGCCCACCTGGAAGTTCCCGGCCGCGGCCGCCGAGGGCGACGACAAGGCCGGGAAGAAGGCCGGTGCGGCGGGGTCCGGGCTGAGCGGCCTGATGCTGCCCTTCGGCACCGACGGCTACCAACGCGGCCCCGATCTCGACGAGTTCGGCCCGGACTCCGAGTTCAGCGGGCCGCAGGCCATCGCCCTGCGCAAGGAGTCGATCAAGAACCTGCCCAGCGCCTCGCGCCGGAAGCTGGAGAAGGAGATCGACAAGGAGCGCATCAAGGGCATGGCGATGCGCAGCTACGTCGTCGGCCGGCCGGACTACAACACCACGGACGCGATCACCTTCGACGTCACGTTGTCCCGGCAGGAGAACCGGACCGCCGTACATCAGTCGGCGAAGACCTTCAGCGGCTTCCTCGCCGCCACGGACGTCTTCCGGAAGGGGCCGAAGATCAAGGGCCACCCGGACGCCCAGTGCTTTGTGACGCCCAAGGGCGAGGACGAGGACCTGGCCCTCGGGCTCTGCATCGCCGCTGTGGGAGACGTCCTGGTCAGCGTCACCTCGGAGGCCCCCGACCCGATCGACGGCACGTTCGTCGCCAAGTTCTTCGCCGCGCAACTCGACCGCATCGACGACCCGGGACAGGCCGTATGACCACCGAGCACCCGCAACTGCTGCCCCAGCCGGAGGACCAGCCGGAGGCCCGGCAGGAGCCCCAGCCGGAGGCCCCGCAGTCGACGGACGACGCCCCCGACCGGTCCCCCGAGGCGACCCCTGGGGCGACCCCCGAGGCCGCCCCCGGGACTCTCCCCGAGGCGGCCCCCGACTCGCCCCCCGCCCCTCCCAAGGACCGTCGGGTCCTGCGTGCCGTGCTGCGTTGGACCGCCGTCGTCACGGTGTTCGCCGCGCTCGGGGCGGGGACGGCGTACGGGATCACGCGCATGGAGCGCACGGACCTGCCCGGGCTCGCCACCGAGTCGGACGGCCGCTGGGCCTACCCGGAGATCACCCGGCCGCCGCTGCCCTCCGGCAGCCCCGGCCCCTTCAGCAAGGGGAACTGGGCCGCCGCCCACTACGCGGACCTGCGCGGCCTGCTGCTGCCCGGGCCCGAAGGCGGCACGGACGACAAGGCGCTGCGCGGCGCCGACGGCTGGCTGCCGACGAAGGACTTCCTGACGGTGTTCGAGGCGAAGGACGACCGCGACCAGGTCGCCCGGCTGCTCACCGACAACGGCCTGCGGCACATCGCGGCCCGGGGCTGGACCACCGCGGACGGCACCCGCACCGGCATCTACCTGCTGCAGTTCGGCACGGGGACGGTGGCCGAACACGTGTACGGCGAGCTCACCTCGTTCGCGGCTCCCGTGCACCCGGCCCGCGGCGCCGCCGAGACGGAGTTCGACGAGACGTACCCGACCGAGGCCGACCTCCCGGACGTCACGCGCTACGTCTACAACGAGGTGAAGCCGTACGGCGCGGAGCACCTCCGGCAGGCCTACCTCCGCGCGGGCGACGTCGTCGCCGTCGTCCTGCAGTCCCGCAAGGGGGCCGCGGCGGCCATCCCCTTCCAGCAGACCGTCGCCCTGCAGAGCCAGCTGCTGGACTGACCCCGCCGACCCACCCCGCCGGCCAACCCCGCGACCACCGCGAGGGTGTACCTCACAAGGAGGGCCGGTTCCCGGCCGCGTAAGCTGGGGCCCGGCCTTGTTGTACGTACGGAACCGACACGCTCATCCGAGGAGCACCCCGTGGAGATCTTCTTCGAAACCCTGCTGGTCCTGGTCTGCGTCGGTGTTCTCGCCTTCGCCGGTCTGACCGTGAAGAAGCTGTACCAGGGCCAGCGCTGATCCACCCCGAGGAACTGCCACTCATGATCGAGATTCCGTCCGACCTCCACAAGGACCTCGTCCCCCTCGCCTTTCTGCTGGGCACCTGGGCGGGCGCGGGCGTCCACGACTTCCCCGGTTCGCAGAAGTGCAACTTCGGGCAGGAGGTCGCCTTCGGTCACGACGGCCGGGACTTCCTGGAGTACCACTCCCACACCTGGGTCCTGGACAACGACGGCAACAAGGTCCGGCCCCTGGAGTCGGAGTCCGGCTTCTGGCGCGTCGACGCCGACCGCAAGGTCGAGGTGACCATGGTCCGCGACGACGGCGTGGTCGAGATCTGGTACGGCGACCTGGCCGCCAAGAAGCCGCAGATCGACCTGGTCACGGACGCGGTGGCCCGCACGGCCGCCTCCGGCCCCTACACCGGCGGCAAGCGGCTGTACGGCTACGTCAAGAGCGACCTCATGTGGGTCGGCGAGAAGCAGACCCCCGAGGTCGAGCTGCGCCCCTACATGTCGGCCCACCTGAAGAAGGTCGTCACCCCGGAAGACGTCGAACGCTGGGCGAAGGCCCTCCCGGACGACATGCCGGACGACGGAATCGCCTTCTTCAAGTAGTCCTGGACGGTCCTAGACTCTTCGGTGTGGTGAACACTGGAAGCACCGACTGGAAGAGCGATCTGCGGCAGCGTGGCTACCGGCTGACGCCGCAGCGGCAACTCGTGCTCGAAGCCGTGGACACCCTGGAGCACGCGACCCCCGACGACATCCTCGTGGAAGTGAGGAGGACGGCGTCGGGGGTCAACATTTCCACCGTGTACCGGACCCTGGAGCTGCTTGAGGAGCTCGGGCTGGTCAGCCACGCCCACCTGGGGCACGGCGCGCCTACCTATCACCTGGCCGACCGGCACCACCACCTCCATCTGGTCTGCCGGGACTGCCAGAACGTCATCGAGGCGGACGTCCAGGTGGCCGCCGAGTTCACGGCCAAGCTGCGGGGGACGTTCGGCTTCGAGACCGACATGAAGCACTTCGCGATCTTCGGCCGCTGCAAGGACTGCTCCCTCAAGGCTTCAACTACCGAGTCGTAGGCTTAGGCGTATGAAGAGCCCTCTGCTGTCCCTGCCCGGCGCCGTCCCCGCCGAGGGTGTGGACGAAGGCGTCGCCGGTCACTACGGCGACCTGTTCCGCGAGCAGCGTGCCCTCGCCGACGGCACCGGTTTCGTCGACCTCTCGCACCGCGGGGTCGTCGCCGTCACCGGCGACGACCGGCTGAGCTGGCTGCACCTGCTGCTCACCCAGCACGTCACCGACCTGCCCGTAGGCCAGGCCACCGAGGCGCTGATCCTCTCCGCGCACGGCCACATCGAGCACGCGCTCTACCTGGTGGACGACGGGGAGACGGTCTGGGCGCACGTCGAGCCCGGCACCCAGGACGCACTGATCGCGTACCTGGAGTCGATGAAGTTCTTCTACCGGGTCGAGGTCGCCGACCGGACGGCGGACTTCGCGGTCGTCCACCTCCCGGCAGGGTCCATCGTGCCGGTCCCGCCCGGCGTCGTCGTCCGCGAGACCGCCTACGGCCGCGACCTCTTCCTCCCCCGCGTCGACCTGGAGTCGTACGCCGGCCAGGCCGGTCCGCCGGTCGGGATCCTCGCCCTGGAGGCGCTGCGCGTCGAGCAGCACCGTCCGCGCCTCGGCTTCGAGACCGACCACCGCACCATCCCGCACGAGCTGGGCTGGATCGGCTCGGCGGTGCATCTGCAGAAGGGCTGCTACCGGGGGCAGGAGACCGTCGCCCGGGTGCAGAACCTGGGCAAGCCGCCCCGGCGCCTGGTCTTCCTGCATCTCGACGGCAGCGAGGTGCACCTTCCGGTCGCCGGCACCGAGCTCCGGGTCGCCGACGAGGACCCCGACGGCCGCAAGATCGGCTTCATCACCACGTCCGCCCGCCACCACGAGCTGGGCCCGGTGGCCCTGGCCCTGGTGAAGCGCAACGTTCCGGTGGATGCCCCGCTGCTGGCCGGCACGACGGCGGCGGCCCAGGAAGTCGTCGTCGAACCCTAGGGCCTGTCCGGCGGATCATGCCGCAGACGCGGGGGATGGCACGCCCTTCCCCACTCTCGGCTTCGCTCGAGCGGGAGGTGCCCCCACCGGCGTTGTCGTCGGTTGCCGACTCCCCCACTCTCGGCTGCGCTCGAGCGGGGGGACCCCCATCGCGTCGACGCCCTCCTCCGCCTTGCAGGTGGACGCACCATCCCCCGCTCACCTGCATCGATCAGGCACCGCTGCTTTCCTGCGACTTGATCCGCCGGACAGGCCCTAGTTGTATTGCCCTGCGAGCCCGGTCCGCCGGCTCGCCGCATCCCGCTCGCTACATCTCGATCAGGACGGTGAACGGGCCGTCGTTCGTCAGTGACACGCGCATCCGCGCCCCGAACCGGCCCGTGGCCACCGTCGCGCCCAGGGCGCGCAGCTGGGCGACGACCTCGTCGACGAGGGGCTCGGCGATCTCGCCGGGGGCGGCCGCGTTCCAGGTGGGGCGACGGCCCTTGCGGGCGTCCCCGTAGAGCGTGAACTGGCTGATCACCAGCAGTGGGGCGTCGATGTCGCTGCACGACTTCTCGTCCTGCAGCATGCGGATCGAGAAGAGTTTGCGGGCGAGCTGGGCCGCCTTCTCCTTGGTGTCCTCGTGGGTGACCCCGACCAGGACGCACAGGCCCTCGCCGTCGATCTCCCCGACCGTCTCGCCGTCCACGACGACGCTCGCGCCGTCCACTCTCTGCACCACCGCTCGCATGCGGACCATGATGCAGGGTCCCCGGCGCGCACTCGAAGGGGGCCCATTTTTGATCCTTAAGCCCCTGTCTGGGCCGTTCGGGGGGTCTCGGTCACATCGCGGCGACTTGGGGTGGCACGATGCTTCCACCACACGCCGGTCGAGGGGACGGTAGAGGCACATGAGCACACCGAGTACCGGGCGGCCTGCTACCCACAGGCCGCCGGCACAGCGCAGCGACAGCCCCGTGCTGCCCGCACAACCATCGGAGCCCGACCTGGCCCGGCTGAGCCTGCCCGAAGTGCGCACCCTGCGCCGGGACGCCCAGCGCGACGAGGCCGACCTGAGCTACGTACGACGGCTGCTCCAGGGCCGCATCGACATCCTGCGCGCGGAGCTGGCCAGGCGGTCTCCGACGGGTGCGGCCTCCGTGGTCGACCGGCTGCCGGAGATCCTCACCGACGCCCCGGCCCGGCACCGCTCCTCGGCCCGGCACGTCACGCTGGGCACCCCGCACAGCGAGGAGTACCGTCGGCTGGCCGCCGACATGCTCGCCGACGTCGAGCTCTCCGACCTCGACGCGCGCACCGACCCGGAGCTGCACGAGGCGATGGCCCGCCTGATCCGCTACGAACAGCAGGTCTCCAGCCGCCGCCAGCACCTCCAGCGAACGGCCGACGAATCGGGCGCGGAGATCAGCAGGCGATACCGGGAGGGCGAGGCCCAGGTGGAGGACCTCTTGGTGTGAGCGCTCCAGCCCGTCCGGGGGCGCAGCCCCCAGGGACGGGACGGGCAGGGGCGGCGGGGGCGGAAAAAAATCCCCGCACACTCACCCACCACCTGCCTACCGTGGCCTCATGACCGACGTACGCCTCATCACCGACGCCGAGCTCCCCGACTGGATACGCGCCCTGCGCACCGGCTTCCTGCGCCCACCCACCGTCACCGACCGAGCCGTGGCCGACCGCCGGACGGCCACCGTGGACTCCCGCACCTCGGGCGCCTTCGACGAGGGCAGGTGCGTGGCGACGTTCCGCTCGTTCCCGCAGGAGCTCACCGCGGTGGGCGGCGCCCCCGTCCCCGCCGACGCCATCTCCAACGTCTCCGTCGTGGCCACCCATCGCCGCCGCGGCCTCCTCACCCGCCTGATGAACGACGACCTCACGGCCGCGAAGGAACGCGGGGACGTCGTCGCCACCCTGATCGCCGCCGAGTACCGGATCTACGGGCGGTACGGCTTCGGCCCGGCCACCACGATGACCGAGTGGACGATCGACGTGCCGCGCGCCGGCTTCGACCCACGCCGGCCGGTCCCCGGCGACGGCGGCCGTATCGACCTCGTGGACGGCGAGGAGGTCCGCAAGGTCGGCCCCGAGCTGCACGAGCGGCTGCGGCGCGCCCAGCCCGGCGCGGTCAGCCGGGACGAGCACTGGTGGACGGCGCAGACCGGGCTGCTGCGGCAGTACGACGACTCCTGGACCGAGCCCTTCTTCGCGGTGTACCGCGCGGCGGACGGCACGGTGGAGGGTCTGGTCTCGTACGAGACGGACGACGAGTGGAGTGACGGCAAGCAGCCGGTGAACACGGCGAAGGCGCACTGGCTGATCGCCGTGAACCCGGCCGCGGAGCGCGCCCTGTGGAACTACCTGTGCTCCATCGACTGGATCACGCGGGTGAAGACGGGGTGGCGTGGCCCCGACGACCTGGTTCCCCTCTACCTGCCCGACCCGCGTGCGGCGCGCGTCACCACCCAGGCGGACTGGCTGTGGGTGCGGATCCTGGACGTCGTACGGGCCCTCGAGACGCGTACGTACGACGCGGCGGGCACGTTGGTGCTGGAGGTGGTGGACCGGGCCGGCCTGGCCGACGGCCGCTTCCTGCTGGACGCGACCCCCGACGGCGCCTCCTGCACGCCGACCACCCGCAGCGCCGACCTCACCCTGGACGTCGCCGAGCTGGCGACGCTGTGGCTGGGCGACGAGTCGGCGGGACGGCTGGCGGCGCTGGGCCGGCTCCGGGAAGAACGAGAGGGCGCCGCCCGAAAGGCCGACGCCCTGCTGCGCGCGTCCGGGCGTCCATGGTGCCCGGACATGTTCTGACGGTTCCTTTCGAGCGAGTGTCCGTGATCTGGATGTACGTGTTGTTCGTGTATCCGTAGCTGTTCAGTTGTGGCTGTGCGGTCGCTCTGAAGTTGTGGCTGTGCGGGATGTTCAGTTGTGGCTGTACGTCGGTGTCGGCTGTTCGGGCTCCCGGCTCCCCTCCGGAAGGGAGTCCGACCGGCCAACCGTCTGGAAGCTTGACCATGTCGTTGAAGTTGGTGACCAACTTCACTGTACTTATGTCCGTTTGGAAGCGTCCTATAACCATCTCTCTTTGAACTGCCCAAAGATGGCGGGAAGTTGTACTGTGCGGACGTGGAGCCGGAAATTGCCTCCGTCACTGCACGGAGGGGGGCGGAGCGGCCGCAGCGGTCACACCGCGAGGTGGCCGACGAGCTGCGCACCCGGATCAGAACCGGGGTGCTGCGGCCGGGCCAGCGCATGCCCACCCAGGCCAAGTTGGCGGACGAGTTCGGCGTCGAGCGGGGTGCCGTACGCCAGGCGCTTCGCATTCTGCAGTCCGAGCAGCTTCTCACCAACGTCTCGAAGGGAAGCCCGGCGACGGTCGCCGTGCGGCCGGGCGCGCTCGTCCCCCCGGTCGGTTCCGGCGCCGCGCCGCAGCCCGCGATGGTCGGGCTTCCGCCCCGTATCACCGAGGCCTTCGCGGCCGAGCACGTCAGGGTCGACGCTCTGTGTCTGACAGCGGTCTCGCTGACCGCCGCGCTCGGTGAACCCCTGCGTCAGATCCACGCGGGGCGACTGAAACCGGCCAAGATCGACGTCCGTGTCCTGCTGCCGTCCCGGGACATCGACCTCGCCTTCCCGGTACCGGTGGACACCTCGGCCACCGGGCGGCTGCAACGCCGCTGGCTGGCCCATCGCAACGCCCAGGGTCAGGTGTTGCGGCACAACCTGCTCACCCTGCGCTCCACGCACGGCATCGACGTGCACGTCACCTTCCGCGCACTGCCGTTCACCCCGCCCGTCAAGCTGTACCTCCTCAACGGGACGGAAGCGCTGTTCGCCTACTACACGGTGAAGCGGGGCGAGCAGACGATCGACCAGGAGCACCTGGAGATGTACGACGCCGAGGGCACGCGGTCGGTGCTGTTCGCCTTTGAACAGGGAGCCGGACCGCGTGACACGACGTTCGTGGAACAGTCCCGCCTGTGGTTCAACGCGCTGTGGGAGACGATCAGTTCGGAGCTGGTGCTCACGAGCTGACGGCCGGCCCGCTGGCGAGGAGGGCGAGGATCACGGCCCCGACAGAGCTGATCACGGGGCTCTTGGCCTTGATGCCGACGCTGAGCAGGAGCAGACCGACGGCGCCGGCGGTGCCGTACTTCCACTGGATGGTCTGCTCGACGCCGACGACGAAGGCGGCGCAGAGGAGGACGAGGACGGGCATGGGTGGTTCCCCCCTTCGGAGGTGGGGAGCGGGAAGCAAACCTTCCGCCAACTTGATAAAGTTGGCAACCAACTACAACTATGTTGTCCCCACTTGGCAGCAACAGCTAAACAACTTTCAAGCAACTCCCGTCAGATGGGTGGAAGTTGTAACGTTTGGTCGTGACTCAGGAGAACGTGGCAGTGAACGGCAGCAGAAGCGTCACGCCCCAGCAGATCGCCGACGCCCTGCGCGAACGCATCCGCGCCGGGGAGCTCAAGGCCGGTGACCGCCTGCCCACCCAGGCCGAGCTCGCCGACGAGTTCGGCGTGGAACGCGGCGCCGTGCGCCAGGCCCTGCGCGAACTGCAGAACGACGGGCTCCTCAGCAACGTGAGCAAGGGCAGCCCGCCCCGGGTCGCGCAACCGCCGGCCCCGGGGCGCGACGAGCCCCAGCCCACGATGGTCAGCCTGGCCCCCCGGCTCACCGCGGCCTTCGCCGCCGCCGACGTACGCGTCGACGCGGCCTGTCTCACCGCCGAGAGCCTGCTGCTGGCCCTGAGCGAGCCCCTGCGCCTGGTCCACGGGGGCGAGGCCCGCCCCCGGAAGATCGACTTCCGGATCCTGCTGCCGTCCCGGAACATCGCCCTCGCCTTCCCGGTCCCGGTCGACGGCCGCAGCGAGGACGACCCCGTCCACCAGCGCTGGCTGTCGATGCGCAACGCCCAGGGGCAGGTGCTGCGCCACAACCTCCAGACCCTGCGCACGCACGGCATCGAGGTCAACGTCACCTTCCGCGCGCTGCCGTTCACCCCGCCGATGAAGCTGTACCTCCTCAACGGCCGGGAGGCGCTGATCGCGTACTACACGATCGCGCGCCGGGAGGAGCCCACCGAGACCGGAACGCTCGACATGTACGACGTGCTGGGCACCGAGTCCCTCCTCTTCTCCTTCGAGAAGGCAGCCGGTCAGCGCGACGCCGCGTTCGTGGAGGAATCCCAGAAGTGGTTCGACGCCCTCTGGGAAACCATCACCACGGACCTGACACTCTCCTAGTGACCTCTGATACGCAGCAGACTCAACAGGCGCTTCCCGCGCCCCCCGTCACCGAGACCGAGGCGGCGGATCTGCGGGAAGTGATCAGGCAGGCGCGGGTCGTCCTGTGGGACTTCGACGGGCCCATCTGTCGCCTCTTCGCCGGTCACTCGGCGGAGAGCGTGGCCGAGGGGCTGGTGCGGTGGCTCGAAGGCCGGGGCCTGCACGGCCTGCTCACGGAGTCCGAGCGGGAGTCGCTCGACCCGCACGTCGTGCTGCGCGCGGTGGACCGCCGGCACCAGGGCAGCGACCTGGTCACGGAGCTGGAGGAACGCCTCACCCAGGAGGAGCTGAAGGCCACGTCCAAGGCGATGCCCACGCCCTACGCGGACCCCCTGATACGCACGCTGAGGGCCCGTGGCCTGCGCCTGGCGATCACCACGAACAACTCCCCGCGGGTGGTCGACACCTACCTCGACACCCGCGGCCTCACCTCCTGCTTCGCCCCCCACATCTACGGCCGCACGCAGGAGCTGCGTCACCTCAAGCCGCACCCGCACTGTCTGAACCGCGCCCTGCGCGCCATGGGCTCCGCGCCCGACACCGCCCTGATGATCGGCGACACCCCCTCGGACTTCCTGGCAGCCCGGGAGGCGGGCGTGCCCTTCCTCGGCTACGCGCGTAACGAGCGCAAGGAGAAGGCACTCAGGGGCGCGGGCGCGACCCGGGTCGTGAACTCGCTGGAGCCGGTGCTGCAGGCGGCCCGCCAGCCCTGAAGCCCGCCGCCGCACCCGAGCCGCCGGTCAGGACGGCCTCAGCCGCGGCGACGCCGACCTGAGCGTCGGCCAGCGCCGTCCTGAGCGTCGGCCAGCGCCGTCCTGAGCGTCGGCCAGCGCCGTCCTGAGCGTCGGCCAGCGCCGTCCTGAGCGTCGGCCAGCGCCGTCCTGAGCGTCGGCCAGCGCCGTCCTGAGCG
>NZ_JBITJV010000039.1:0-19511 GCF_044460385.1 Streptomyces sp. NPDC050121 | reverse complement strand
GTCGGCCAGCGCCGACCTGGGTGGCTGTCAGGGGCGACCTGAGTAGCGATCAGGGCGATCTGAGTGGCGGTCGGGTGATCCGAGACGTGGCCGGAGAGCAGCCTGAGTCGCGGTCAGGGCGACCTGAGTGGGCGGTCAGGGCTGCCTGAACCGTGGCCGGCGCGGCCTGAGTGGTGGGCGGAGAGGCCTGGGTGGTGGGCGGGGAGGCTGAGTCG
The DNA here is from genome assembly GCF_044460385.1 of Streptomyces sp. NPDC050121. Taxonomy (NCBI): domain Bacteria; kingdom Bacillati; phylum Actinomycetota; class Actinomycetes; order Kitasatosporales; family Streptomycetaceae; genus Streptomyces; species Streptomyces sp. NPDC050121. The sequence continues at coordinate 19,296 of NZ_JBITJV010000039.1, read as the reverse complement.
TGGTTGGAGAGGCTGAGTCGTGGTTGGAGAGGCTGAGGCGATGGTTCAGGGGGATCTGAGGAGCAGGGCCACGAGTACGACGGCCGCTCCTACGGCGAGCATGTTGTGCCGGGCCCGGACGCCCACGGCCACGGTGAGCAGCAGCATGACGCCCACCGCCCCGAGTTTGGCCTGCACCGTCCATCCCGCGAAGAACGCGAGGAGTTCCCAGACTGCCGATAACAGGAGCATGGCCTTCCACCTCCCTGCCATTCTCAGTGAACCTTGCAAGTCCCGGTCCAATTGGACTGGTTGCCTTGAAGTGGCTTTCCCCTGGCCTGCTGATCCTTAATCGGCCTGTGTTGTCCGGGATTTGACTGGCAATGGTTTGTCATTGGACGGATGGCGGTACGGTCGCTGTGTGGAGGCGCAGCAGAGTGGTGGGGACGGCGGCGGACGGGAGTTCCAGCGGGTCGCCGACGAACTGCGCGCCCGGATGACGGACGGCACCTATCCACTGCACGCCTTCCTGCCGTCCCAGCGCGATCTGGCCGAGGAGTTCGGCGTCTCCCGGGACACGGTCCAGCGCGTGCTGCGCGAGCTGGTCAACGAGGGCTGGATCGAGTCCCGGCAGGGCAGCGGGTCCCGGGTGGTCAAGACGCAGCGGATCCAGTCGTCCACGCCCAGGGCGACCCGGCAGCGGCACGGAGCGACGCTGGGGCCGCTGCTCAGCGAGGCCTTCGAACAGCCCGAAGTCACCCTGGACGCCTACACGCTGACGTCCGAGTCCCTGGACGCGCACATCCGGCTGCAGGCCGAGCGCATCCTCGGGGGCTCCATCGCGCCGGAGCGCATCGGCCTGCGGATGATCCTGCCCTCCGAGGATCTGCACGTGCCCTATCCGAGGGTGCGGGACGACAAGGAGGACCCAAGGCTCCGGGATCGTCTGCACGACATCACCAACCGGCACACGGAATCGCTGCGCGGGGTACTGAAGGCGCTGAAGACGGAGAAGCACGTGGAGTCCGTCGACGTCCAGATCCGGCACGCGCCGCTGACGCCGGCGTTCAAGCTCTACCTCTTCAACGGCGCGGAGGCGCTGCTCGGGCCGTACGAGGTGATTCAGCGGCAGATCGAGCTGGAGTCCGGCGAGGAGATCACCGCCCTCGACGTGCTCGGCCTGGGTGCCACGCTCACCCACCATGTGAAGGACGCGGACCCGAATTCGTCGGGCACCGTGTTCGTCGACAGCTGGCAGGCGTGGTTCGACTCCGTATGGAACCTTCTCGCCGAATAGCCGGGACGGCGTGCGCTAGCATGCCTCAATCGCGCGAGCAATCGCTCCCGTCCATACGTATGAGACGGCGAACCAGCCAGTCTCGGACGGCCTGACGTGGATGAGTGGCACACCACCCATTGGCTCACTTGATCATCGCTCCGGTCGTGCGGCGCCTTTACCGTTTGCCCTAACCAGCCCAGCGCGAGTACCCGGAGCGGCCAGTGGTCGACCACCTTGTTCCCCCTCGTCACCTCGGGGAACGAGCCGCCGAGGACGTGCCCGGGGTGCTCCGGGCCTTCGTCAGGGCCGCCGAATCGATGAAGGAATCCAGCGGCCATCACAATCGCAACTATGTGCTACCCCTGACGGAGGGTGTGGCCCGGCTGGTGGGCCGGGAGGCCGGCACGTCGGTGATCGTGCGCATCCGCCGCTCCGACGCGCTGCCCGTGGTGATCAGGACCTGGCAGGACGAGGCGGACATCCTCGACGCCGTGCACGGCGCCCTGCCGCACGCGCCCGAGTGTCTGCTCAAGACGCCGGGCTACGCCATCCACAGCCATGTGGAAGGCGTACCGCTCTCCACGATCTGCGGAAACGGTAAGCCTGTCGACACCCTGCTGATGAAGGCGCTGGCCGGGCTGCTGGCGCGGATGACCCAGGTGCGCCGGGCGGCGCTGCCGGACCTGCCGGGTTCCTGGCCCGCCAACCACAGCGACAGCCAGGCCTTCCTGAAGACCCTCGCGCATCTCGCCGACGAACAGATCCGCAAGCCCAACTGGCGTGAGTTCGGCGGTCTGTTCAAGGCGCTGGGCATCGCCGACGACGCCCTGCTCCGGCTGGCGGAGCGGGTGCCCGCGATGACGCGGCGGCCGTACAGCCTGCTCCACGCGGACCTGCACCGGGACAACCTGATCGTCTCCTACGACGGCGCGCCGCCGCTCGTCTGCGTCGACTGGGAGCTGGCGACCTACGGTGACCCCCTGCACGACCTCGCCACCCACCTGGTGCGCATGCAGTACCCCGACCACCAGTGGGACGAGGTCGTCAACGCGTGGGAGGAGGCCATGCAGGAGCTGCGGCCCAGCGCGGTCAAGGGCCGGGCCAAGGATCTGCGCCACTACGTCGCGTTCGAGCGGGCGCAGTCCGTCTACCCGGACGTGATGCGGGCCGCACGGTCGCTGCAGGAGTCGTTCACGCAGAAGAGCATGGACGAGGCCACCGCCGAGGTCCGCCGGGCGCTGCAGACGGCGGCGGAGCCGCTGCGGCTGAGGAACGTCCCGGCGAAGGACGAGATCGCCAGCGCCCTCTTCCGCTGGCTGGCGTCGCGGGGCGACGGAGGGGTCAGCGGCCGGCACTGGATCGCGAAGGCCACCGCCTGGCAGCCGGACCCGCGGCTGCCCGAGAACCCTCTCTTCCCGGCGTCCGCCGTGCGGGAGGCCCTGCTCGCGGAGGGGGCCGCGCCCGCGGACCGGGTGTTCAAGGGGACCGCGCATCTCAACTCGGTGGTCTGGGTGCGGGACATGCCCACCCCCGTCGTCGTGCGCCGCAAGCTGCGCAACGTCTCACGGCGCGAGCCGAGCTACCTGAGCGAGCACGCCGTCCTGCGGGCCATCCAGGAGTCCCGGGTGCGGGTGGCCGCGCCGAAGGTCCTGGCGCTGGGCGAGAGCTACCCGGACGACGCCTTCAGCATCCACACCTACGTCGGCACCCGTATCGACCAGCCGCCGAGCCACCCCGTCAACGGTCTGCTCCCGCACGAGGCGGACGCGCTCATCGACCAGCTGTGCCAACTGACGGGCGTGGACCACACGTTCGTCGACCCGCATGCCGGGCGGCTCGACTTCTACGAGTGGCTGAAGGAACAACTCGTCGGCCTGGTGCGCAACCTGCCGAAGGAGTCCCTGCAACTGGCCCGCACGCTGGGGCTGCCCGACGAGTGGCGGCTGCGGGAGATCCTGTCCCGGCACCGGGTGAGCCACCGGGCGCCGGCCCTGCTGCACGGCGACCTCAACCCGTGGAACCTGGTGCGCCGCAACGACGAGCTGGCCCTGACCATCATCGACTGGGAGATGGCCCTGGTCGGCGACCCGCTCTACGACCTGGTCCGGCACATGCACCTGACCCCGACCCGGCCGGAGATCCGGACGCGGATGTTCCGGCGGTGGGAGGAGAAACTGCCGAAGCGGTACACGAGCGACTGGAACAAGGACTGGTCGGTCTACCGCTGGATCGAGATCGTCCGCTCCGCGTACATCGACCTCGACCGGCTCGCCACCCGCGCAAGCCTGGATGCCCCCAACGTCCGCCGAGCCGTCGACTCCTACGCCGGCACCCTCGCCGCCGCCACCGCCTCCCTGGGCCTCCCGGTATCAAGAACAGCAAACCCCTACCTGGCCCGAGCCTTGGCCTAGGACCGGACGCCGGACCGGGACCGGTCGCCGTAGGCTCGGCTCATGAGTGAGACCGGGCTGCGTGAGCGCAAGCGGCAGCGGATGTTCCAGGCCGTGTCGGACGTCGCCGTCCGGCTCTTCATCGAGCGCGGGTTCGACGCGGTGTCCGTCGCGGAGATCGCCGCCGCCGCCGAGATCTCCAAGCCGACCCTGTTCCGGTACTTCCCGGCCAAGGAGGACCTGGTCCTGCACCGGCTCGCCGATCACGAGCAGGAGGCGGCGCGGGTCGTCACCGCGGCGCACGCCGAGGGAGTCGCGCCGCTGCCCGCCCTGCGCCGGCACTTCCTCGACGGTCTGGCCGCCGAGGACCCCGTCACCGGGCTCAACGACCACCCGGGCGTCCGCGCCTTCTATGACCTCCTCTACGGCACTCCGTCCCTGGTCGCCCGCCTGTACGGCTACCTCCAGCGCTCGGAGGCCGCCCTCGCCGAGGCCCTCGCGGAGGCGCTCGGCGGCTCGGTCGGGGACGACCGGTCCGGCGCCCTCGACGCCCGGTTGGCGGCCGGTCAGATCGTCGCCGTACGGCGGATCCTCGCCGAGGAGAACTGGCGGCGGATCTCGGCGGGGGAGCGGCTGGAGGACGTCCGGGAGGACGCGGTGGCGGAGGCGGAGCGGGCGTTCGTTGTGCTGGGAGCGGGCCTGCCGCGGCTGACCTGACCCCGACGCCGGTCTGAGACTCGGTAAAATATATAACTCAGTCACGTTATTCGCTACCCTGGCTGTATGACGGCACCCGAGCTCACCCCGAAGGACTCCGCGGCCCCCGACGCACAGGACCTCGACACCGCCCTCCTCCAGGAACGCGCCCACCACGACACCTGCCGCGCCGCCCTCACCGCGATGGTCGAGGGCGCCGACCTCCAGGTGGTCACCGGTGAGGACGTCTCCGCGTCCGGCGCCGACGCCGAAGTCCTCGGATACCGGTTGCGCAGCCACGCCAAGGCCCTGCACGAGCTGCCCGAGGGCCCCCTGTTCTTCGGCCGGCTCGACTTCGCACACGGCACGGGCGGCGAGCACGAAGGTCTCGCCCAGCACATCGGCCGGCTCCGCATCAGCGAGCACCCGGCCGCCCCGCCCCTCGTCGTCGACTGGCGGGCCCCCGTCTCCCGCGCCTTCTACCAGGCGAGCGCCCGCGACCCCCAGGGCGTGGCCGTCCGACGCCGCTTCGGCTGGGCCCCCGGCAGCCGCGGCGACTCCACCGACCTCACCGGCCTGGAGGACGAGGGCCTGGGCGCCGGTGAGCAGCCCCACAACGACCAGCTCGGCCGGGGCGGACTCGCGGCACCGGGCGGACCCACGGCACCGGGCGGCATCGTCGCCCGCGAGATCGAACGCCCCCGCGTCGGCCCGATGCGGGACATCGCCGCGACCATCCAGCCCGAGCAGGATGACCTCGTACGCGGCGACCTCACCGAGTCGGTGTGCGTGCAGGGCGCCCCCGGCACCGGCAAGACCGCCGTGGGCCTGCACCGGGCCGCCTACCTCCTCTACACCCACCCGCGCCGCATCCAGCGCGGCGGCCTGCTGATCCTCGGCCCCAACCGCACCTTCCTGCGCTACATCGCTGAGGTCCTGCCCTCCCTCGGCGAGACCGGCGTACGGCAGTCGACCCTCCACGACGAGATCGCCCGCCACCCGGTGACCGGGGCGGACCCCGACCGGACCGCCGCCCTCAAACACGACGCCCGGATGGCCGAGGTGCTGCGCCGCGCGGTCTACGGACGGGTGACGGCCGACCGCGCCGAGGGTCTCTCCGTCCCCGACGGCTCCTACTGTTGGCGCGTCCCGGGCCGCGCGCTGGCGGAGATCGTCGCGGGCGTGCTCGCCGAGGAGCTGCCGTACGAGACCGGGCGGGAGCGGGTGCGCAGTCGGATCGTCCGCCGGATCCAGGAGCAGGCCGAACGCCGGAGCGGGCCGCCCCCGGGCGCCTGGATCCGCAGGATCGAACGGGCGCGGGCGGTCAGCGAGTGCGTGGACGTCATGTGGCCGAAGACGCGCCCGGAGGAGGTGCTGACCCAACTCCTCACCCACCCCGAGGAGTTGGCGCGGGCCGCGGGCGGCCTCCTCGACCCCGACGAACAACAGGCCCTGCACTGGCCGCGCCCGCCCCGCTCGTTCAAGTCGGCGCGCTGGTCGGCCGCCGACCTGGTCCTCCTCGACGAGATCGCCGGCCTCCTCGCTCATCCCCAGGGGTACGGCCATGTCGTCGTCGACGAGGCCCAGGACCTCTCCCCGATGGAGTGCCGGGCCGTCGCCCGCCGGGTCCCCTTCGGCTCGCTCACCGTCCTCGGCGACCTGGCCCAGGGCACCGCCCCCTGGGCGGCGACCTCCTGGCCGGTGCAACTGGCCCACCTGGGCAAGCCCGACGCGACGATCGTCCCGCTCACCACGGGCTTCCGGGTCCCGGCCGCCGTCCTCACCCTCGCGAGCCGCCTCCTCGACCGCCTCGACGCCGACGTGCCCCGCGCCCACTCCCTGCGCCGGGACGGCGAGCTGCGCATCCGACGGGCCGACGGCGATCTGCACGTCGCGGTCGTCGCCGCCGTACGCGACGCTCTCGCCCACGCGGGCTCGGTCGGCGTCATCGCCGCGGACACACAGGTCGACGGCGTCCGCGAGGCCCTCACCACGGCCGGCATCCCGAACTCCGGCCCGGACGACCCGGCCGCCCGGGTGACGACCGTCCCCGCGACCCTCGCCAAGGGCCTGGAGTACGACCATGTCGTCGCCGTCGAACCGGCCGCCATCGCAGAATCAGAACAACGAGGCCTGAACCGCCTCTACGTCGTCCTGACCCGCGCGGTGTCCCGCCTGGACGTGCTGCATGAGCGGGAACTGCCTTGGGAGGGATGAGTGGCGGGCCTCAGTTCTTGAGGGCCTCTGCGATCTGCCGGGCGGCCTGGGCGGGGGTGAGGTGCGTGGTGTCGATGACCTCGGCCTCCTCGTGCAGCCAGGTGCGGGCCGCCTCGGCGTAGGGCTCGAGGTATTTGAGGCGGAACGGGGAGTTGGGGCCGAGCACCGTGTCGCCCGCGATGCGTCCACGGAGGGTCTCCTGGTCGGCGTGGAGGACGAAGTGCCGTACGGAAATGGCGTGTTGGGCGAGGCCCGTGCTGATCTCGCGCCAGTACTGCTCGACCAGGACGGTCATGGGCATCACCAGAGTGCCGCCGGTGTAGTCGAGCACGCGGCGGGCGGTCTCGACCACGAGCGGACGCCACGGCGGCCAGTGCTGGAAGTTGTCCGTCACGGGCAGCCCCGGCGTGATGTCCATGAGCGTCTCCCCGACCTTCTCGGCGTCGAACACCCGCGAATCCGGGATCAGCCGCTGCACGAGTGCACTGGTCGTCGTCTTGCCTGCGCCGTGGGTGCCGTTGAGCCATACGATCATGACACCCGACGCTAGTAGTGCTTCGTTGGGTTCGGGGCAGCTGCACGCACCATTCCCCGCTCACCTGCGTCGATCAGGCGCCGCTGCTTTCCTGCGACTTGATCCGCCGGACAGGCCCTAATCATCCTGGCAACCACCGCGGCCCTGCTCTCGCCGCAGGTACGCACCCTGCGCACCGCCGCCGAGGAAGCGACAGGCTGAGCCGTCGCACCCAAGCGATGACGAGCTGCGCCACCCAGCCCGGAACCTGCAACCGCCCTGGGGTGGAAACGCGCCGGTGGTCTGGGACAGGCAATGCACCCCGCGGATATATATACTGGATATTGCCCTTGAATAAAGGAGTCCAGTATGAGCGTGACGACGATCGACCTTGATGACGATGCGCTGGAGAAGGCCATGCGTGTCGCCGGTGGTGGCACCAAGAAGGACGTGGTCAACGCCGCCCTTCGCGAGTACGCCGAACGCCATGAGCGGGCCGCGCTCGTAGCCAAGCACTTCCATGCCGCCCAGCAGTGGGACCACGAGGGCTGGCAGCGGCGCCGCGTCGAGGACAAGCAGGGTGGCGCGTGATCCACTACCTGCTCGACTCCTCGGGTCTGTGGCGCCTCCTGCGCGAGGAGCAGCTGAGGGACGCGTGGCTGGAGACCACCACCCTCAGGGCCATCGGGTCGTGCGCTGCCCAGCGGGCCGAGTTCCGGCGTTCAGCGCGCAACGCAGTGGAGTACGAGGCCATGGGGGCAATGTTCACGGATCTGTACCCTGACGTACCTCTCCCGAAGAGGTTGTGGGACTGGGTCGAAACAGCCCAGTACGCGCTCGCGGAGAAGGGGGCGCTCGGTGCGGCCGGGCCGCTCGACCTGATGATCTGCGCGACCGCCGTGCATCATGGACTGGTTGTCCTGCACGACGACGCTGATTTCGTCACCATGGCCCGCTTCCTGCCCGACGTCAGCGAGCGGAATGTGCGCAACGCTCCACGCCCTAGAGGCCCTGGCCGTCGTGGACGCGCGAGGACGCCGGAGCCCGTCTTCATCACGCACCCGGCCGAGCCGGCGGCACCGATGGGCAGACGAGACGAAAATCCCGACCGATCATGAAGATCGGCGGGATCTGGTCAACCGCTCCCCGAGCGAACTCAAGAACGGCCGATCGCCGGCAGCCGCGGAAATTGATTAGGTGGGCAACTCTGCTTCCCCCATACGTTCGACCACATGATCTACGACGCTAACTGGGACGTGGTCCAGGATGCCCGAGAGGTGCAGCCCACGGCGGTGTTCGGCGTGTACTTGCGCGTTGAGTGGGACAGGTCGGGGCGGTGGTGTCCCGCTCAACGTGGTGATCCCTGCGGTAGGCCGGTGGTATGCGGTACGCGCAGGGTGGCGGGCTGACCGCCGAGAGGCGACGGCTTGGTGAGGGGATCCGGTACGAGGCAGGTCCGCAACAGTCACTTCCACCGGGTCACAAGCAGCCGGTAGGGGGTGAGACTGGGGGCTACTACTTGGTGCCGACCGTGCGCAGTGTGGCGAGCACCAGTGCCCGGGTGACGGTGACGATCTCGCTCACGCGGACCTGTTCCTGTGGACCGTGTGCGAGGCGTACGTCGCCGGGGCCGTACTGAAGCGTAGGGATGCCCGCCCCGGAGTACAGTCGCAGGTCGCTGCCGTAGGGGGCGCCTCGTTCGGAAGGTCGCGGGCCGCCGGTGACGTCGGCGTGCGCGTCGGCGACCTGGGCCGCGAGCGGATGCCCGGTCGGCAGCCGTCCACTGGCGAACTGCCCGCCGGGCCACGTCACCGTGGCGGGGTGGGAGCGCAGCCAGGGGTCGGCCGCGCAGGCTTCGGCCACGCACGCCTCCAGTTCGGTGCGTGCCTGGGCCGGATCCTCGCCCAGCCGGACGCCCAGTCTTCCCTCGGCCACCAGCAGGTCGGGCACGCTGCTGGCCCAGTCGCCGGAATGGACGGTACCGACGGACAGCGGGTAGGGGATGGGGTATTCGGACATGAGCGGGTCGGCGCCGACGTTGCGGCGGGCTTCCAGACGGGCGAGCGCGCGGTGGATGGGCAGGTATGCGTCGATGGCGCTCACTCCCACGTATCTGGTGCTGCCGTGGGTGGCCCGGCCGGGTACTTGGATGCGAAAGGTCAGGGCGCCGGCGTTCGCGGTCATGACCGCGCCGCTGGTCGGTTCGGTGATGATGCAGGTGTCGCCGGTGTGGCCGCGTTGGAGGGTGCCGAACGCCCCGAGTCCGCCGTCCTCTTCGCTGACTACGAAATGCGCGGACACCTGGCCGCGCAACCTTGCGCCCGCCTCCCGTATCGCGGCCAGGGCGGCGAGTATCGCCACCACCCCCGCCTTCATGTCGCACGCTCCTCGTGCGTGCACCACGTCCCCGGTAACCCGAGGGCGGAAGGGGTCACCCTCCCAACGCGCCAGGTCTCCGGAAGGGACGACGTCGACGTGCCCCTGGAGGATCAGGGTCGGCCCGTCGCCCTGGGGCACCGTGCCGCCCACCAGGCCCCACGCCTCTGTGCGCGGGGCCTCGCTGCCGGGAAAACGGGGATGGTCACGTAGCTCGGGCAGGTTCATGGACCACAGGTCGACATCGAGGTCCATCCGCTTCAGATGCCGGGCAAGGACGTGCTGAACCTCGGACTCCGCGGCGCTCCCCGTCACGCTCGGAACAACGAGAAGTTCCAGCAGCAACCGGGCGATGGCCGCCTCGTTCACCGCGGCCAGGGCCGAGGCTTCCACATCGCTCAGGCTTGCTGTCATCTCAACACTGCTTCCACCACGTGACATCAGGACAAGCCGGAGACTATGTTCGACGGACGACGCAAGCAATCGCCATTTGCTGCTTCCTACTGTCTCTTTATTGCAATGTCAGGGGACCTATGGCCATTTCTTGCGCTGGGCCGCAGGTTCTGACGTCTGGAGTGAGGTCATGGACGCCATCGATCAAGCGATCATCCGGTACGTGCTGCACGACGCGCGGGCCACATACGCCCAGATCGGCAAGGCGTCCGGGCTGTCCGCGCCCGCCGCCAAGCGGCGTCTCGACCGCTTGGTGGCCACGGGCGCGATCCGCGGTTTCACCGCTCTCGTCGATCCTCAGGCGTTGGCCTGGCATACCGAGGCTTTCGTCGAGGTCTACTGCACCGGCAATCCCACCCCCGCCGAACTGCGCCAAGCCCTGGAGGCCATCCCCGAGGTCGTCGAAGCCTGCACCGTCTCGGGGGCCGCCGACGCAGTCGTCCACATGCTCGCCAGAGACATCCCCCACCTGGAACAGGCCATCCAACGCGTGCGCGCCACCGCTCCTGTGGAACGGACCGAGAGCGCCATCGTGCTCTCCCGGCTGTTGAACCGGCCTCGCGTGTGATCGACACCGTGGGACCACCGCGCGTGCCGAGGCCGGCGTCCGCCGGCCTCGGGCCGACGCAGCAGACCGGTGGTCGCCTCGGTGGCTACGGGCAGGCAGCTCAGCCTCCCCATGGTCGTCGGCGTCGATCCCGCCCAGGCATCCGACGTGGCCCGCGCCAAGCCAGGCAGCGAGCGAGTGCGCTGGATCTGTGGCGATGCCACGACGCTCCCGTCGATGCGGGTTGAACGGGACTCGATCACTTCGCCGATCAGATCCGGCGGGAAACCCTCACAAGCACTGGGAACGGACACCTGTCGTGCTCAGCCTCAGCCGTCCACGGGGTGACGCGACACACTATTGCAAGCATGTGCTTGCAATAGTTAGCGGGGTTGGTGCACAGTGGACGTATGGCATCGCTCAACGTCGGCAATCTCGGTGAGTACCTGCGCGAGCAGCGGCGCAACGCGCAGCTGTCGCTCCGGCAGCTCGCCGATGCCGCCGGGGTGTCCAACCCGTATCTGAGCCAGATCGAGCGCGGCCTGCGCAAGCCGAGCGCGGAGGTGCTGCAGCAGGTCGCCAAGGCCCTGCGGATCTCCGCCGAGACGCTGTACGTGCGGGCCGGGATTCTCGACGCGGAGCGGGATCGGGACGAGGTGGAGACGCGTGCCGTCGTCCTCGCCGATCCCACGCTGACCGAGCAGCAGAAGCAGGTGCTGCTCCAGATCTACGAGTCCTTCCGCAAGGAGAACGGATTCGTGGACGGCGACGGTGCGGCGGACGCCCAGGAGCACGAGAGCGACGCCGATCCGCAGCAGACGGCCGGTTGACCGGACCAGGGGACCGGCCGCCCCACTGCGGCTCGCACGACCCTCAGCCGAAAACGACGTACACGACGTACACGACGAACGTGAATCCGGGAAGGACCTTCACCATGGCCATCACCGACGACCTGCGCAAGACCTTCAGCGACCCGACTCCGCTCTACTTCGCCGCAGGCACCGCCGACCTGGCCCTCCAGCAGGCGAAGAAGGTGCCGGGTCTGGTGGAGCAGCTGCGCACCGAGGCCCCGGCCCGTTTCGAGGCCGTCCGCAACACCGACCCCAAGGTCGTGCAGGAGAAGGCCGGCGCCCGCGCCAAGGAGGCGACCGCCCGCGCCAAGGAGGCGCAGGAGACCCTCCAGGCCAAGGTCACCGACTTCATCAGCACCCTCGACGGGGACATCAAGAAGATCGGCAGCACCCTCGACGCCGACCTGAAGAAGCTCGGCGAGTCCGCCCAGGACCTCGCGCTGCGCGGTGTCGGCGTCGCCGCCGAGTACGCCGTCAAGGCCCGTGAGACGTACGAGAAGGTCGCCGAGCACGGCGAGCAGGCCGTGAAGACCTGGCGCGGCGAGGCCGCCGAGGAGATCGAGGAGCTGGCGATCGTGGTCGAGCCCGCGGCCGAGCCGGTCGCGGCCAAGGAGGCGCCGAAGCCCGCTCCGGCCGAGGCCAAGGCCGAGCCCGCCCCCGCGAAGAAGACCGCCGTCAAGAAGGCTCCGGTCGCCCGCAAGACCACCCCCGTGAAGAAGACGACCCCTCCGGCCAAGTGAGACCGACGGCCGGGACGGCTGGAACCGCCGGGACGGACGCGGCGGACAGGGACATACGACACGGGCCGGGCACTCATGGAGTGCCCGGCCCGTTGTACGGGTAGCGGAAGCGTGGTTGCGGGTACGGTGACCGCGTAGGGACGAGCAGGTCGAGTCGAGTCGAGACAAGACGCGTCGAATCGGGTGGTGGGCGTTGTGCTGATGACAGGCTTCGCGGGGCTGGTGTGGGTGCTCTACCTCGCCATGCTGGTCCTCGCCGTGGTGGCACTGGTGATGGCCGCCCTGTTCCGAGACGACGCGTACCGGGCCGCCGACAAGCAGAACAAGGGCTTCTGGCTGATCATCCTCGGCATCGCCGTCGCGGTGAACCTGCTGGTGCCGATGCTCTTCCTGCAGCTCGCGGGCCTCGTCGCCACGATCGTCTTCTTCGTGGACGTACGCCCCGCCCTGCAGCAGGTGGGCGGTGGCGGCGGCCGGGGCCGCAGGCGAGGCGGCAGCAGCAGCGACGGTCCGTACGGCCCGTACAACGGCGGCCGGTAGCTCCCTCCGCCGCCTACGGAACCCGATCCAGCAGCAGAACAGCCACGTCGTCCGTCAGCTCGCCCCCGTTGAGCTCCCGCACCTCGTTCACCGCGGCCCGCAACAACGCCTCCCCGCGCAGCCCCTCGGAGAGCTGGCGGCGGATCATCTCCACCATGCCGTCCTGACCCAGGCGCTCGCGGCCCTCGCCGATCCGCCCCTCGATCAGGCCGTCGGTGTACAGCATCAGGCTCCACTCGGCGCCCAGCTCGACCTGCATCCGCGGCCAGCGGGCGCCCGGCAGCAGCCCGAGGGCGGGCCCGTTGTTTTCGCACGGCAGCAGGCGCGCGGGCCGGTCCGGGCGGGCGATCAGGGGCGCCGGGTGACCGGCCAGACACAGGCCCGCCCGGCGGCCGTCGGGCGCGATGTCCACCGTGCACAGCGTCGCGAAGATCTCGTCGTCGTCGCGCTCGTGCTCCAGCACCTGCTGGAGCGTGTTCAGCAGCTCGTCCCCGCACAGCCCGGCCAGCGTCAGCGCCCGCCAGGCGATGCGCAGCTCCACGCCGAGCGCCGCCTCGTCCGGGCCGTGCCCGCAGACGTCGCCGATCATGGCGTGCACGGTGCCGTCGGGCGTGCGGACGGTGTCGTAGAAGTCGCCGCCGAGCAGCGCGCGCGAGCGGCCGGGTCGGTAGCGGGCGGCGAAGCGCAGCGGTGAGCCCTCCAGGAGGGGCGTGGGCAGCAGGCCGCGCTCCAGGCGAGCGTTCTCCTGCGCGCGCAGCTTGCCCTCGGCGAGCCGCCGTTCGGCCGTGTCGGAACGTTTCCGCTCCACCGCGTACCGGATTGCGCGGCTCAGCAGCCGGCCGTCCAGCTCGTCCTTGAACAGGTAGTCCTGGGCGCCCACCCGCACCGCGTCGGCGCCGCGCTCGGCGTCGCCGGACGCGGTGAGCGCGAGCACCGCGTGCCGGGGCGCGAGCCGGAGCACGTGCCGCAGGACGGCGAGCTCGTCGTCGGCCTCCTTCGCCTTGCCGGGCGCGGGCAGCGCGAGGTCCAGCAGGATGCAGTGCACGTCGTCCGTGAGCAGCCGCTCGGCCTCGGTGAGGTTGCGGGCGGTGCGCACCCGGATCGGCTTGCCGTTCGAGTCGTGCAGGTCGTGGACGATCGGCGCGGCCGTGGGGTCGTCCTCGATCATCAGGAGGGTGAGGGTGGTGTGGGTGGCGGGGGTGGCGGCCGTGCCCAGAGAGGGCACGCCCTTGGTGCTGACGCCCTCGGTGCTGAGGCTCTTCGTGCTCACGCCGGTGGTGCTCACGCCGATGGTGCTCACGCCGGTGGTGCTCACGCCATGGTGGACGCCGTCGGCGGGCGCGGCGTTGAGCGGGCCGTCGTTCTCGGCCGCCGTCGCCTCGTCGCGAAGAACCTCTTCGGTGCGAGCGGCTTCCTCGTGGCGGGCGGCTTCTTCCCTGGAGGGGCCGCCGACTGCGGGCGCGGCCTGCGCCTGACCACTCTCCACGGCCGGGATCGCTCTCTGCCGCGGTACGGGTACGGGCATCGTCTTGGGTTCCTTCCCTCCCCCCGAGGGCATGGCGGGGACGAGGGACCTCGACCCACCGACGGGGACCATAGCGGCAGAAGGCGTCGCAACGGAATGGTGTGCGACACGCCGCTTGATCTCTGGCCACTGTCATATGCCGCGTTCCGTACCGCAGTTGGGCAGGGCGAGAGTCGGGCCGAGATGACGAACGTCACGTCCGCCAGGGGTTTGGGGGGCCGGACGAAGGTGCCGTGGGTCACGTGGCTCACTTCATGTGGCCGCCCTCACGCGTCCGGTCGGACCACCCCGAGTATCGGCATCGAGCCCGCCCCCGCAAGCGTGACCGTCCGTCCCGGGCGCGGGGCGTGGATGATCGAGCCGTCGCCCACGTACAGCGCGACATGGCTGGCGTCGTCGAAGTAGATGATCAGGTCGCCGGGGCGCATGTCCTCGACCGCGACGTGCGGCAGCTGCTTCCACTGCTCCTGCGAGGTGCGCGGTATGGGCTGCCCGGCGCTCTTCCAGGCCTCGGAGGTCAGTCCGGAGCAGTCGAAGGAGTCCGGGCCCTCGGCGCCCCACACATACGGCTTGCCCAGCTGCGCGGTGGCGAACTGCACGGCCTTCTGGCCCTGTACGGAGGCCGAGCCGTTGACCTCGTTGAGGATGCCCGTGCCCAGCCAGGCGGTCTGCGCCTCCTGGGCGGCCTGCTTCTCCAGCTGTTCGAGGCGCTCCTTCTCCTTCTTCTCCAGCTGGGACTGGAGCTTCTCCGCCGCCGCGATCTCCGTCTCGATCTTCTTCTGGGCCGCCGCCTTCGTCTTGCGGCCGTCCTCCAGCTTCTGCCACTGGGCGGAGGCGTCCTGGGAGTACTGCTCCAAGTCCTGCTGGGTGCGGGTCAGTTCGCCGATCAGGCCGTTGGTCGCGCGCTCGCCCTGGAGCACCCGGCCCGCGCCGTCGAGGAACTCCGACGGGTTGTCGCTCAGCATCAACCGTGCCTCGTCCGGCAGGCCGCCGGTGCGGTACTGGGCCCGGGCGGCGGCGCCCGCGCGGTCCTTCAGGTCGTCGAGCTTCTCCTGACCCGCGACGATCTTCTTGGCCAGCTCGACGATCTCCGCGGACTGCTTCTTCGACGCTTCCTCGGCCGCGTTGTAGGCGTCGGTGGCGACCGCGGCGGCGTGGTAGAGCGCTTCGAGTTTGGTGCGGACGGCCTCCAGGTCCTTGTTGGACGCGGTGGAGGGCAGCGGAGGGGCCGAAGAACCCGCAGACGTGGTGGGACTGGGACTGGCACCGGGTTCGGGAGCGCTGGGGGCGGCGAACGCGGCGCCGGGAGCCCCCAGCACGGTGATCGCGCAGACCACGGCCACGGCCGCCGCGAGCAGGCCGCGCTTGCCCCTACCCATACCCCGTCCCCCAAACCTGATTTACCGTCAGTAACTTACGGTTCTCGGGGGATCGTGCCACGTCACGACCGAAAACGACAGAGGCGGTGACAGAAGCGATGACACAGGTGCCGACGCCCGCAGTTCCTCCCCCTTCACCCGCCCTGGTATGACGATCTCCCCGTCATTGTGACGAACAACTCACGGGGATCGTTCCCGACGACTTTGAGGAACCTTGGGGAGCCCTTGGCGAAGTCCGGAGTTCACCTCCGGCGCCGGTCACCGCGTTCAACCGCGGTGTACGTCTTCGTGTTCAACCGCGGCGCGGGTCTTCGAGTTCAACCGCGGCGCGGGTCTTCGCGTTCAACCGCGGCGCGGGTCTTCGCGTTCAACGGCGGGGCGCCAACGCCCCCCACCGCACCGTCACTTCTCCCTGCCGCCACCGCGTCGGCCCGTCCGTCACCGGCCAGTCGGCGGTGAGGTCCCGCACCGCGCGGATCCACCGCTGACGGGCGCCGTACGACGCGTAGGGCGCGGCCGCCGCCCAGGCACGGTCGAAGTCGCGCAGGAAGGCGTGCACCGGCTCACCCGGGACGTTGCGGTGGATCAGCGCCTTCGGCAGCCGCTCCGCCAGGTCCGAGGGTCGCTCCAGGGACCCCAGCCGGGTCGCGAAGGTGATCGTGCGCGGTCCTTCCGGCCCGAGCGCGACCCATACGTGCCGCCGCCCGATCTCGTCGCAGGTCCCCTCGACGAGCAGCCCGCCGCGGGACCCGGTCGCCGGATCGGCCGGCGCGAGCCGCGCGCACAGCCGCTCCCAGACGGCGGCGACCTCGTCCTCGTCGTACTGCCGCAGGACGTTGGCGGCGCGCACGAGGTGCGGGCGCTGGGGGACGGGGATCTCGAAGCCGCCGTGCCGGAAGAGCAGCCCCTCGCGCGCGTACGGCTCGGCGGCGGCGACCCGGGCCGGTTCGATCTCGACGCCCACTACGCGCGCGCGTGGCGCGACGGAACGCAGGCGCGTCAGCAACTCGACGGCGGTCCAGGGCGCGGCCCCGTACCCGAGGTCGACGGCGACCGGATCGGCGGCCCGCCGCAGCTCACGGCCGTGCGCGGCGGCGATCCAGCGGTCCATGCGGCGCAGCCGATTGGGATTGGTCGTCCCGCGCGTGACCGTGCCCACGGGGCGGGCGGGGGCGCGGGATGTCATACCCACGAGGGTAATGCGGCGCCACCGCCGGTCCGTCCGGCGTTCGCCGCCCCGCGACGCGCACCACCCCCGAACAGTTGAGCGATTCACGGTAACGGCTGGGCAAAAACCGCCCCGGCCGGAGTCCGCGCGGAATGGGACCCCCTCCCTCCGATGTTGCACCCCCTTGGAGGGCGCACAACCCTCCGTCCGGCATGCCCGCAGCAAGGAGGAACGCCACGTGAGCCAGTACGCCAACAGGCTCGGGCGTCGCTCTCCGGCGGCCCCCTCGCGGCTCAGGCTCCACCGCCGCCCCCGCCGCGTCGCGATGCTCTCTGTGCACACCTCACCGCTCCACCAGCCCGGCACCGGCGACGCCGGCGGCATGAACGTCTACATCGTCGAGCTCGCGCAGCGCCTCGCCGCGATCAACATCGAGGTCGAGATCTTCACGCGCGCGACCACCGGCGGCCTCCCGCCGACCGTCGAACTGGCCCCCGGGGTCCTCGTCCGACACATCGACGCGGGCCCCTACGAGGGCCTCGCCAAGGAGGACCTCCCGGCCCAGCTGTGCGCGTTCACGCACGGCGTGATGCAGGCCTGGGCCGGTCACCGCCCCGGCTACTACGACCTCGTCCACTCGCACTACTGGCTCTCCGGCCATGTGGGCTGGCTGGCCGCCCAGCGTTGGGGCGCCCCCCTGGTTCATGCCATGCACACCATGGCCAAGGTCAAGAACGCCAACCTGGCCGACGGCGACACCCCCGAACCCGCCGCCCGCGTCATCGGCGAGACCCAGATCGTCGACGCGGCCGACCGTCTCATCGCCAACACGGCGGAGGAGGCCGACGAACTCGTCCGGCACTACCACGCCGAGCCCGGCAAGGTCGCCGTCGTGCACCCCGGCGTCAACCTCGACCGCTTCCGCCCCGCCGACGGCCGGGCCGCGGCTCGCGCCCGCCTCGACCTCCCCCAGGACGCCCTGGTCCCCCTCTTCGCGGGCCGCATCCAACCCCTGAAGGCCCCGGACGTCCTGCTGCGCGCCGTGGCCGTGCTCCTCGGCGAGCGGCCGGAGCTCCGCTCCCGCATCGTCGTCCCCGTGGTCGGCGGCCCCAGCGGCAGCGGTCTCGCCAAGCCGGAGGGCCTGCAGAAGCTGGCGGCGCGGCTGGGCATCGCGGACGTCGTCCGTTTCCGTCCGCCGGTCGGCCAGGACCAGCTCGCGGACTGGTTCCGGGCGGCGTCGGTGCTGGTCGTCCCCTCCTACAGCGAGTCCTTCGGCCTGGTCGCCATAGAGGCGCAGGCCGCCGGCACCCCGGTCCTCGCGGCCTCGGTCGGCGGACTCCCGGTGGCCGTACGGGACGGCGAGACGGGCTTCCTGGTGCAGGGCCACGATCCGGCCGGCTACGCGCGCGTGCTCGAGCGTTTCGCCGACGGCCCCGAACTCCCCGCCCGGATGGGCGCGGCGGCCACCGCGCACGCCCAGTCCTTCGGCTGGGACACCGCGGCCGCCGCCACCGCCGACGTCTACGCGGCCGCGGCCCAGGCCCACCGCCGTCGCGTACGCTCCGAGCATGGGTGACGTGGAGAAGACGGCCGCGCAGGTCATCGAGGGTTTCCTGAAGGACGCGGAGTTGGAGTGGGAGATTTCCGCGCCCGGCACGTACGTGGTCCAGCTACCGGGCACCCGCAAACTCAAGACGACCGTCTCCCTCATCGCGGGCCGCCACTCCCTGTCCCTGAACGCCTTCGTCATCCGTCACCCCGACGAGAACGAGCCCGGCGTCCACCGCTGGCTCCTGGAGCGCAACCTCAAGCTGTACGGCGTGAGTTACGCCGTCGACCAGCTCGGCGACGTCTACGTCACCGCCCGCCTCCCGCTCGCCGCGGTCACCGCCGACGAGGTCGACCGCCTCATGGGCCAGGTCCTGGAAGCGGCCGACGGCGCCTTCAACACCCTCCTGGAGCTCGGCTTCTCGAGCGCCATCCGCAGGGAGTACGCCTGGCGGGTTTCCCGCGGCGAGTCCACCCGCAACCTGGACGCGTTCACGCACCTCACGAAGGGGCAGGCGGAGCAGTAGGGGCCTGCGCGTACCGCCCCGGTGTGACGCCCACCAACTTCCGGAAGTGCCGGGTGAGATGGGCCTGGTCGTAGAAGACTTCCTGCCGGGCGGCCATGCAAAGAACGTACAAGACGGCGCCGTAGGACGATCGGCAGTCTCGAAGCATGAGCACTGAACCGATGGTGAGCACCGAACCGATGCGTTTCGACACGAAGATCGCTGTCCTGCTGCGCGAGGACCTGGAGACCTGGCAGCGCCTGAACGTCACCGCGTTCCTGGTCAGCGGCCTCGGCACGACACTCCCCGAGGTGATCGGGGAGCCGTACGAGGACGCGGACGGCGTCGGCCCACGCGCGCGTGCTCTCCCGAGCCCTCCCGCGCGCGGTGTTCACCACCGACCTCTTCACCACCGGCAACGACCGGGACAACCGCGCCGCGGTGCGCGCCGTCACGACATCCGACCTGGACCTGGCGGGCCTTGCGGTGTACGCCCCCGTTATGTTTTCCGCGGTCCTGCAAGAGGACCGCTGGCCTCCGGGCCCGGCATGACTGTTCCCCCCTGTCGAACGGATGACCTGGGGGGTG
>NZ_JBITJV010000038.1:0-100092 GCF_044460385.1 Streptomyces sp. NPDC050121 | reverse complement strand
GGGATCGTCCGCGTACGCCCAGTACGCGGACGACCCTCCGCCTTGCGATGCACCGCACCAGACGCCGCGGGCCCCGCCCTCCGGGCGGACGACGCCACTTTCGAAACACGCCCTAGGGCGTGTTGATCCATACGGACTCCGCCCGTACCCGCCCTTCCTCGCCCGCACCACACGTACGACGTCCCCCGAGCCGCTATCAGAAAGGGGCAAGCACGTGTCCAACTCCCCCGGGAGAGCGCTGCGTTCGCTGTTCGGCGCACTGCTGCTCCTGCTCGCCGCCGCGCTGCTGACCGCACCCGCGGCCACCGCCCGCGCCCAGGCCGCCGCGCCGGTCCCCGCAGCCACCCTCACCGAGGTCACCGGCTTCGGAGCCAACCCCAGCAACCTCCAGATGTACGTGTACGCACCCGCCACCGTCACCGCGCACCCGGCCGTTCTCGTCGCCGTCCACTGGTGCGGCGGTTCCGGGCCCGCGATGTACTCCGGCACCGAGTACGCCCAACTCGCCGACCAGTACGGGTTCGTGATCGTCTACCCGTCCGTCACCCGCAGCAGCAAGTGCTTCGACGTCTCCTCCCCCCAGGCGCTCAAGCGCGGCGGTGGCAGCGACCCCGTCGGCATCAAGTCGATGATCGACTGGGTGAGCGCCACCTACGCGGCCGACACCGGACGCGTCTACGTCACCGGCATCTCCTCCGGGGCGATGATGACCAACGTCCTGCTCGGCGACTATCCCGACGTGTTCGCCGCAGGAGCCGCCTTCTCCGGGGTCCCGTTCGGCTGCTTCGCCACCACCGACGGATCCGAGTGGAACAGCGCCTGCTCCGGCGGCACCGTGATCCACACCGCACAGGAGTGGGGCGACCTCGCCCGCGGCGCCTACCCCGGCTACACCGGGACCCGGCCGCGCGTGCAGCTTTGGCACGGCACCGAGGACGACGTGCTGCGCTACCCCAACTTCGGCGAGGCGATCAAGCAGTGGACCAATGTGCGGGGTGTGAGCCAGACCCCGTCCGCCACCGACACGCCCGCCTCGGGCTGGACCCGCACCCGGTACGGTGGCACGGGTGACCAGGCCCCGGTGGAGGCCATCAGTCTCCAGGGCGTCGGCCACAACCTGTACGCCTGGGGCATGGCCGCCCGCGTGCTGACCTTCTTCGGCCTGGACGCCTCGGGTCCCGCGCCGCAACCCGAGCCCGGCAGTTGCAGGGTGAGTGCGACGACCAACGCCTGGAGCACCGGTCTGACCGCCTCGGTGACCCTCACCAACACGGGCGCCGCCACCGTCAACGGCTGGCAGCTCGGCTTCACCCTGCCCACCGGCCAGACCATCACCAACGGCTGGGGCGCCACATACGCTCCTGCCTCCGGAGCGGTGACGGCGACGAACGCGACGTACGACGCCACGCTCGCGCCGGGCGCGAGCGTCACCATCGGCTACCAGGCGA
This sequence comes from Streptomyces sp. NPDC050121, assembly GCF_044460385.1. Classification (NCBI taxonomy): domain Bacteria; kingdom Bacillati; phylum Actinomycetota; class Actinomycetes; order Kitasatosporales; family Streptomycetaceae; genus Streptomyces; species Streptomyces sp. NPDC050121. Next base: position 98,644 of record NZ_JBITJV010000038.1, on the reverse strand, counting down.
ACCACACGGGCGACAGCGCCGCCCCCGGCTCCTTCACGCTCAACGGAGCTGCCTGCACGAAGAGTTGAGACCCCGCGTCCATGGGCGGCCGGCGTGCCCGGCTGCCCAGCGGGCCACCTCAGACAGCCTCTTGCCCGGCGGGCTGTTCCCCGCCGGCGGGGGAGAGGGGGACCGGCTTGGGCGCCGAACCGGCCGGCGAGGGAAGGTGGTTGAAGAGCAGGTTGAGCGCGATCGCCGTCACGCAGCCTGCGCTGATGCCGCTGTTCATCACTGTCTGGAACCAGTCGGGGAACTTCGCGTAGATCGTGGGCACGCCGACCGGCAGCATGCCCATCGCGACCGACACGGCCACCACTGTGAGGTTGTGGTTGTCCTTGAAGTCGACCCCGGCCAGCGTGCGCAGACCGCTCGCGGCCACGGTCCCGAACATCACGAGCCCGGCGCCGCCCAGCACCGGCGCCGGCACGGCCGCCACCACCGCGCCGAGCTTGGGCAGCAGCCCCAGCAGGACGAGGATGCCGCCCGCGGCGGCGACGACCCAGCGGCTGCGCACCCGGGTCATGCCCACCAGCCCGACGTTCTGCGCGTACGCCGTGTACGGGAACGTGTTGAAGACACCGCCGAGGACGGTCGACAGGCCGTCGGCGCGCAGGCCGTCGGAGAGGCCGCGCGGCTCGACCTCACGGCCCGTCAGCTCACCGACCGCGATGAGGTCGCCGGTCGTCTCGGTCATCGTCACCAGCGCCACGACGAGCATCGAGATGACCGCCGACGCCTCGAACGTGGGCGCGCCGAAGTGGAACGGCGTGCTGATCCCGACCCAGTCGGCGTCCCCGACCCCGTCGAAGTCCGTGAACCCGAACGGCACCGCGACGGCGAGCCCCACCACGATGCCGATCAGCACCGCGATCCGACTGAGGAACACCGGCGCGAACCGCTGCACGCCCAGCACCACCACGAGCACGAACGCGGCGAGCCCGATGTTCTTCGGCTCCCCGAAGTCCGCCGAACCGACGCCGCCGGCCGCCCAGTTGCCCGCGACCGGCAGCAGCGAGACACCGATGACCAGGATCACCGTGCCCGTGACCAGCGGTGGGAAGTAGCGCAACAGCCTGCCGAACACGGGTGCCAGCAGCACGATCGCGAGTCCCGCCACGATCACCGAGCCGTAGATCGCGGGCAGCCCGCCGCCCGTCGTCCCGATCAGCACCATCGGCGACACCGCCGCGAACGTACAGCCCTGCATGATCGGCAGCCGGACGCCGAAGCGCCAGAAGCCGACACACTGGATGAGCGTGGCGATGCCGCACACCAGTAGATCGGCGGTGATCAGATACGCCAGGTCGGCGGGCGACAGCTTCATCGCACCGCCCACGATCAGGGGCACGGCGACCGCGCCCGCGTACATCGCGAGCACATGCTGAAGGCCGAACGCGGCCAACTGGCGTACGGGCGGCACCTCGTCGACGGGATGAACGGGCGCGGTCGTGGCCATGGGCACTCCAGAGCGGCGGGGGAAGGGGGCGGCGGCATCCGCACTGCACGAGACCGTACGAGTCTTGAACAGTTTGTTGATTTCACGGACGTTGCGGCTGTGTGTCCTGTACACCGATCCCCGTCGGGTTCGCCGCGGCCCGCAGCGACGCCCAGTCCGGCAGTTTCACCACGTTCCGTCCCAGTGAGGCGCCCAGCTCCGCCTCGGCCCGCTCGATCGCCAGCCATCCGGCCCACTCGACGGGCTCGGCCCCGGCGGCTCGCAACTCCGCGAGCGGATCGCCGGGCAGCTCCCGCCGCACGAGGTCGGGGGCGTCCTCCAGCAGGGACGTCGCCGTCTCCTTCGCGCACGGCCGGTTGGTGCCGATGACGCCGGTCGGGCCCCGCTTGATCCAGCCTGCCACGTACTCGCCCGGCGTGACCGCGCCCTCGCGCAGCACCCGCCCGGCGAGCTGCGGCACCGTGCCCCGCTCCGGGTCGAACGGCAGCCCCTCCAGCGGCACCCCGCGATACCCCACCGACCGCAGCACCAACTGCGCCTCGACGTCCTCGTACCTGCCGGTGCCTGTCACTCCGCCGTGGCCGTCCGGGACGGTTCGCTCGAAGTGCACCGCACCCACCCGGCCCCCGTCGGCGCGCAGTTCGACGGGCCGGAGGAAGAACCGGAGCCGGATCCGTCGCCGGGCGTCGCGGGCCGGCGCCGACGCCCAGCCGCGCAGCACCTCCACGTTGCGCCGCTGCGCCGCCGGTAGTGCGGACGGATCGCCGTAGGCCGGGTCCAGCGCCAGTTCCGCCTCGTCCACGACCACCTCGGTGTCCGGCAGTCCGCCCAGCTCGCGCAGCTCCTTGGTGGTGAAGCGGGCCTGGGAGGGGCCGCGCCGGCCCACCATGTGGATCTCGGTCACCGTGCCGGCCGCCAGCGCGTTCAGCGCCGCCTGCGGCATGTCGGTGGGGCTCAGCTCGGCCGCGCCCCGGGCCAGGATCCGGGTGACGTCCACCGCGACATTCCCCACGCCGACTACGACGGCCGAGTGAACGTCCTGCAGAAACCGGCCGACGGCGGCGTCCGGATGCGCGCTGTACCAGGACACGAACTCCGTGGCCGACCAGCTGCCCGGCAGCTCCTCGCCGGGGATGCCGAGGCGGCGGTCCGTCGCGGCGCCCACGCAGTACACGACCGCGTGGTAGAGCCGGCGCAGCCGGGCCACGGGCACCCCGCCCGCGCCGACCCGGACCCCGCCGAGGAAGCGCACCCGCTCGTGCTCCAGCACCGCGCGCAGGTTCTGCTGGAGCGACTTGATCTTCTCGTGGTCCGGGGCGACGCCGTACCGCACGAGCCCGTACGGGCACGGCAGCCGGTCCAGGACGTCGACGAGCACCTCGGGGTCCTGCTGAACCAGACTCTGGGCGGTGTAGACCCCACTCGGCCCGGAGCCGACGACGGCGACACGCAGCACGGGCGGAACTCCTTACCCCTTGGGTCGGAGGAGATCGCTGGTGACTCCAGCATCGCACCATGGTCGCTCCGCTGACAGGGTGCTGTGCGGTTGCGACGCGCGCGTGTTCGTTCGTATGGAAAGTGATCATGAGGTTACGTTCCGTGTGTGCTAGAAGCATCGTTTCTTAATCTTTCTGATCGTTCCGCCGAGGACGGCGCGGTGTCCGTGTGGCCCGCGTGGGAGGTCCGGGAGGGTGGGGACGCCACTTCCTGGTTCCATGTCCGGCTGGCGTTCGCCGACGGGGCGCACGTCGAGCTGCTGGCCGTCGTCTCCGAGGGCCGCGTCTCCATCGAGGACATCCGGGCCCAGCCGGCCCTGTCCCTCGTCGATCTGACGGTGCTCGCGGAGTGGATCGAGGGCCCGCTGTTCGAGAACTGCGGCGGCACTGTCCCCGAGACGGAGGGCGCGGACGTCACGGAGCGCGCCGTGGATGCCGGTGTCGCGGCGTACGCCGACGAGCCCCCGGCCGTCCGCCGCGCCCGCCCGGCCTGGCCGCGCGGCGCCGAGGGGCGGCGGCTGGTGGCGCAGGAGTACCGCGCCGCGCAGGACGAGGGCGTGGATCCCGTCCTCGCGGTCATGTGCGCGACCGGGCACAGCCGACGCCGGTCCCTGAGGCTGATCTCACAGGCGCGGGACGCCGGATACCTGACGCCACGCCACGCTCGACGCTGAGTAAGGTGGTCGGCTTCACTGCATGGCGCGCATCCGTGTGATCTCACTCGTCTGCTGGGCCATCACGTCGTCCGCCATCTCCTCGATCCGCACGTTGTTGCCCTGCGTCTTGACCTCCGTGGCCATGGCGAGGGCGCCCTCGTGGTGGGTGATCATCAGCGTGAGGAAGAGCGCGTCGAACGCCTTGCCGCGCGCCGCACGCAAATTGGCCAACTGTGCCTCGGTGGCCATCCCGGGCATCGCCGTGTGCTGGTGACCGCTGCTCGCCGTTTCCTTGCCATATGTCGTGAGCCAGGCCTTCATGGCCTCGATCTCCGGCCCCTGTGCGGCTCCGATCCGCGCCGCGAGCCCCTTGACGGTGGTCGACTGGGCCTGTCCCGGGGCGAGTTCGGTCATCTCCAGTGCCTGTGCGTGGTGCTCGATCATCTTCTGCGCGTAGGCCACGTCGGCCGAGTTGGGCGTGTCGTCGTCGACGCGCTGCTCGGCCGCGTCCTGGGCGGAGAGGGTCCGGTTCGCCTCGCCCGGCTTGCCCGGCGCGATCACCGAAGGCCCTCTTGCCGCACTCGACTTGGTGTCCTTCCCGGAGTCGCAGCCCGTGAGGGCGAGTGCGAGCAGCAGCGAGGCTGTGACGAGGGGCACGCGGCGAACGAGCACAACGACCTCCTGGGGCAGGCGAGTTGGGACGGGGACCCGTCCTCGTAGGGATCTTCGCATCACTGGTCGCTTCACCGGCCGCATTGCTGACCAGAAAGATTCATTACGAGTGCGTTGCCAACCGTTGATATGTGCATGATGAAGACGATACTTCGGAGCACCGTGAACCGTTCCTGTGCGAACGGCGACGAGGGAGGATGCAGTGACCCTGTTGAACGATCCCCGAACACGCCGCAGACGGCTGGGAGTCGCAGCCGCGTGCGGCGGACTTCTGGCAGCGCTTCTGACCGCGGTGCCGGCGGCCGCGACCCCCGACCCGGGGGACGGTCCGGCCGTGCAGCGCGAGGTGTCCCAGGGCGTCCGGGCCGAGGCGATCGCGGCGGGCGAGATACCCGGGCAGGACGAGATCGTCCACTCCGCCAACATCGAGCATCTGACGAACATCCCCAAGGACGCCCTGCCGGGCACCAACTCGGACTTGGCCTTCCAGGGCAAGTACGCCTTCTCCGGCAACTACGACGGCTTCCGCATCTTCGACATCAGCAACCCGAAGTCCCCGAAGACCGTGGCCCAGGTGCTCTGCCCCGGCTCGCAGAACGACATCTCCGTCTCCGGCAACCTGCTCTTCCTGTCGACCGACTCCTCGCGCAGCGACAGCAGTTGCAACAGCACCACACAGCCGGTGACCGAGAAGTCCTCCTGGGAGGGCATGAAGGTCTTCGACATCAGCGACAAGGCGAACCCGAAGTACGTCGCCGCCGTGGAGACCGCCTGCGGCTCGCACACGCACACCCTGGTGCCCGAGCGCAAGAACGTCTACATCTACGTCTCCTCGTACTCGCCGAACGCCGCCTACCCCGACTGCCAGCCTCCGCACGACGGCATCTCGGTCATCAAGGTGCCGCGCAAGGCGCCCGAGGAGGCGGCGGTCGTGAGCTTCCCCGTGCTGTTCCCGGGCGAGGGCCCGGACGGCGGCGGCAACCCCGGCGCCCCCACGAACCCCGGCGTCTCCAAGACCACCGGCTGCCACGACATCACCGTACTGCCGGAGAAGGACCTGGCGGCCGGCGCCTGCATGGGTGACGGCATCCTGTTCTCGATCAAGGACCCGGAGCACCCGAAGGTCATCGACCAGGTCCAGGACAACGTCAACTTCGCGTTCTGGCACTCGGCGACCTTCAACCAGAAGGCGAACAAGGTCGTGTTCACCGACGAGCTCGGCGGCGGTGGTGCGGCCACCTGCAACGAGGCGACCGGCCCGAACCGCGGCGCCGACGGCATCTACGACATCGTCGGCAAGGGCGACAAGCGCAAGCTCGTCTTCCGCGGCTACTACAAGATCCCGCGCCACCAGGCGGACACCGAGAACTGCGTCGCCCACAACGGCTCGCTGATCCCGGTCAAGGGCAAGGACCTCATGGTCCAGGCCTGGTACCAGGGCGGCGTCTCCGTCTGGGACTTCACCGACTCGGCGAATCCGAAGGAGATCGCCTACTTCGAGCGCGGCCCGCTGAGCACCACGACCCTGCAGACCGGCGGCGCGTGGTCGGCGTACTACTACAACGGCTACATCTACTCCAACGACATCGCCAAGGGCTTCGACGTGCTGAAGCTCGACGACCGTCGCACGGATCCGGCGAAGCGGGTCCACCTGCGCGAGCTCAACGTCCAGACGCAGCCGGACTACTTCGACTGATCCCCGGCAGCCGGGTCCGTCGCGAAGAACCGCGACAGATCGGTGTCACATCTCCCGCCGGGCGCCTCGGCGTCCGGCGGGACCCCCTGCTCCCAGTCGAGCCGGTAGCGCGCGAACAGCTCGGCGCGCAGGGCCGCGAGCGGCAGGGGCACATTGGGCAGCACCATCGCGTAGACGGCTCCCATCAGCTGGGAGCGCAGCATCGGGTAGTCGTGGTCGACGTCCTGCGCCCCGTGCCGGACAGCGGTGTCCCGCAGCAGCTCGGCCAGCCGTTGCTGCTCCGGGCACTGCACGAACCCCTCGGCCTGCAGCAGCCCCGCCATGTGCTGGCGCATCAGCACCGTACGGTCCCGGGTCAGGCCCAGGATCGCGTCGATGGCCCGCGCCATCCGCTCCCGGCCGTCCTCGGCGCGCGGCTCACGCTCCAGCGCCTCCAGCAGTGTGCAGTGCATCAGCCGGTGCACGGCCGACTGCACCAACTGCCGCTTGCCGGGGAAGTAGTACGACACCAGACCGCGCGCGGAGCCGGCCCGGTCCGCGATGTCGGCGAGGGTCGTCGCCTCGTACCCGCGCTCGCTCACCAGCTCCACCGCCGCCTGCAGGAGCCGCTCCCGGGAACGCCGCCGCAATTCTTCATTGACCGAGGCGCTGCGCGGGGACATCCTGTAACTCCTGCGTTGACTGGCTGGCAGCCAACTATACTCAGGGCCTCCCGGTCCACTCCCGATGGAGCGCGCCGGGTTGCCGCCTGCTCTGGGCGACGCGGGGGATCGTCCAGAGTGGGCGCGCTTTTCCTCTGAAAGTGGCCTGAGGCTACTGCTTGCGGGATGGCGAGCCGGCGTCCCGCGACAGCTCGCCACACCTCACCCCGCTCCGGTCACGACCGCCCCCCCGCTGCCGTTGCTGTGCCGCGATCGCCAGCGTCACCAGTAGCGCCCCCAGCAGCCAGCCGCCCAGGACGTCCGACGGCCAGTGCACGCCCAGCCAGATCCGGGTCAGCCCCACGCCCACCACGGAGACCACCGCCACCGCCAGCGCCGTACGCCATATGACGGGCCCGACGCCGTGCCGGTGCAGCAGCCACAGCAGGAGGCCGAACACCACGGTCGCGGTGAGCGCATGCCCGGAGGGATACGCGGCGTAGTGCGCGGAGTCGACGGGGTCGGGCCACACCGGACGGGCCCGGCCGACCCCGGCCTTGAGGCCCTGCTGGATCAGCGTGCCCAGCACCGACGTGACGACCAGCCACCCGGCCGTCCACCAGGCCGCGTGCCGCCACACCAGCCATACGGCGACCGCCGCGCCGAGCAGACGCATGGTCAGGGGGTCCCAGACCCAGTCCGTGAGGATGCGGCAGGCCTGGGTGACGTCGGGGGCGGCGACGGCCCAGCGGTGGGCGGTGCGGGAGATGTCGCCGTCGACGGAGATCAGCGGATGCCACTGGACTGCGACCAGGACGAGGAGCAGACCGGAGCACACACCAAGGACCAGGGCGCTGCGGAGGGCCGGGCGCAGGGCGCCGGGGCGGAGCCGGGGACGGGGCGGGGAGTCGACGGACGGGTTGGGCATGGGTCGATCCTCGCCGAACCGGGGGGCGAGAGGCGAACCCGGGGGCTCGCCCTGGCCACAGGGGCGCTGGTTCCGGCCTTCGGGGGGCTGATTCCAGCCGTGGAGCGACGGTTTCCCGGGCAGTGGGCGGTCAGCCCAGTGCCCGCAGGCCTGGGACCAGGGTCACCAGCACGGGGATCACCGGTACCAGGGAGGCCGCTGCCGTCAGGCGGAGTCTTCGGGCGGCGGTGAGGCGGTCGGGCGGGGTGAGCAACCGGTGCACGCGCTGCGGGAGATGGGCCTGCGGGGTGGGGGAGGGGCCGAACACGCCCCGGTCCTCGTTGAGTTCCACCAGCGCCAGCGCGGTCGTCAGTCGCCCGAAGCGGCGGGAGGCCATGTCGTCGGCGGACAACTCGACCAGCCGGTGCATCTCGTCGCGGAACGCGGCGAACACCGGCACCTGCGGGAACCCGGTGGCCAGCGCCGTCGAGCAGTGCAGCAACCAGTCGTGCCGCGCCTGGGCGTGCCCCTGTTCGTGCGCGAGCACCGCATCGAGCCGGCGGCCCTTCAATCGCCGCAACGCGGCTGTCGTGATGACCAGTCGGGGTTCCGCGCCGGTCAGCCACCAGGCGTCGGGACGCTCGCCCTCCAGTACGAGCAGCCGCCCCCTGGCGAACTCCTCGCCCGGCAACAGCGGGGCACGCAGCCGGAGTTCAGCGCGCCGGGACCGGGCTCGGGCCCGACTGCGCAGCACCTCCCGCACCAGCATCGCCCCGCTCCACAGCCCGCCGCACGCGAGCGTCACCGCGGTCGCCGCCGCCCAGGGACCGGCCGCACCCAGTGCGTACGCCTCCACGACCGGCGAAGGGGCCGGTGCGAAGACCTGGCCGCGCACCGCGTGCCAGGCCGCCGCCGCGCTGAGCGTCATCGACAGCGCGCAGCACAGCAGGACCGCCGCCACCACGCACTGCCACGCCCACAGGGCCACCACCGGTTCGTGGTCCGGCCAGTCGGCCCGGGCGATCAGCCGGGGGCCGACGACGGCGGTCAGGGCGCCGAGCAGCAGCAGGACCGCGGGGACCATCATGGACAGCACCCTATGAGCGGCGTGCTGCTCAGGGGTACGACTTGTCACGGCGAAGTGACGCAGACCACGCCCGGACACACGGACTGCCGCCGCCCGTCCGGCGGTTGGGGCGGGGGATCACATCGTCAGCAGCATGGCGAGCATCCCGACGCCCATCGCCAGCCGGCAGGCGCGCGCCACCTCGGGCCGGTCGCCCCACGCGAGGGCGGCTCCGCCCGCCCCGGGCACGGGCAGCAGTCGGACTCCGGAGAGCAGGACGTACCCGGTGAAGTACAGCAGCAGCGCGCCCGTCAGCAGCGGGATCCCCGAGCCGCCGTGCGCGTGCCCGTGTGCGTGCGCCGGCGAGGACGAGGGCGAGGCGGCCATCGCGGCCGCCATGTAGACCATCGCCCCGGTCCCCACCAGGTGGTGCAGGTGGTGCGGGTTCGTACGGGCCGCCCGCAGGGCCCACAGGGTCCGCAGTGCCGCCGCGCCGAACACCGCCGTATACGCCGGCCAGGCCCACGCCGGTGGGGTGAACACGGCCGGGGGCACGGCCATCGCGGCCATCCCGAAGCCCATCAGCGCCTCGCCGCCCGCGGCCCTGCGCTGTTCCTCGACGGCGCTGCGCATCCGCAGCAGACAGTAGGCCCCGGTCGCCGCACACAGCGCGACCAGCAGCCAGCCGGGCGAAGCCGGTCCGTGCACGCGCACCTCCCGCTCGACGTTCCCCGTCGAGGAATTCGATGCCCACGCCACGCCGGACCACGCCACGCACACGCGGGCGCAAGGGTGTACACGGGGAGCATTCGACGGAGCACGGCAGGTGCCGCAGTATTTCATAAGTAAAACACACGTTAAATTAACTTGTGTGCCCCACCGCGGCATGGCGCCCCGACTGTCCCGGCCGCACGGTTCCGAGCGCCGTGCCACCGCCCACGCCCTGACCGCGGCCGCCGCGCACGCTGCCACGGACGACGCCGACGAGGGTCACGCCCCGACGCGTGCCGCCGCGGCCGCCGCCGTGCACGCCGCCTGGCAGTCCCTCCTGTCGGCCCGCGCCGGCGAGACGCGCCGCGCCCTGGAACGACTCCTCGGCCGAGCCGAGATCGCCCTCGCGGCCCCCGCCGACAACGACCCGGCCCGGCTGCGCGACAGGGCCCGCGAACTGCGTGCCACCGGCCCGGTCCCGCATCCGGCCGACCTCGTCGACGACGACGAGCTCCACGGCCTCGACGCCGAACTCGCCACCGGCCGGACGTCGTTGCGGCATCGCCTCGGCCACCTCGCGCCGATCGCCGTACGCACGGCGCTCGGCTGCGCCCCCGCCGGATACGCCTCCCTCGCCCTCGGTGTCGGCCGCCCGTACTGGGCCCTGGTCACCGCCGCCTCCCTCTACCAGGCGAACGTCGTCCTCACCTGGAGCCGCGGAGTCCAGCGCGTCGTCGGCAACCTCGTCGGCGTCCTCGCGTTCGCCGCGCCGGCCCCGCTCGCCCACGTCCACCCTGCGGCCCTCGTCCTGATCCGCCTCGCCCTCAACTTCGGCGCCGAGGCGCTGATGGGCCGCAACTACTGGCTCGGCAGCGTCTGCGTGACCCCGATGGCGCTGCTCATCACCGAGTTCGCGCAGGTCCAGGACTCCGGTCTGCTGATCACCGAGCGGCTCGTCGACACCCTCGTGGGCGCCGTGGTCGGCTTCCTCGCCGCGGTCGCCGTCACCAACCGCCGGGCCGGCGACCGCCTCGGACACGCCCTGACGGCCGTCGAACGGGCCCGCGAGCACGCCGCCCGCCTCCTGGCGGAGCGCCGGCCGACCCCTGGCGCCCTGGAATGCGCCCGCCGCGGCCTCAGCGCCGCGCTGGTCGAGCTGCGCGCCACCGCCGACGCGGCGTCCGGCGAGTGGGGGCAGCGCGCCCTGCCCGAGGAGCGGGTCGTGACGGCCGAACCGTGCGGACACCGTACGCTCGCGGCGACGGTACGGCGCCAGGGGCTGCTCCTGGACCGGGACGCGAGTACGAAAGCGGAGGACGCGCGGCGATGACGGCGACGCAGGGACGGGCGGCGGCCGAGAACGGGAGAGGGGACGGCTCCCAGGACCCCACGACGGACGAAACACCCCGAGAACACCCCACGGCCGACGGGGGGAGCGGGGCGTGGCCGGATTCCGGTGGCCCGGAGAGGAACGACACGGTTGCCGCCGTCGTACGGCAGTGGCAGGCCGTGCGGCCCGAGCTCGACACCGCGCCCATGGAGATCATCGGCCGGGTCAACCGCTGTGCCGCCCTCCTTCAGCAGGCCGAGGACGCACCCCTGCGCCGGGCCGGCCTGAGCCGCCCCGAGTTCGACCTGCTCGGCGCGCTGCGCCGCACCGGCCACGAGCTGACCCCCGGCGAACTGGCCCGCGAGACCTTCTCCTCCGGAGCCGCCGTCACCAAACGCCTCAAGCAGCTCACCGAACGCGGTCTGGTGGAGCGGCGCGGCGACACGCGCGACCGCCGCGTCGCCCACCTCCGTCTCACCGGCGCCGGACGTGACCTCGTCGACGGCATCATGCCCGAGCAACTCGCCTACGAGAGCGCCGTACTGGCCGCCCTGGACGGGGACCGGCAGGGCGAACTGGCCGACCTGCTGGGCGAGTTGTTGAGCCGGTTGGAGGGGCTCATGCGGACGCTGCGGGTCTGAGCGCCTCGTCGACCCCGCTCCACAGACGCTGGTCGGCGGCGACCGACGACTTCAACGCAACCGGTCCGGGCTCACCCCTCGTCTCCGGCCCGATACACGCCGAACACCGCGCCCAGGGGGTCCCGCAGCACGGCGATCCGCGGACCGTCCGGTACCGAGGTCGGCTCCATGAGGGCGGTGCCGCCCGCCCCGAGCGCGGTCTGCGTGGAGGCCTCCACGTCGGCCACCGCGAAGTACGGCAGCCAGTGCGGCGGCACCTCGGGCGGGAACTTGTCGTCCATCGTGATCATGCCGCCGAAGTCGGCGCCGCCGACGCCCCACTGCAGATAGTTCTCGGAGGGACTGACGGTCCAGCCGAACACGGTGGTGTAGAAGGTCTCCGCCCGCTCGGGATCCCGGGTCAGCAGCTCGACCCAGCCGAGCGAGCCGGGCGCGTTGAACAGCCCGGCGCCGGGGAAGGCCCGGGCCTGCCACAGCTGGAACGCGGCGCCGCCCGGGTCGAGGGCGACCACGAAACGACCCACCTCGAAGACGCCCATCGGTCCGACCAGCACCTTGCCGCCGGCCTCCGTGACCAGCCGGGCGCTGACATCCGCGTCGGTCACCGCGAACGACACGTTCCAGGCGCACGGCTGTGCCTCCTGGTACAGGGGAGTCAGCGCCGCGACGGCCGCCCTGCCGAGGTGCGCGACCGTGTAGCCGCCCGCCTTCTGCCGCGGATCCGTCTCCGCACGCCAACCGAACAGTTCCGCGTAGAACCGTTTCGCCACCTCAAGCTCACTGGTTCCCAGCTCGGCCCAGCAGGGCCCGCCGGGCACGGGCGCGTCGAGCTTCATGGTGTTCCTTCCGAAGGGAACCCCCTCCAGCACGCTAAGCCTCCCCCCGGCCCACGGCATCCCCTGACCGTCCCTAGGGCTCCGAGGCCGTTCACCGTCAGCCCGGCGGTGTGACGAGCCCCGTCTCGTAGGCGGTGATGACGAGCTGGACCCGGTCCCGGGCGCCCAGTTTGGTGAGCAGCCGTGACACATGCGACTTCGTGGTGGCCACCGTGATGAAGAGTTCCTCGGCGATCTCGGTGTTCGACCGGCCGCGCCCGACCAGGGTCAGCACTTCCCGTTCCCGCTCGGTGATGCCCTCGACCGGCCGCGGGGAGCGCCGCGGACCGGCCGCGGGACGCTCGACGAAGTCCGCGATCAGACGACGGGTCACGCCCGGCGCGATCAGCGCGTCACCGGCGGCGACCACACGGATCGCCGCGAGGATGTCGTCCAGCGCCATGTCCTTGACCACGAAGCCGCTCGCGCCGGCCCGGAGCGATCCGTAGACGTACTCGTCCTCGTCGAAGGTGGTCAGGACGAGGACGCGTGCGGTCGCCGGACCGGCCGTGATCAGACGGGTGGCCTCGATCCCGTCCATGCCGGGCATGCGGATGTCCATGACCACGACGTCGGGGCAGACCTCCCTGACCAGCTGAACCGCCTCGGCGCCGGTGGCGGCTTCACCGACGACCTCCAGGTCGGCGTGATCGGCCATGATCACCCGGAGACCGGACCGAACCAACGGCTGGTCGTCGGCGAGCACCACCCGGACGGTCATCGGGCCTCCGCCGGAACTGCCACGGGTGCGGGCAGCGGCAGCCCGGCAGCCACCCGGAAGCCGCCCTCGGGGCGCGGTCCGGCGCTGAGACGGCCGCCCAGCAGGCCGACCCGCTCCCGCATCCCGATGATGCCGAAGCCGTGGGCCGAGCCGTTCTCGTCGGCGCCGCGCCCCTCGTCGACGACCTCCACGGACAGTTCCCGCTCTCCGTAGTCGATGGCCACACGGCAACTCCCGGTACCCGCGTGCCGGACCACGTTGGCCAGCGCTTCCTGCACGATGCGGTAGGCGGACAGGTCGATGTCGGCCGGCACGGGACGCTGCCTCCCGCTGCGGCGCACGTCGACGCGGACCCCCGCGACCGCGGTCGCCGCCGCCAGCCGTTCGACGTCCGCCAGCCCCGGTGAGGGCGCGAGCGGTGACTGCTCCGAGGCGCTCGCGCCCCGATCGGCCTGGCGGAGCGACACCAACGTGCGCCGAAGGCCCGACAGGGTCTCTCTGCTGGTGTCCTCGACGGCCCGCAGAGCCTCGCGCGCCTGTGCCGGCTGGGTCTCGATGACCCGGCTGCCCATGCCGGCCTGGATGGCGATGACGCCGATGCTGTGGGCGACCATGTCGTGCAACTCCCGTGCGATCCTCAGCCGTTCGGCGGTCACGGCCTCGGCCACCTCCTGTGCGCGCAGCGCGGCCGCGTGCTCGCGGCGCTCGCGGCTCAGCAGACCGGCCATGCAGGACGCGGCCATCGCCAGAAGAGCCATCACCCCGTTGACGGCCAGGCCGTCCCCGTGCGAGAAACCCCCGATCACCAGAAGCTGCACGGCACCGGCCACGGCCACGGCGACCGTCGAAGCGCGCCCTGCGCAGGTGGCGACGATGAAGCCCAGCACGAGGTCCACCGCCAGAAACGACAGGAACTGGCCCTGATAGGACGCCGCCGGGCCCTCAGGGACGGAACTCGGAGGGCCTACCACCACAGCAGTGGATCCGAGGAGCGCCATGGCCAGAGCGGCCGGCGGCATCCGTCGTACGACGCCGACGAGCAGGCACCCGGCCAGCAGCGCCCCCACTCCGTGGACCGCGCCCGACGCCCGCGGCGCGGCCCCCACCAGCAGGCCCACCGTGAGGACATAGGAGGCGCCTCCCGCCCAGGCCACGGCCCTTGTTCCCGTCATCGGCGGTGTGCTCTCTCGGGACCAACGCCGCGGTGTGCGACGGGCGCGGGCAGCAAAGTGGGCGTCAGGGGATTCACGCCGCGAGACTAACCGGCCACCGCCGGCGTGGCATCAGCCCCGGGACGTACGGCCACGGGCTGAGGCGGCCCGCCCGATTGTCGCCCACGGGCCCATGCCCGGACGGGAGTTCGCTCGCCACTGTGGGTGCCGTGATCGAAGTCAGAGAACTCACCAAGCGCTACGGCGGCAAGACCGCCGTCGACCGGCTGTCCTTCACCGTGCGGCCGGGCCAGGTCACCGGATTCCTCGGCCCCAACGGAGCCGGCAAGTCCACCACCCTGCGGATGATCCTCGGCCTGGACGCCCCCACCGCCGGCACCGCCACCGTCAGCGGCGTCCCCTTCCACCGCCACCCGCGCGGACTGCGGCACGTCGGCGCCCTCCTGGACGCCGGACAGGTCCACGGAGGACGCAGCGCGACGGCTCACCTGTCCGCTCTGGCCCGCAGCAACGGCATCGGGCGGCACCGGGTGGGCGAGGTGCTTCAGGAGGTGGGGTTGGCCGAGGTGGCGAACCGCCGCATCGGTGGATTCTCCCTCGGCATGAAGCAGCGACTGGGCATCGCCACCGCCCTGCTCGGCGACCCGCCCGTGCTCATGTTCGACGAGCCGATCAACGGCATGGACCCGGAGGGCGTGCTCTGGGTACGCCGGCTCTTCCGGCGCCTGGCCGCCGAGGGGCGCACGGTCTTCCTCTCCAGTCACCTGATGTCGGAGATGGAGAACACCGCTGATCAGCTGGTCGTCATCGGCCGGGGCCGCCTCATCGCTGCCGAGCCGCTACGGGACTTCGCCGCCCGCGGCACCCGCGGCAGCGTCGTGGTCGGGACGCCGCAGGCCGCCGAGCTGGCAGCCGTGCTGAGCGCGGCCGGCGCCTCGGTCGAGCCGGAGGGCACGGCGGGCGCCGAGAAGCTCGCCGTGACCGGGCTCTCGGCGGACCGGATCGGAGCGCTCGCCTTCGACCACGGCATCCGGCTGGCCGAGCTGACCACCCGTGCCGCCTCATTGGAGGCGGCCTTCATGGAACTCACCGCCGACAGCACCGACTACCTGGCAGGACAACCCTGATGACCACACGCGCCCCCATCCACCGGAGCACCCCGACCGCCCCGGCCACCCCGACCGCCCCGGCCACCCCGACCGCCCCGGCGGCCGTGCCGCCGGCCCGCTTCCGCGACCTGCTCGTCTCCGAGTGGATCAAGATGAGGTCCCTGCGCTCCACGCCGTGGACGATCGGGCTCACCGTCCTGTTCGTTGTCGGGTCCGCCGCCGTGGCCACGTCGGCGGACGGGGCCGCAGGTTCCGGCCCCGTCGACTTCCTGCCCTACGACGCCTATCCGGCGGCCGGCTACTGGACGCTGATCCTCGTCGCCGGCAGCATGGGCGCCCTCACCGTGGTCAGCGAGTACAGCAGCGGGCTGATCCGCACCACCACCCTGGCCGTTCCCGCCCGCGGTGCGGTCGTGCTCGCCAAGGCGGCCGTCACCGCCGCGCTGTGGACCGCGGTCGGCGCGATCGCCTCCACCGGTTCCTTCCTGGTCTCCCAGGCCATCCTGGACAGGCACGACGCCGGCGTCGCGATCAGCCACCCCGGGGTGGGCCGGGCGATGGCGGCCTCCGCGTTGCTGGCTCCGGTCAGCGCCCTGGTCGGTCTGGGCCTCGGCGTTCTGCTCCGGCATGCCGCCGGGACCATGGTCGCAGGCGTCTTCGCGCTGCTGATGCTGCCCACCATGTTCTCGGAGAGCAACCGTTGGTCGGCGGACGTCAAACACGCGATGGTGTCGGCCGCCTGGAACCGCCTGGTCCAAACCTGGGAGCCCGATCCCGGATCCCTGGGCTACACCGCCACCGTCCCCGGCTCCTGGATCGTGTACGCGCTCTGGCCGCTGATCACGGTCGCCGTCGCCGTGCTCGTCGTGAGCCGCCGCGACGTGTGATCGTGCCTCACGACGTGAGCCGCTTCGTTCGAGCGCGACGGGATCCGGCACATCGCGGGTGTTGCCGACAGTCCCATCCCATAACCTCGTGCGGGGGAGACCGCGGATGCCATGGGCATTCACATCGAGGAGGCGATAGTGCTCGGTAGGGACATGCGGTTGCTCACGGGCGTCCTGATCGTGGCCTGCATCGTGCTCGTCGGCTCCAGGGCGCCCAGCGGAGCTTCCTCCACCAGGTCACTGCCCGCCGAAGCCACCAGGGACGTCGTACCGAACCGGGTCATGACGTGGAACATCTGCAACCCCTGCGAGAAGAGCAACGCCGACCGGGCAGCGGAGATCGCCACGTATGCGCCCCAGGTCATCGGGCTGCAGGAAGCGTGCGTGCGTGACGTCGAGGGGATCCGGGACCGTCTGGAGAGCCGTTACGGGCTGGTCTACCACGTCAAGTACGGGACGGTTCTTCGGAATTGGGGCCGCTGCGGGGGAGCGCCGTGGAGCCCGGGGGCCTACGGCCAGGCGCTGCTCTCGGCCGCGCCGATGACAGACGCCGTCACCGTGGAATACCCCGACGGCGGATCCGAGGACCGCGGGTACATGGCAGTCACCACCACTGTGGACGGCCGGTCCGTCCGGGTCTTCAACACCCACCTCGCCGAACGACGTCAGGAGACGGTCCGAGCGGCCCAGACCGCCGTGCTCGCCGAAGAGGTCGCCCGGCACGACCGTGCGATCGTGCTCGGCGACTTCAACGCCGTGCCGGACGCCCCCGAACTCACCAGGATGTGGGCACTGGCCGCGGACGCAGACCCGCAGTGCCATCCCTCGCCCACCGGCGACTGCCGGACGACCACCGACTGGCACAGCAAGTTCGACTACATATTCCTGCGAGGCATCCTCCCGCTCGAGCACCGTGTGCATCCGACCCCGTACTCGGACCACGACCTGGTGCACGCCGACCTCAAGACGACGTGAGCGGACCTCCTGACCGGCTGACCGGCTCGTCCGGTGACCTGCCGAGACGGTCGCGCAGGACTGCGTCCGTCCGACCGACCGCTGCGGTCAGGTCATCTGCGTCCGAGGTAGACCCCCAACGCCCGTTGCAGCACCTTTCCCTGGCTGCCCACCGGGAGTTCCCACTCGCCGAGGTACTCCACCACCCGGCCGCCGGCCCCCGTCTTGAAGCGGAGTCGGCCGAGGAGCCGGTCCTCGGTGAGGGCGGGGGTGACGGAGCGCAGGTCGTACGTCTCGGCGCCCGCCGCCCGTGCGTCACTCAGCATGTGCCACAACAGCGCGCTGCTGGGCCGTAGTTGGCGGCCTCGGCGGCCGGATGCGGCGTAGGAGTGCCAGGCCCGGGAGCCGACGCTGATCATGAGGGCCGCGGACAGCACCTCGCCTTCGTGCCAGGCCAGGTAGAGGCGGAGCCGGTCCTCGTCCTCGGCGTTCAAGGCCTTCCACATGCGCCGGAAGTAGTCCAACGGGCGGGCCTTGAAACCGTCGTGGGCGGCGGTCACGGTGTACAGGCGGTGGAATTCGGGCAGGTCGGAGGCCGAGCCCCACGAGACATGGACGCCTGCCGTCTCGGCCGTGCGCAGGGACTGTTCCCAATGCGGTGCGAGGGCGCCGCGAAGGTCGTCCGCCGAGCGCCCCGCCAACGGGATACGGCAGCCGTAGCGCGGCTGACCGAGGCCGAACCCGCTGCCGTCGCCCTCCTCGCACGGCCGCCACCCGAGCCGTCGCAGCCGCTCAGCGGCGTCGAGCGCGAATCCGTCGATCCCGGCCGCAGGCAGATCGTGCAGATGACGTACGTCGGGGTCGGCGATGCCCGCCGCCACGGTGGCCGCGTCCCAGTGACGTACGACCAGGGGCGGCCCGATCCGCACCGAGAACGCCCCGATCCGCTCCAGGTGGGCGACGAGCGGGTCCAGCCATCGCTCGATACGAGGGGTCCGCCAGTCGATCGCCGGCCCGTCGGGAAGATACGCGAGGAAGCGTCGCGTCCCGGGAAGCGGTCGGTACAGGACGAGCGCCGCGGCGACCAACGCCTCGCCCTCGAACCAGCCGACGCTCTCCGGCAGCCAGTCGGGCTTCACGTCGCCCCACTCGGGGATCTGGAGATGGCTCGCGTCGGGGGACAGCCGCAGATGGGCCAGATGATCCTCGCGCGTGATCTCCCGTACGTACAGGCTGGTCATGGGTAGGGCGCTCCTGCTCGGGGCGGCCACCTTAATCCCGGGATCACCGCACGGGTCAAGACTTCACGGCGGTGAGCCGCGCCCACACCCGCTCGCCGCCGTTCCTGGGCGTGATCCCAGTCGGGCTCGGTGTACAAAGACCGGCACTACAGGCGAACGGCCGCCGACGGACATCCGAACTCCGCCTTCCGGCGGCCCGCGCGCTCTCGCGGCCCGGGGCGGGGCAGCGCCCGGGAGCCGGTATCGGGGCCGTTCCTCAGATGCCCGGGCGGTAGCGGATCGGGTGGTCCGGTGGGACCTCCACGAGGACGATCGGGGTACCGTCCGGGTCCGTGATCCACATCTCCAGCAGGCCCCACGGCTCCTTCACCGGCGGGCGGACGACGTCGACGCCCTTCGTCCGCAACTCGTCGTGGGCCGCTGCCAGGTCCGGCACCTGCAGCCACAGCCGTACGGCAGGATCCGGCGGGGTCTGCGACCGGCCGGAGAGTTCCAGGAAGCCGCCGCCGAGGAAGTAGACGACCCCGCGCTCCGAGCCCGTACCGAACTCGCGGTAGACGGCCAGGCCCAGTTGCTCGCCGTAGAAGGCTCGGGAGCGCTCGGGGTCGGTCGGGCGGAGCAGGGTCCTGCTGCTGAGTACATGCACCATGCGTCCGGAGCCTAAGGGGCGTCCGGCGGAACCTGTCCTCGACGGCCCCGATCGGCCGGCATCTGCGCCGGACAGAGCCCTTGCGCGGCAAGGTTAGGCTCGTCGCTGTCACCACCGCGTCAGAGACCACCGGAGATCGCCCGTATGGACACCGCCGACACCGAATTCACCTTCCGCGACGCCACCGACGCCGACGTGGACGCCCTCGTCGCGCTCATAGAGGCCGCCTACCGCGGCGACTCGAGCCGGGTCGGGTGGACGACGGAGGCGGACATCCTCCAGGGGCAGCGCACCGACCCGGACGGCGTGCTCGATGTCATCAAGGCACCCAACAGCCGACTGCTCACTGTCGAGCGGGACGGCCGGATCATCGCCTGCTGCCAGCTCGAACACCGCGGCGACCACGCCTACTTCGGCATGTTCGCGGTCAGCCCGACGGCCCAGGGGGGCGGCCTCGGCAAGACGGTCATGGCGCAGGCCGAGCGCCAGGCGCGCGAGAACTGGGGCGTCACCGAGATGCACATGACGGTGATCTCCGTACGCGAGGACCTCATCGCCTGGTACGAACGGCGCGGCTACCGCCGTACGGGACGGATGACCCCCTTCCCGTACGGCGACGAGCGCTTCGGCATCCCCCAGCGCGACGATCTACAGTTCGAGCTGTTGGTCAAGCCGCTCGCCTGAGCCTGGGCCTCAGCCTGGGCCTGGGCCTGGGCCTGGGCTTGGGCCCGAGATTCAGCGGGCCCTGGAGCATGTCCACGTGCGGCGCGCCCACGCCCGTGGCCGCGCCGACGCCCGTGGCCGCGCCCGTTCATGCCGTGAAGCGGCCCGTGCGCCTGATCTCCGGGTAGTCGGTGGTCGCGCCGTCCAGCTCCAGGGCCCGGACGAGCCGCAGCTGCTCCTGGGTGTTGACCACCCAGCCGATGATCCGCAGGCCCCGCTTCCGAGCTTCCTCGACGGTCTCCAGGTTGAGCCGCCGCAGGTTCAGGCAGACCGTCGCGGCGCCCGCGTCCACGGCCCGGTCCACGATGTCGAGGCCGTAGCGGCTGCCGATGAGCGCGGTGCGCACCCCGGGGACCAGCCGCGCGATCTCGGCGACGGCCCCGTCGTGGAAGGAGGACACCTCCACGCGCCCCACCAGGTTCCGTGCGTGCATCACCTCGGCCAGCGCCCGCGCCGCCTGCACGTCCTTGATCTCGGCCTGGAGCGGCACCTTCACGGTGTCCAGGACCTCCTCGAAGTACGGGACACGCTCCCCGCGGCCCGCGTCCAGAGTGCGCAGCTCGGCGAGCGTCTGGTCGGCGATGGGCCCGGTCCCGTCGGTCGTACGGTCCACGTCGGGGTCGTGCATCACCACCAGGGCGCCGTCCTTGCTCAGGTGCAGATCGAGCTCGACGACGTCGAGACCGGCCTGCTCGGCGGCGACGAAGGAACGCAGGGTGTTCTCGGGCTCGACACCCATGACTCCGCGGTGACCGATGGTGAGGAAGTTCAAGAGGGGACTCGCTTCCGTCGACGGCGGGGTTGGAGAGCTCGCAGCCTAACGGCCCCGCCCCGCCATGGACATGTGCAGGCGGGCGACTGGGCCGACTGGGCCCCGCTCCTACCCAGTCGAAGCGGAAGTAGTCGCTCCTTCGATGTATGACAGGAAAAAATGCGGTGAAGGACCCGCCGCGCAGGATAATCTCTCGAAGGTCCACTTGCTGGAAGAAACCTCATATGCATACGGTGTGCTGACGCGAGGTTCTCCAGTGGAGGATGGGACATGACGGAAATTCTTGTGCAGGCAGCAACGGGGGAGCGGGTTCCTCCGGCGACCAGGGTGGTGGAGCACCCGGCGTGGCGCGTGCTCAAGGATGCCGTGGAGCGGATTCGGCCCTGGCAGTCCAAGGACGGGTCGATCGACTTCGCGGCCGAGGGCGCACCCGCGCGTGCGGACGCCGAGCGGGCGGTCCGGCGCGTGATCGAGGCCGTCGAGGAGCTCTCCCCGCTGCTTCCGCACGACGCCGACTACCACCGAGCCCTGACCGGCGACCTGCGGAACTGGTCCGACGGTGGCTTCGAAATGCCGGACTTCCTCGACTCGCTGCTGGCCTTCCAGCCCGCGGCGAGCCGCGCGGACGGGCTCCAGCATCTGGTCGTCTTCCCGATGTACACGCAGAACGGCAACCCGGACCGCAACCTGGAAGCCGTCGTGCTGCGCATGGTCTGGCCACAGTGGCTGGCCGAGCTGGAGCGCACCCGCTACGACAACCCGCTGTTCTGCGGCATCACCTTCGAGGACTTCACGGCGGGGTACGACACCAACTCCGCCGTCCTCTTCCCGGAGACGATCGCCGTCCGCGAGGCGCCGGAACGTTTCTCCTGGGGTGGCATCTTCTGCGACCGCGAGGCCGCCCGCTTCCGCCGGGTCACCGACGCGGCCGTCGACATCCTGGGCCTGGAGCTGCCCGAGGACATCGCCGCCATGGTCCACGACCAGAAGCGCTGCGAGGAGGCCTTCGTCCTGTGGGACATGGTCCACGACCGCACCCACAGCCACGGCGACCTGCCGTTCGACCCGTTCATGATCAAGCAGCGCCAGCCGTTCTGGATGTACGGCCTGGAGGAGCTGCGCTGCGACCTCACCGCCTTCAAGGAGGCCGTGAAGCTGGAGGCCGACGGCGTCCCGCAGGCCCGCGACGTCCAGTACGCCGTGCTCTTCGACCGTATGTTCCGCTTCCCGGTCACCGGCGAGCGCGTGCGCAACTACGACGGTCTCGGCGGCCAGCTGCTCTTCGCCTACCTGCACAAGCACGAGGTCGTCCGCTGGACCGACAACAAGCTGCACATCGACTGGCAGCGCGCCCCGCAGGTCACCAACCAGCTGTGTGCCGACATCGAGCAGCTCTACCGGGACGGCATCGACCGCCCCAAGCTCGTCCACTGGTTCGCCGGCTACGAGCTGGTCTCCACCTATCTCGCCCCGCACCCGGGCTCCAAGTGGGCCAAGGGTCCCGACGCCCTGGACCTGAGCCAGCCGCCGCGCAAACTCGTGGATGACGTGCTTCCGGACGAGTTTCCGCTGAGCATGTTCTATGAGGCACTGTCCAAGAAGCTGAAGAACGTGATCGCCTCCACCAAGGGCATCACGGCGGACAGGGCCGAGAGGGTCGCCGCGTGAGCGACCGTACGAACACCGCTCAGCAGGAGGCAAAGATGGGGAACGGGGCTCTCAACGGTGCGGTGATCGCGGTGGCCGGCGCGGGCGGACCCGCCGGCCGGGCGGCACTGCTCAGGCTCGCCGAGGCCGGCGCGACCGTCGTCGGCGCGGACAACGACCCGGAGCGGCTGGCGGAGGCCGTCGACGCGGCCCGCTACGGGGCGGGGGGCGCCACCGTCACCGGCGAGCCGGTCGACCTGCTCGACCTGGGCTCGACCCGGGACTGGGCCAACCGCGTCGAGAAGGACTTCGGCCGGATCGACGGCTTGGTCCACCTCGTCGGCGGCTGGCGGGGGAGCGAGACCTTCGTCAAGACCAGCCTGGACGACTGGGACTTCCTGGAGCTGCTGCTCGTCAAGACCGTGCAGCACACCTCGCTGGCCTTCTTCGAGGGCCTCCAGCGCAGCGAGCACGGCCGGTATGTGCTGATCAGCGCCGCGGGCGCCTCGAAGCCCACCGCGGGCAACGCCGCGTACGCCGCCGCCAAGGCCGCCGCCGAGGCCTGGACCCTCGCGCTCGCCGACGCCTTCCACAAGGCCGGGGGCGCCGCCGGGCCGACCTCCGCGGCTGCCATCCTGGTGGTGAAGGCGCTGGTGCACGAGGCGATGCGCGCCGAGCGACCCAACGCGAAGTTCGCGGGCTTCACGGACGTCAAGGACCTGGCCGAGGCCATCGCCGGAGTCTGGGAGAAGCCCGCCCCCGAAGTGAACGGACAGCGTCTGTGGCTCACCGAGAAGCCGTGAACCCCCCGAAGACCGACGCCCGTCGCCACCACGACCCCGATCTCCGCGGCTTCGCCAGCGACAACTACGCCGGGGCCCACCCGGAGGTGATGGCCGCCCTGGCCCTGGCCAACGGCGGCCACCAGGTGTCGTACGGCGAGGACGACTACACCGAGCACCTCCAGCGGATCGTCCGCAGCCACTTCGGGCCCACGGCGGAGGCGTTCCCGGTCTTCAACGGAACCGGCGCCAACGTCGTCGCGCTGCAGGCGGTCACCGACCGCTGGGGTGCGGTGATCTGCGCAGAGAGCGCCCACATCAACGTGGACGAGGGCGGCGCGCCCGAGCGCATGGGCGGCCTGAAGCTGCTCACCGTCCCCACACCCGACGGCAAGCTGACCCCCGAGCTGATCGACAGGCAGGCCTGGGGCTGGGAGGACGAGCACCGTGCGATGCCGCAGGTCGTGTCGATCACCCAGAGCACGGAGCTCGGCACGCTCTACACGCCGGACGAGATCCGCGCGATCTGCGACCACGCCCACGCGCACGGTATGAAGGTCCACCTGGACGGCTCCCGCATAGCCAACGCGGCCGCCACCCTGAACGTCCCGATGCGGACGTTCACCAACGCGGTCGGCGTCGACATCCTCTCCCTGGGCGGCACGAAGAACGGCGCCCTGTTCGGTGAGGCGGTCGTCGTCATCAACCAGGACGCCGTGCGCCACATGAAGCATCTGCGCAAGCTGTCCATGCAGCTCGCGTCGAAGATGCGCTTCGTTTCCGTGCAGTTGGAGGCCCTGCTCGCCAAGGACCTGTGGCTGCGCAACGCCCGCCACGCCAACGAGATGGCCCAGCGGCTGGCGGAGGGCGTGCGGGCCGTGCACGGCGTGGAGATCCTCCACCCGGTGCAGGCCAACGGGGTCTTCGCCCGGCTCCCGCACGACGTGAGCGTGCGCCTGCAGAAGCGGTTCCGGTTCTACTTCTGGGACGAGGCGGCGGGCGATGTGCGCTGGATGTGCTCGTTCGACACCAGCGAGGAGGACGTGGACGCGTTTGTGGCGGCGCTCAAGGAGGAGATGGCGCGCTAGCAAGCCCCTGGATGCATAGATATACGGTCACCCTCAAAAGTATTTGACGTGCGGGTGATCGTATTCCTATGCTCTCCCGCCATGGAGCTGATCCAGGAAAACCCTGACCTGTCCGCGTATCTTGCCGCTGACGAGGCCGTCGACCATCATCATCCGCTGGTGCGGGCGACGGCCGCACGCCTTGCGCGGGATGCGGAGGACTCGTATGTCTATGCACGCCTGGCGTTCGAGTTCGTCCGCGACACCATTCCCCACTCGCAGGACCTCGGCGACCCTCGGGTGACCTGGCGCGCCTCGGACGTGCTGGAGCAGGGGACGGGCATCTGCTACGCCAAGGCCCACGCGCTGGCCGCCCTGCTGCGGGCCGAGGACATCCCGACCGCCCTGTGCTACCAGCGGTTCGCACACGACGAGGGCGACGGATACGCCCTGCACGGACTCGTCGCGGTGCGCTTCAACGGGGCCTGGCACCGGCAGGATCCGCGCGGCAACAAGCCGGGCGTGGACGCGCGGTTCTCCCTGGACGGCGAACGACTGGCTTTCCTGCCCGACCCCGCGGCGGGCGAGGCGGACCACCCCGGCCTGTACGCCGCTCCCCACCCGGCCGTCCTCGCAGCACTGCAGGCCGCTCAGGACCGCCCGCACCTCTGGCGGACACTCCCCGCCTCACTGTGAGCCCCGAGCGAGGACGACTCCGAGTCGACAGCGACCGACGGCGCCGCCTGCGACCGATCTGATGGTGGGCGACCGCGCGGAAAATCCCGGACCACCCACCGTTCGTGGACGGGCGGCTGGGCGAGCCGGCCGCCCGGTACGACCACGCCGCAGCCGCCACCGACACCTTCACCGGCACGCGCCGTGCCGACGGACGTCAGCGCGCCTCGGCCTCGCGGACCTGCTCCGGCGTCGGCGCCGTGCCGCCCAGGTGGGCCGGCATCCACCAGGTGTCGCCCGCGTCCCTGGGACGCACCGGGTAGGCGCGCTGAGCGGCCTCCAGGAGCTCCTGGACGCGCTCGCGCAGCTGCCGGGTGATGGCGCCTGCGTACTTGTCGCGGGAGGCCTCGATGGCCTCGCCGACGCGGATGGTGATCGGGGTGTGGCTGCGCTTGAAGTTGCGCGGGTGGCCCTTGGTCCAGAGTCGCTGCGTCCCCCACAGGGCCACCGGGATCAGCGGGACGCCCGCCTCCTGGGCCATGCGGGCGGCGCCCGACTTGAAGCTCTTCAGGGTGAACGACTGCGAGATCGTGGCCTCGGGGAACACCCCGACGATCTCACCGGAGCGCAGCGACTCCAGCGCGTGCTGGTACGCCGTCTCGCCCTGGTCGCGGTCGACCGGGATGTGCTTCATCCCGCGCATCAGCGGACCGGAGATCCGGTGGCGGAACACGGACTCCTTCGCCATGAAACGAACGAGACGTTTCTGCGGGAGCGCGGCCAGGCCGTCGAAGATGAAGTCGAGGTAGCTGATGTGATTGCTCACCAGCACGGCTCCGCCCGAGCGCGGGATGTTCTCCGACCCCTTGCAGTCGATCTTGAGGTCCCAGACCTTGAACAACGTCTGGGCGAGGCCGACGACGGGGCGGTAGACAAGCTCTGCCATGGGCGGGGCGGACCCTTCCTTCTCTTCGCCGAGGGAGGCTCCCGTCGGCAAAGTTACGCAGCCGTAGGTTTACGGCATCTCGCAGATCGTGCCCGAAGAACGGCCGGGGAGCCAGTCCTGGTGCCCGACGGCGGCGAGATCCTCGTCACTTCAACCCCCTTGATCCACCTCGGCCTTTTAAGTCACCTTTACTCCGTGCGCACCGCGACCCTCCGTACGAGCAGGTACAACTCGCAGCCGAGGCAGTACCCGAAAGCAGCATTCAGGAACGCGGCCGCCAGCGCCGCGCCGGTTGCGGCCAGGCCCAACCAGTCGGGACCCAGGGTGAGGCCGACGAGGCCGACGCCCGCGAACAGCAGGCCCACCGTCTGCGCGAACCGCGGCGGCTCGGGCGCCTCGAACTCGGTCGGCGGCCCGATCCGGGGCCGTACGACGGTGCGGAACAGCCGGCCGTACGGCGAGCGTGCCACCCCGCCCGCCGCGCCGAGCGCGAACGCCAGCGTCTGCCAGGCGAGCAGCCAGGCGCTGCCCGTGATCAGTACGACCGCGAGTACTACGGTCGTCAGGGCGGCCCCGAAGCGCGGGCCCCTCGCGTCGATGTCCATGAACCAAGCATTCCGCAACGGAAACGATTCATGGGGTCGGGAATCTTTGCAGTCTCATGAACGCTGGAGCGGCTGATGACCGGACTGGTGGTGTGTGTGGCCGTGCTCGCGGCGGCGAGCGCCTTCGGAGTGCTGCAGCGGCGGCGGAGCGGGAGAGTGCGCGTGCGCGGGCACGACGACGGACGACGACTCGGGGCCGACCGGCTCGGCGGCGAACTCGGCGAACGGGCCACGCTCGTGCAGTTCTCCAGCGCCTTCTGCGCGCCCTGCCGGGCGACCCGCCGGGTCCTCGGCGAGGTGGCGGGCGTGGTCCCCGGGGTCGCCCACATCGAGATCGACGCGGAGGCGCACCTGGACCTCGTCCGCGAACTCGACATCCTCAAGACGCCGACCGTGCTGGTCCTCGACGCCGACGGCCACATTGTCCGGCGCGCCACCGGCCAGCCACGCAAGGCCGACGTCATCGCGGCCCTGGGGGAGGCGGTGTGACCCTCCCGAAGGCGACGGTGAGGCAGCTCCCAGATGCCGGAACGGACTTGACTGCTCCCGTCACCCATCGTCAGCCTGGCTGTATGCCTGAAGAACTCCTTCTGCACGGACGGGTCCACGTCGACCTGGTCCGTACCGCGAGCGCGCGCTGTCCGGCTTGTTGAGCACCCACGGACCGGTTCGCCACTCCTCGCAGAAGGACAACTCCATGACGGCCACGCCCGACCTCGGCGCGCCTCGACTCGCCTCTCCCGACCTCCTGCGTTCCGTCTTCCGGCGGCATGCGGCGGGAGTCGCCGTGATCACCGCTCACGGTGAGAGCGGTCCGGTCGGTTTCACCGCCACCTCCCTCAGTTCCGTCTCCGCCGAGCCCCCGATGCTCTCCTTCGGCATCGGTGTCGGCGCCTCCAGCTGGCCCGTGATCTCCGGGGCCGAGTACGTGGGCGTCCACATACTCGGCGAACATCAGCAGGCGTTGGCCGCCACCTTCGCCAGGAGCGGCGCCGACCGCTTCGGCGCGCCGACCGTCTGGCGCGAGGGCCCGGAGGGCGTCCCCCTCCTCGACGACGTGCTCGCGTGGCTGGTGTGCCGTGTCGTCGCACGTGTGCCGGCTGGGGACCACCGCATCGTGCTGGCCGAGGTCGTCCTGGGCGATCCCGAGGGCGCGGGCCGTCCGTTGCTCTACCACCAGGGGCGGTTCACCGCTCTACGGGATTGATCACGGCCCGGCTCTCCTGCGAAGTCGTCGGATCCCGATTACGCTGCGTTGCAAAGGTCACAGTTCAAAGCGCTTGCTTAGCGGGCATGAACTGGGTGTACTGGCGAGTAATATTTCGGTCGGGAGCGCAGGCCGCCCCAACCGGGATCGGCCGCTTGTGACGCCTATGCTGCCTGGAAGAAGGCAGCCGAGAACTGACGATGCAGTAGGAGAGCCGGCGTGAGCTTGAGGATCGTTGTCACTGTGAAGTACGTGCCCGACGCCACTGGCGACCGGCACTTCGCCGATGACCTGACCGTCGACCGGGACGACGTGGACGGTCTGCTCTCCGAGCTCGACGAGTACGCGGTCGAGCAGGCGCTGCAGATCTCCGAGAACTCCGACGACGACGTGGAGATCACCGTCCTGACGGTGGGCCCCGAGGACGCCAAGGACGCGCTGCGCAAGGCGCTGTCGATGGGCGCCGACAAGGCGATCCACGTCGAGGACGACGACCTGCACGGCACCGACGCCATCGGCACCTCGCTGGTGCTGGCCAAGGCGATCGAGAAGGCCGGTTACGACCTGGTGATCTCCGGCATGGCCTCCACCGACGGCACCGCCGGCATCGTCCCGGCCCTGCTGGCCGAGCGCCTCGGCGTCCCGCAGGTCACCCTGCTCTCCGAGGTCTTGGTCGAGGACGGCACCGTCAAGGGCCGCCGGGACGGCGACGCCGCGAGCGAGCAGCTGGAGGCCTCTTTGCCGGCGGTGGTGTCGGTCACCGACCAGTCGGGCGAGGCGCGTTACCCGTCCTTCAAGGGCATCATGGCCGCCAAGAAGAAGCCGGTTCAGTCCTGGGACCTGTCCGACCTGGACCTGGAGGCCGAGGAAGTCGGCCTGGAGGGTGCCTGGACCGCGGTCGAGTCCGCGACCGAGCGCCCGGCCCGCACCGCGGGCACGATCGTCAAGGACGAGGGCGAGGGCGGCAAGCAGCTCGCCGAGTTCCTCGCGGGCCAGAAGTTCATCTGAGGCCCCTCGCCGACCGCCCCTCAACTTCGTTTCGCAGGAGAGCAATTTCATGGCTGAAGTCCTCGTCTACGTCGACCATGTGGACGGTGCCGTCCGCAAGCCCACCCTCGAGCTGCTGACGCTGGCCCGCCGCATCGGTGAGCCGGTCGCTGTCGCGCTCGGTGCCGGTGCCGAGAACACCGCCGCCGCGCTCGCCGAGCACGGCGCGGTCAAGGTCCTCACCCACGACGCGTCGGAGTACGCCGACTACCTCGTCGTGCCGAAGGTCGACGCCCTGCAGGCAGCCGTCGCCGCCGTCTCCCCGGCCGCCGTCCTGGTCCCGTCCTCCGCGGAGGGCAAGGAGATCGCCGCGCGTCTGGCGCTGCGCATCGGTTCCGGCATCATCACCGACGCCGTCGACCTCGAGGCCGGCGACGAGGGCCCGGTGGCCACCCAGTCGGTGTTCGCCGCGTCCTTCACCACCAAGTCCCGTGTCGCCAAGGGCACCCCGGTCATCACCGTCAAGCCGAACTCCGCCGCCGTGGAGGCCGCTCCGGCCGCAGGCAGCGTCGAGGCACTGACGGTGTCCTTCTCCGACAAGGCGACCGGCACCAAGGTCACCGGCCGCACGGCCCGTGAGTCGACCGGGCGTCCGGAGCTGACCGAGGCCGCGATCGTGGTCTCCGGCGGCCGGGGCGTCAACGGCGCGGAGAACTTCGCGATCATCGAGGCCCTCGCCGACTCCCTCGGCGCGGCCGTCGGCGCCTCCCGCGCCGCCGTCGACGCCGGCTGGTACCCGCACACCAACCAGGTCGGCCAGACCGGCAAGAGTGTCTCGCCGCAGCTGTACATCGCCAACGGCATCTCCGGCGCCATCCAGCACCGCGCCGGCATGCAGACCTCGAAGACCATCGTCGCCGTCAACAAGGACGCCGAGGCCCCGATCTTCGACCTCGTCGACTACGGCGTCGTCGGTGACCTCTTCGACGTCGTCCCGCAGCTCACCGAGGAGATCAACACCCGCAAGGGCTGATCCCCCGACAGTCGTACGACTGGACGAGGCCCCCGTGACCGCGCAGGCGCGCCGGTCACGGGGGCCTCGGCTCATCCCAGGGTCAAGGAGGCCTGCACGGGCAGATGATCGCTCGGGTACTGGCCGTTGACGGTGTAGGTGTCGGTCCACTCCCGTTGGACCGTGACACCCGGCGTGGCCAGGATCCAGTCGATGCGGTCCCCGCCCGGCGTGAGCGCCTTGTACCCGTGGAACGTCGCATACGCCCCGCCACGCGCGCGCGCCGTGTCCCACGTGTCGACCAGACCGGCGCCCAGCAGCGTGTCGTAGACCGGATTGGCGTGGGCGACGACGTTGAAGTCGCCGGTCAGCAGCAGCGGCAGGGAGCGGTCGAGCCGGGCGATCCGCTCGGCGATCAGGTCGGCGGAGCGCACGCGCGCGTACTGGCTGGCGTTGTCCAGGTGGGTGTTGAGGAGGTAGAACTCCCGCCCACGCGCCCACAGATCACGGAAGCGGACCCAGGTGACCAGGCGGGGGTGGGCGCCGCCCCAGGTGTTGGAGCCGCGTACCTCCGGCGTGGCGGAGAGCCAGAAGTGCGCGTACTCGGCCGGGGCGAGCCGGCGCTTGTCGTAGAAGACGGCCATCACCTCCTCGTCGCCGCCGCGGGTCGTGCCGATCCAGTCGTAGTGCGGCCCGAGATCGGCCTCGATGTCCCGCAACTGCGGCGGCTGGCCCTCCTGGGTGCCGATGACGTGCGGAGCCGCCCGGCGTAACAGCGTGCGCATCACCGGGCGGCGGTCCGACCAGCTGTTGGGCTCCTCGTCGGAGGCGTAGCGGAGGTTGAACGTCATGACTTCCAGCGGCGGCACGGGCGTGGGGCGGAGCGGCGCCGGTGACGCGTTCTCGCGCCTGGCGGCGGAGGCTCCTGCCACGCCGAGCAGGGGGAGGGCGGCCAGGGCGGCCACCATCGTGCTCAGTCCCGCCCGCCGGGTCGGCCCACCGCTGCCCGTCATGTGTCCCCCCTCGGTCCCGTGAGCAAGGATGAAGGGGTGAACCGCCGTGCGGAAGGGGGCGTAGGTGTGGTGGTGAACGCGAGGGGACCATGGCGTGGACAGGGTGTTGACCCGCCGGAAGATCCCCGGCTAACTTCGTTCTACGGATTGTTTATTCCGTAAAGCGGAAAACTGGAGGGTGTGGGATGGGCCAGGGACAGCAGGAGACGGTGACGACGAGTCTCGCGGGCGCCGTCAGCGAGGAGATCAGCGCTTCCCTCGCCCCGGTCGACGCCGAACTCGACCGCCGCTACCCCGGAGACCCCGCCAGCCGCCAGCCCGTCCACACCGTCTACGTCCCCGGTGACGCCTTCGACGCCGACATGATCCGCTCGTGGGGCGACCGGGCCCTCGCCGCCCTCGACGAGCACGCACCCGACGCCGCCTCCTTCGCCGCCTGCCTCGGCCTGTCCGACGCGCTCGCCGAGCCCGTCTACGCGCGCGTGCGCGCCAAACTGGAGCGTGAGCCCATCGAAGACCTGCGCGTCGACTTCGAGGACGGCTACGGGCCCCGCCCGGACGCGGAGGAGGACGAGACGGCCGCCCGGGCGGCCCGCCTGATCGCCGAGGCGTACGCCAAGGGCACCGCGGCCCCGTACATGGGCATCCGCATGAAGTGCATGGAGGCCGCCGTGCGAGACCGGGGCATCCGCACTCTCGACGTCTTCCTCAGCGGACTGCTGGAGGCCGGCGGCCTGCCCGACGGCCTGGTCCTCACCCTCCCGAAGGTGACGTACCCCGAGCAGGTCACCGCCATGGTCCGGCTGCTGGAGGCCTTCGAGAAGGCGCGCGGGCTCGAACCCGGGCGGCTCGGCTTCGAAATCCAGATCGAGACCAGCCAGTCCATCCTCGCCACCGACGGCACCGCGACGGTCGCCCGCATGATCCAGGCGGCCGAGGGGCGCGCCACCGGCCTGCACTACGGCACCTTCGACTACAGCGCCTGCCTCGGCGTCTCCGCCGCCTATCAGGCCAGCGACCATCCGGCCGCCGACCACGCCAAGGCGGTCATGCAGGTCGCGGCGGCCGGCACCGGGGTACGCGTCTCGGACGGCTCCACGAATGTGCTGCCGGTCGGCCCGACCGAGAAGGTCCACGACGCCTGGCGCCTGCACTACGGCCTCACCCGCCGGGCCCTCGCCCGCGCCTACTACCAGGGCTGGGACATGCACCCCGGCCACATCCCCACCCGATACGCGGCCGTCTTCGCCTTCTACCGCGAGGGCTTCGCCCAGGCCGCCGAACGGCTGTCCCGGTACGCCAACCGGGCCGGCGGCGACGTGATGGACGAGCCGGCCACCGCCAAGGCCCTGAGCGGCTATCTGCTGCGCGGCCTGGACTGCGGCGCCCTCGACCTCGCCGAGGTGACCGACGCGACCGGGCTGACCCGGGCCGCGCTGGAGGGCTTCGCGGCCCCGCGCCGCGGCGATCTGACGGCGTCCGCCCGGTAGCGCGCCACGGGCTCGAGCGCGCGAAGGCCGGCGGCCGGCCGGGGCCGGTACGCCCCGAGCGGCCGCCGACCGTCACACAGGACTACTGCGCGGGGAAGGCGTACGGGGTCGTGATGATCTCCATCCCGTGCCCCGACGGATCCATGAAGTACACGCCCCGACCGCCGTGGTTGTGGTTGATCTCGCCGGGCTGCCTGCCGTGCGGATCCGCGAAGTACGGGATCCCGCCCTGCTTGATCCGGTCGAAGGCCGCGTCGAACTCCTCGTCCGAGACGAGGAACGCGTAGTGCTGCATGACGATGGACTGCGCCGGGATGGTGGCGAAGTCCAGGGTGACCTTGTTGCTCGTCTCGACCGGGACGAACGGGCCCCACTCGGCCCCGACTTCGAGTCCCAGGATGTGGGCGAGGAACTCGGCGGACTCCCGGTTGTCACGGGAGTGGACGATGGTGTGATTCAGCTCGACTGACATGTGTGGAATGCCTCCGTAAGGCAAACTCACGGGCGCCTCCATGCCTCACCCGGACGGTGACCGACACGCGATGCCGTCTGATCATCCTAACGGATGTGCAGATGCTCCAGGCCGGAAGCGATCACCATCTTCTCTTCCGCGAACAGCCGGGTACCCCGCTCGCACAGCCGCGCGTCGGCCCGTGCCCGAGCGTAGAACTCCTCCGGAGTCACCCCGAACAGCAGTCGTAACGCCGCTGATCCTGCGAGGAGTTCGGTGATCAGGGTGCGTTGCCCGGGATGACTGCGCGGAGCGCCGGCGCCGTTGTGCAGCACCCCGTGATGATTCACGTAGGCGAACGCGTCGAGGAGCGCCTCGCCGTTCTCCAGCTCGACCCGGAACCCCGGCGCGGGCAGCAGGACCCGGTCGTAGTGCGGCTCCGTTGCGTCGACCATGGCGAGTTGCTCCGCGTCCAGCCAGATGACGAACAACTCCCGCGTCGTATCAGGGGCGTTGACCGGGGACGCGGACACGTACCCGAGCGGGCTGACGTGGGCCGAGACGCCCACGTCGAGGCCCGTCACGCGCGTCTTCACCATCGGGACGGGCGAGACGATCCCGAACTCGGCCATTTTGTGGCGCAGTTGGGCGGGGCTTGCGTTGGAGCCGACGGCCACGACGGGGGTCCGGCCGGGATGCGTCAGCCGGTCCAGCGGCAGCAACCTGTCCCCGTCGAGGAGCCCGGTCCTGGCCGGCCGGGCGCCGGGATAGCTCAGCGGATGGTCGCGCGGCGCGTCGGCCAGGCCCAGCGCCTCCAGCGTGCCGTGCTCCGGCGTGCGGTGCTCGTCGCGGGCGTCCACAGGAGCCTCAGTCCGCCGGCGGCAGCTCGCCCGAGCCGCGGGTGACGAGCCGGGTCGGCAGTTCGATGCGCTCCGGCGCGATCAAGGTGCCGTCCAGCTGCCGGAACAGCCGGTCGGCGGCGGTGCGGCCGAGGGCGGCCGCGTCCTGGGCGATCACCGTGACCCCCGGCTGGAGCAGGTCGGCGAGCTCCAGATCGTCGAAGGCCACCAGGGCGACCCGACGGGTCCGCTCGGCGAGCACCCGGATCACGGTGACCGTCACCCGGTTGTTGCCCGAGAAGATCGCCGTCACGGGCGCGGGTCCGGACAGCATCTCCTCGGCCGCCCGGCGCACCCGCAGCGGCTCGGTGGCGCCCAGCGACATCCACGCGTCCTCGACGGGTATCCCCGCGTCCTCCATCGCCGCCCGGTAGCCCCGCAGGCGCTCCGCGGCGGTGTGGATGCGCGGCATGTCGCCGATGAAGCCGATCCGACGGTGCCCATGTGACACGAGATGGGCCACGCCCTCGCGGGCGCCGCCGAAGTTGTCCGACAGGACGCAGTCGGCGTCGATCCGGCCGGCCGGCCGGTCGACGAAGACCGTGGCGACGCCCGCCTTCATCTCGGGCTCCAGGTACCGGTGGTCGTCACCGGCCGGGATCACCACCAGGCCGTCCACCCGACGCGCGCACAGCGCCAGCGCCAACTCCTGCTCACGGTCGGGGTCCTCGGCGCTGGAGCCGTTGATGAGCAGTGCGCCGTGGGCCCTGGCCACCTCCTCCACCGCGCGGCTGAGGGGCCCGTAGAACGGGTCGGCGAGGTCCTCCAGGACCAGGCCGATGCTGGCCGTACGGCCCTTGCGCAGCACCCGGGCGCTGTCGTTGCGGCGGAAGCCCAGGGCGTCGATGGCCTCCTGGACACGCCGTTCCGTCTCGGACGTCACCCCGGGCTCGCCGTTCACCACGCGCGAGACCGTCTTGAGGCCGACTCCGGCGCGAGCGGCGACGTCCTTCATGGTGGGACGGTTGCCGTAACGGCTCTCGGGCCGGCGCTGCGTCTCGGGCACGATGTTGGGTCCTGTCCTGTCGTCCCCGGGAGGCAGGCTCTGCCCGCCGGCCACACGCCGTGTCCACGAAGTGTTGCGTACGGGATGCGCGGGGCCCAGGGGTTGTATGAGGATGTGGCGTCGAGCATAGAGCCTGGACAACGTTGTCAGATGCAGGGGACACTGTCCACCGCAATCTCCGGCCCGCGTCCCCCCACCGCTGGACCGGCCAGCCCTTTTCCATGGTGGACCGGGAGAAACCAGACTGATGCACACCGACCTCGTGGCCGCGCTCGACATCGGCGGCACCAAGATCGCCGGAGCGCTGGTGGACGGCGACGGCACGATCCTGGCCCGCGCGCAGCGCCCCACGCCCGCACAGGAGAACGGCGACACCGTGATGCGGGCCGTCGAGGAGGTGATGGGGGAGCTGACCGTGTCGCCGCTGTGGGGGCGCGCGCACGCCGTCGGCATCGGCAGCGCAGGCCCGGTGGACGCCTCCGCGGGCACGGTCAGCCCGGTGAACGTGCCGGGCTGGCGGGACTATCCGCTGGTCGAGAGGGTCCGGGCCGCGACCGGGGACCTTCCGGTCGAGTTGATCGGCGACGGCGTGGCGATCACGGCGGCCGAACACTGGCAGGGCGCCGCCCGAGGCCACGACAATGCGCTGTGCATGGTGGTCTCCACCGGCGTCGGCGGCGGCCTGGTGCTGGGCGGCCGACTGCACCCCGGTCCCACCGGCAACGCGGGGCACATCGGGCACATCAGCGTCGACCTCGACGGCGACGCGTGTCCGTGCGGTGCGCGCGGCTGTGTGGAGCGCATCGCGAGCGGCCCCAACATCGCCCGCCGGGCCCTGGAGAACGGCTGGCTTCCCGGTCCCGACGGCGACACCTCCGCGGCCGCGGTGGCCGCGGCGGCCCGGGTGGGCGACCCGGTCGCCCTGGCCTCGTTCGAGCGGGCCGCCCAGGCCCTGGCGGCCGGCATCGCGGCCACCGCGACCCTCGTCGAGATCGACATCGCGGTGATCGGCGGAGGCGTCGGCAAGGCGGGCGAGGTGCTCTTCGCACCCCTGCGCCGGGCCCTGCGCGACTACGCGACCCTCTCCTTCGTCCAGCGCCTGACGGTGACGCCCGCGCAGATGGGCACGGACGCGGGCCTGGTGGGGGCGGCGGCTGCCGCCCTGGCGAGGAGAACCGCGGCGGGCGTCTGACACAACGCAGCAGGAACGTTCCGGCCCGGGGGGATGCTGTGGGGCTCGGGCTCTCGGCGCGGGGTGGAGGCCGGTCGTCGGCGGGGCGGGGCGTGGGGTCGCGCCGCCGCCCGGCACATGGCGGCGGTCGGGTGTGGGGAGCGACCGGTCGTTGCCGGCGTGGGGTGGGAGCCCGGGTGGCCGACGGGGCGGGGCGTGGGGGTCGCCGCCGTTGAGCCCGGCACACGGCGGCGGTCGGGTGTGGGGAGCGACCGGTCGTTGCCGGCCCGGGGTGGAGGCCGATGGTTGGCGGGGCGGGTGTGAGGTCGCGCCGTCGGCCCGGCACCCGGTTGCGGCCGGTGTGGGGAGCGACCAGTCGTTACCGCCCTGGGGTGGGGGCCGATGGTTGGCGGGGCGGGTGTGAGGTCGCGCCGTCGGCCCGGCACCCGGCTGCGGCCGGTATGGGCAGGCACCGGTCTTGCCGGCCTGGGGGGACGCTGCGAGGCCCGACCTGCCGACCTGCCGACCTGCCGACCTGCCGACCTGCCGACCTGCCGACCTGCCGACCTGTCGGCGTGGGCCCGGGGGTCGGCGGGGTCGGGTGTGAGGTCGTGCCGTTGTGTCCGGCACTCGGCCGCGGTCGGGTGCCTGGAGTGATCGGGCGGGGGCGGCCTCAGGCGACGGCCGGCCGTGTTGCGGCGAGGGGGTCCCAGCCGCTTCGGGCGGGGATGTTCTCGCAGGCCTGGCGCCAGGCGGCCGGGACAGCGCCGGTGCCGGTGCGGGCGGCGACCACGCCTCCCACGATGGCGCAGGTCGTGTCGCGGTCGCCCCAGCCGCCCACGGTCTGCCACAGGGCCTCGGGCAGGTCGTTCAGATGCCCGGCGGCGGACCAGAGGGCGAACGGCACCGTGTCCGGGGCCGAGATCAGCGTCCCCGAGCCCAGCACGGACGCCGCATGGCGTACCGACGTGTGTTCGGGCAGGTTCGCCGCCACCCGCAGCCCGGAGCGGACGTCGCCGTCCGGCACCTGCGCGGCGACCTCCCGCAGGAAGACCGCACGCACCGGGGCGTCCGTGTCCGCGCAGGCGGCGGCCAGCGCGGCGGCGACCGCCACGGCCACCGCGCCCGCGACCGCCTCCGGATGGGCGTGGGTGACCAGCGCGGACAGCCGGGCCTGCTCGCGGGCCACGGCCAGGTCGCCGTGGAACCAGGCCCCCAGCGGGGCGACCCGCATCGCCGCGCCGTTGCCGTAGGAACCCTGTCCGCCGAACTGCCCCGTCGTCACCGCCCGCCAGTCCTCGTCCTCGGCGATGCGCCGCAGCACACCGTGCATGGACGGGCCGTACTTGCGGCCCGGGTCGCGGCCGTACTCGGCGGCGAACTCCCGCGCAAGGTCGTCCTGACGGACCTCCCCGTGCGCCGTCAGGTGGGCGAACAGCACGAACGCCATCGCCGAGTCGTCCGTCCACAGCCAGGGCGCCGGACGCGGCTCCCGGGCCGCCCACAGCGCCTCGGCGGGTTCGTCGGAGCGGGTGAACCAGCTGTCGCCGAAGGCGTCGCCCAGGACGAGCCCGTCCAGACTGGCGTGGGCGCGCTGCGGACTGCTCATGGCGAGGCTCCTCGAAAGACGTCGGTGATCACGGCATTCTCACCGGGGACGGGTGCGCCGCGCGAACGAATTGCCGGGTCACGCGTGACCCCGCGCCCGTCCGCGCAGTTGATCCGCGCATGAAGAAGCGCAGCATGCTCGCCATCGCCTCCCTCGCCACCGGTTTCGTCGTCGCGGCGATCACCCCCTCGCACGGCCTGGGCGCCGAGGACCTCGGCGGACTGAACGTCGGCGACACCCTCGGCACGTTCGATCACACCATCATCGCCGGCGACGGCCTGGCCCTCGACGAGGACGCCCTGGGCCAGAGCGGCTGACGGACCAGTCAGCAGGCACGAAGCCGTGGCGCCGGACCCCACCGGGAGGGGTACCGGCGCCACGGCGTTTGTGCGCCCTCAACGGGAACTGGTTTCCGTGGCAGGGTGGAGCGGGCAAGCCACAGGGGGCCAACAGAAGAGGGGGAACCGTGACCGTCGTCTGGATCAACGGCGCGTTCGGTGCGGGGAAGACAACCACCGCACGGGAATTGATCGACCTGATCCCGAACAGCACGCTCTTCGACCCCGAGGTCATCGGCGGGGCGCTCCCGTACCTGCTACCGCCGAAAAGACTCGCCGAGGCCGGCGACTTCCAGGACCTGCCGATCTGGCGACGGCTCGTGATCGACACGGCGGCCGCGCTCCTCGCCGAGCTGGGCGGCACCCTCGTCGTCCCCATGACCCTGCTGCGCCAGGAGTACCGCGACGAGATCTTCGGCGGCCTCGCCGCCCGCCGGATCGCGGTCCGGCATGTCGTCCTCGCTCCGGCGGAAACGATCCTGCGCGAGCGAATAGCCAACCGGGAGGTCCCGCCCGACCTCCCGGACGGCGAGATACGGATCCGGCAGTGGTCGTACGACCACATCGAGCCGTACCGCGCCGCCCTCGCCTCCTGGCTCACCGCCGACGCTCACCCCGTGGACAACGGCGCCCTCACTCCGCACGAGACGGCCGCCCGGATCGCCGAGGCCGTCGCCGGCGGCGCCGTGTCGGCGTGCGACATCGTGCAGACCCCAGAGCCCACCGCCGAGACGCTGGCCGCCGGCGTGCTCCTCTTCGACGAGCAGGACCGGGTGCTGCTCGTCGACCCGACGTACAAGCCCGGCTGGGAGTTCCCGGGCGGCGTGGTGGAACCCGGCGAGGCGCCTGCGCGCGCGGGTGTGCGCG
This sequence comes from Streptomyces sp. NPDC050121, assembly GCF_044460385.1. Lineage (NCBI taxonomy): Bacteria > Bacillati > Actinomycetota > Actinomycetes > Kitasatosporales > Streptomycetaceae > Streptomyces > Streptomyces sp. NPDC050121. Next base: position 60,458 of record NZ_JBITJV010000038.1, on the reverse strand, counting down.
AGGTCGAGGAGGAGACCGGGATCCGACTGGCGGATGTCCCCCGGCTGCTCGTCGTCGACTGGGAACGACCGGCGCCTCCCGGCTACGGCGGGCTGCGGCTCCTCTTCGACGGCGGCCGGCTCGACCCGGCGGCCGTGGCGGGGCTGCTGCTGCCCGGCCCCGAACTGCGCGCCTGGCGCTTCGCCACGGAGGAGGAGGCGGCCGACCTCCTGCCGCCGGTCCGCTACGAGCGACTGCGCTGGGCGCTGCGGGCCCGCGAGCGCGGGGCCGCGTTCTACCTGGAGGCGGGAATTCCCACCGGGGAGCTCCTGCCGGGACGAGACACGCCGTAGCGCCGCTGCCGGAAGGGGCCGAGCGGCGTCCGCCCGGACCTGTCCTTCGAAGCCCTCCCGCACCCTCGGCGACCGGGGCATCACGGCCGACGACTGCGGCGGTCCGTCCTGGCCGGGGCCGCGGGAGGTTGCCGAAGTGGACGTCGAAGCACAGGAGTTGACGGCCAGTCAAGGAAGCCGGGCGGGGTCGCTGGCGCCCTCGCTCCTTCGCCGTCGGCCCAGCGGCCGGTTCAGCTCGCCGCGTAGGTGCGCAGGAACAAAGCCTCTGCCACCGACAGTCGCTCCAGCTCCTCGGGGGACACGCTCTCGTCGACCGCGTGGATCTGCGCCTCCGGCTCGCTCAGGCCGATGAGGAGGATCTCGGCCCGCGGGTAGAGGGCGGCGAGGGTGTTGCACAGAGGGATGGAACCGCCCTGGCCCGCGTACTGCATGTCCTCACCGGGGTAGGCGACGGTCATGGCCTCGGCCATCGCCGCGTAGGCCGGGCTGGTGGTGTCGGCGCTGAACGCCTGGCCCTGGCCGATCTGCTCGGTGCTCACGCGCGCGCCCCACGGCGTGTGGGCCTCCAGGTGCGCCTGGAGCAGCTTCGTCGCCTCGGCCGCGTCCACGCCCGGCGGCACGCGCAGGCTGATCAGGGCGCGAGCGCTCGCCTGCACGGACGGGGTGGCACCGACCACCGGCGGGCAGTCGATGCCGAGGACGGTGACGGCGGGCCGCGCCCAGATGCGATCGGCGACCGTGCCGGAGCCGATCAGCCCGACGCCGTCCAGCACCTTCGCGTCCTGGCGGAACTGTCCCTCGTCGTACTGCAGGCCTTCCCAGCGCGAGTCGTCGGTCAGCCCGTCGACGGTGGTCGAGCCGTCCTCGGCGCGCAGCGAGTCCAGGACGCGGATGAGCGCGCCCAGCGCGTCGGGCGCGGCCCCGCCGAACTGGCCGGAGTGCAGGTTGCCCTCGAGGGTGTCGATCCGCACGCGCATCATGGTCATGCCGCGCAGGGTGGCGGTGACCGTCGGCAGCCCGACGCGGAAGTTGCCCGCGTCGCCGATGACGATGGTGTCGGCCGTCAACAACTCGGGGTGTTCCTCGGCGTACCGCTCCAGACCGCCCGTGCCCATCTCCTCGGAGCCCTCGACGATGACCTTGACGTGGACCGGGACGCCGCCGTTGGCCTTGAGGGCGCGCAGGGCGAGCAGGTGCATGATGACGCCGCCCTTGCAGTCGGCGCTGCCCCGGCCGTACCAGCGGCCGTCGCGCTCGGTCAGCTCGAAGGGCGGGGTGGTCCAGGCGGCCTCGTCCAGCGGCGGCTGCACGTCGTAGTGGGCGTAGAGCAGGACGGTCTTCGCGCCTTCGGGGCCGGGCAGGTAGCCGTAGACCGACTGGGTGCCGTCGGGGGTGTCGAGTAGGGCCACGTCCTGGAAGCCCTCGGCGCGCAGCGCGGCCGTGATCCAGTTCGCGGCGGCCTCGCTCTCGCTCCTGGGGAACTGGTCGAAGTCCGCCACCGACCTGAAGGCCACCAACTCGGTGAGCTCCGCCCGCGCCCTGGGCATGAGCGAGGCGACGGTCTCGGCGACCGGATTCGACGACATGGGCACGCTCCTTGTGGGTGCGACGTGGTACGGGGTGGCACTGGTCCGTTCGGGGACCCTGCGAGCGTACGCGCTGCCGGGATGGGGGCGCGCACGCCGCCGATCCTCGCACAGCGGACCGTCATCGGACCGTGACGATCTCCGCCGTAGGATGCGGGGGACAGGTGCGGCAGGCGGCTTGATCGGGAGCAGTAGACCATCGTGAGCAGCGAGAACTCTTCGGCGGACGACGAGAACTCTTCGGCGGACGACATGCGGCTGGTGTGGGACGTCGTCGTGGTGGGCGCGGGGCCCGCGGGGGCTTCGGCCGCCTACGCGGCGGCGGTCGCGGGGCGGCGCGTGCTGTTGCTGGAGAAGGCGGAGCTGCCCCGTTACAAGACGTGCGGCGGCGGCATCATCGGCCCTTCGCGCGACTCCCTGCCACCCGGCTTCGAGTTGCCCTTCCGGGACCGGGTGCACGCGGTGACCTTCTCGAACAACGGGCGCTTCACCCGGACCCGCCGTTCCCGCCAGATGCTGTTCGGGCTGATCAACCGGCCCGAGTTCGACCAGCAGCTCGTGGAGCACGCGCAGAAGGCGGGCGCCGAGCTGCGTACGGGCGTCACGGTCACGCGCGTCGAGCAGCACGGCTCGGCCGTTCCCGACCGGCGCACGGTCGCGGTCGTGCTGCAGGGCGGCGAGACGCTGCTGACGCGGGCGGTGGTCGGCGCCGACGGCAGCGCGAGCCGGATAGGCGCGCACGTCGGTGTGAAGCTCGACCAGGTGGACCTCGGCCTGGAGGCGGAGATCCCGGTGCCGGAGACGGTCGCCGAGGACTGGAAGGGCCGTGTCCTCATCGACTGGGGCCCGATGCCCGGCAGTTACGGCTGGGTGTTCCCCAAGGGGGACACGCTGACGGTCGGTGTGATCTCGGCTCGCGGCGAAGGCGCTGCCACCAAGCGCTATCTGGAGGACTTCATCGGGCGGCTCGGTCTAGCCGGGTTCGAGCCGAGCATCTCCTCCGGTCACCTCACCCGCTGCCGCGCCGACGACTCCCCGCTCTCGCGCGGTCGGGTGCTCGTGTGCGGCGACGCGGCGGGTCTGCTGGAGCCGTGGACCCGCGAGGGCATCTCCTTCGCGCTGCGGTCGGGCCGGCTCGCCGGCGAGTGGGCGGTCCGTATCGCAGAGGCGCACGACGCGGTGGACGCCCGCCGCCAGGCGCTGAACTACGCCTTCGCGGTCAAGGCGGGCCTCGGTGTGGAGATGAGCGTCGGCAAGCGGATGCTCACCCTTTTCGAGCGGCGGCCCGGGCTCTTCCACGCCGCCCTCACCGGCTTCCGCCCGGCCTGGCGCGCGTTCACCGACATCACGCGCGGCCACACGACGCTGGGCGAGCTCGTCCGCACCCATCCGATGGCCCAGCGGGCGCTCACCGCCATGGACCGGCGGCCCGCGGTGGCGGCGCCGGCGCAGGCCGCCGAAGAGAGTGGTTCCTGACGGTTCCCGAACCCGGGCGCGCGACGCGGATCACCGCCGGTTCGTGACCGTGATCCGGAACACCGGGTGGTCGGGGGCGATACGGCGCAGCTCGGCCTCGGAGGAGTCCGGGCCCACCCCGTTGAAGAAGACGCCGACCTCGGCCTTCCAGCGCTTGAGGTAGGCGCGCAGCAGCGGTGTCTTGTCGTCGTCGGCGACCTCGGTGGCCGTGAACTCCTCCACGGCCTTGCCGAGGTGGAGCTCGCCGCCGCCCGCCGCGCGCATGTTGTGCGTCCACTGGACGTGGCCACGCGGCGCGACCAGGTACTGCTGCCCGTCCACCGTCAGCAGGTTCACCGGGGTGGTGCGCCATGCGCCGCTCTTGCGGCCGCGGACCGCCAGCACCCTCGAACCCCACACGCTGAGACCGCGACGGGTCAGCCAGGCCACGGCACGGTTGAAGACGTTGACGGTGAACCAACCGGGCTTCTGCACGTGGGTGGACATGGCTGCTGCCTCCTGAGACGGAAAGTGTGAGCACTGCTCTCGCTGGAGGAGAGTCTGCCCGAGAGCAGCGCGCCAGAGCAAGAGCACCGCTCTCTTTTTTGTTCACCGTTCTCGATTGTGTGCACCGCTCCTCGTTCATGGCACAGTGAGGGAATGAGCAGCACCGTTCGAGGGGCCCGTGCCCGCGCCAGGATCGAAGTCACCGCCGCCATCAAGGACGAGGCCCGCAGACAGCTCGCGTCCGAGGGCGCCGCCAAGCTCTCGCTGCGCGCCGTCGCCCGCGAACTCGGCATGGTCTCGTCCGCGCTGTACCGCTACTTCCCGAGCCGCGACGACCTCCTCACCGCACTCATCATCGACGCTTACGACTCTGTCGGCGAGAGCGCGGAGGCCGCCCACGCCGCCGTCGCCGACGCCGTCCCCGTCGAGCGCTGGGTCGCGGTCGGCGAGGCGGTGCGCGGCTGGGCGCTGGCGCACCCGCACGAGTACGCGCTGATCTACGGCTCGCCGGTGCCCGGCTACAGCGCACCCGAGGCGACCGTCCCGGCCGCAGCCCGCGTCGGCGTCCTCCTCATCGACATCGTGCGCGACGCACACCGGGCGCAGGAGCTGGAGGTGCCGCTCCTGACGGACGACCTGGTCCCCGAGGCGGTGCGCATGGCGGCCGATCTCGCCCCCGACCTGCCACCGGGCGCGGCCGCCGCCCTCGTCGCGGCCTGGGCCCAGCTGTACGGACTGGTCGGCTTCGAGCTGTTCGGGCAGTTCCACCGCGTCGTGGAGGATCGCGAGCCGTTCTTCCGGTACGCGATCACACGGCTCGCCCACGAGGTGGGGCTGCGCCAGGCATGAGGCTGCGCCCCGGTGCTGGGGGCGCTGGGGTCCCGTGCGCGGCGCGGGGGTGCCGGTGCGTACTTCCAGGGGAGTACGGGTGATCACCTCGTCCGGCGGACGTCCGGCACGGGCGGCGGCGTCTAGCGTGGCCGACATGGACGAAGAGCAGGTGCGCGGGCGTGGCGGCCCGCTGCGGTGGTGGCGGCACGGGCCACCGTGGCTGCGTCGCCGGGAGGGCCGGGACGGCCGGGAGGACACGGTGCCGGGCGCGGTGCGGTGGCCCTGGCGTTCCACCGTGTCGGTCACTGTCTTCGTCCTCGTCGGCTCGAACTTCGCGGCGCACGCGCAGGAGGACCAGCGGGCCTCGCTCGACGCCTTCGCGCGCGTGCTGCTGGTCGTCGCCTGCGGGCTGCTGCTGTGGCGGCGACGACACCCGGTGGCCGTCGTGTTCGGCACGGCGGCCGCCGCGGCGCTCTACCTGGGCGCCGGCTACCCGTATGGGCCGGTGTTCCTGACCGTGGCCGTGGCCTGCTTCGCCGCCGTCGTCGCCGGGCGCCGCCAGGCCGCCTGGACGGCCCTGGGCATGCTGTGGGCCGTGCATCTGCTGGTCGCGCACTGGCTGTACCGGTGGCTGCCGCCCGCCGGCGACACCCCGGCGCCCTTCGGGCAGGAGATCGTCGTCGCCGGCTGGGTCGTGGCGATCGTGGCGATGGCGGAGCTGGCCCGGATCCGGCGCGAGAGCTGGGACCGCGAGCGGGCCGAACGCGCCCAGGCCGCCCGGCGGCGCGCCGACGAGGAGCGGCTGCGCATCGCCCGCGAACTGCACGACGTCCTCGCGCACAGCCTGTCCGTCATCAACGTGCAGGCGGGCGTGGGCCTCGCGCTCCTCGACTCCGATCCACAGCAGGCGCGCACCGCGCTGACCACCATCAAGTCCGCCAGCAAGGAAGCGCTGGGCGAGGTGCGCCAGGTGCTCGACACGCTGCGCACGCCGGGGGACGCGCCGCGCACTCCCGCGCCCGGCCTGGACCGGCTGCCCGAACTGGTGGAACAGGCGGCGCGTGCCGGCCTCACGGTGCAGGTGGAAGGGAAACCGCCCCGGCTGCCGCCCGGCGCCGACCTCGCCGCGTTCCGCATCGTCCAGGAGGCTCTCACCAACGTCGTACGCCACTCCGGCTCGCGCCAGGCGCGCGTGCGGCTCGATCGCAGCGGCGGGACGCTACGGCTCCGTATCGACGACGAGGGACCGGCGACCGGGGCCGACGCGGGCGGCAGCGGCAACGGTCTCGCCGGAATGCGGGAGCGGGCCGCGGCCCTCGGTGGCACGATCGAGGCGGGGCCGCGGCCCGACGGCGGCTTCCGGGTGCTCGCGGTACTGCCGATCCGGACGGGCCCGGAGACCGGGGCCAACCAGTGTGCGAGGGAGGACGGGTGATCCGCGTACTGCTCGCCGACGACCAGTCGCTGGTCCGGGCGGGGTTCCGGGCGCTGCTCGACGCACAGTCGGACATCGAGGTGGCCGGGGAGGCCGCCGACGGGGAGGAAGCGGTGCGCGCGGTGCGTGAACTGCGGCCCGACGTCGTCCTGATGGACATCCGGATGCCCCTCCTCGACGGCCTGGCCGCCACCCGCCGGATCGGCGAGGACGAGGCGCTCTCCCAGGTCAAGGTGGTCATGCTCACCACCTTCGAACTCGACGAGTACGTCTTCGAGGCGATCCGCTCGGGTGCTTCCGGCTTCCTGGTCAAGGACACCGAGCCGGACGAACTCCTGCGTGCGGTGCGGGCGGTGGTCGCCGGGGACGCGCTGCTCTCGCCGGGTGTGACACGTCGGCTCATCGCCGAGTTCGCCGCCCGTTCCAAGGAGCCGGCAGCCGCCGATGCGCTGGTCCGGCTCACCGAACGGGAACGGGAGGTGATGGCGCTGGTCGGGATCGGCCTGACCAACGAGGAGATCGCCCGCCGGCTGGTCGTCAGCCCGCTTACCGCCAAGACCCATGTCAGCCGCACCATGGTGAAGCTGGGCGCCCGCGACCGGGCTCAACTGGTCGTGCTGGCCTACGAGTCGGGGCTGGTGCGGCCGGGCTGGCTGGGCTGAGCCTCCGTACGGAAGCGGAGCAGCACGGAGACCACCCGGGCCACGAACACCAGGGGTGCGAGGGCGAGGCCCGCCCGCAGCAGCGACTTCTCGGCCAGGTCCGGCAGTTCGAACAGCAGCGCCGGTCCGGCGACCGCCCCGAAGAGCACCGCCGCCGCGAACACCGCGCTGCACAGCGCGTATCCGATCTCTACGGTGATCGCGTCCCGCTCGGCCTGTGTGCGCCGTCCCCCGTAACCGCTCATACGGCGAGTCTCACAGGAGTGCGCCCGGCGAGGCAATCGGCCCCGCCGGGCGCACAGGTGGAGGATCTCCGCTAGTCGCGGACCGCCACCGCCTCGGTCCCCGCTTCCGTCCTCACGTCCGCATCCGCCTCCGTCACGGTGGACTTGGCGACGACGACCGAGCCCTGGGGGCGTCGGGCGCGCAGGCCGGGGAGGGTTATGAGCAGGCCCGCCGCGGCGATCACCGTCACCACCGCCAGCCCGGGGCGGTAGCTGTCGAGGACGGCCTGCGGGGTCGGGTCGGCCGGGGCGCCCGCGGTCACCACCGCGGTCACCACCGCCAGGAAGATCGCGCCGCCGACCTGCACCGAGGTGTTGAGCAGCCCCGAGACCATGCCCTGCTCATGGTCCGCCACACCGTTGGTGGCCTGGATGTTGAGCGAGGGGAAGACCAGCGCGCAGGCCGCGCCGATCAGCAGCATCGAGGGCAGGATGACGGCGGCGTAGACCGGGTCGAGATCGACGCGCAGGAACAGTGCGTACCCGGCGACCATGAAGGCGAAGCCGGCCGCGATCAGCCGCGGGGTGCCGAAGCGGTCCACGATCGAACCCACCTTGGTCGAGGACACCGCCACCAGCGCACCGGCCGGCAGGAAGGCGAGCGCCGTGTGCAGTGCCGACCAGCCGAGCAGCGTCTGCATGTAGAGGGTGGCCAGGAACTGGAAGCCGACATAGCTGCCGAAGAAGGCCATAGCGCCGAGCTGGGCGCGGATCTGACTGCCGGACCGCAGCACGCCGAGCCGGATCAGCGGGCCGGCCGAGCGTCGCTCGACGAGGACGAAGGCGGTCAGCAGGACGGCGACGGCGAGGAACGACAGCAGCGTGCGGGCGGATGCCCAGCCGGCCTCCGGGGCCTGCACCACGGTGAAGACCAGCAGCAGCATCGAGGCGGTGCCCAGGACGGCGCCGGGCACGTCGTAGCCGTTGTGGTCCTTCTCCCGTTCGCTGCGGGGCAGCAGCTTCAGGCCCGCCGCCAGCGCGAGCAGGGCGATCGGCGCGGGCAGCAGCATGGTGAGGCGCCAACTGGCCTCCGTGAGCAGGCCGGAGAGGACCAGGCCCATCGAGAAACCGGTCGCGGCGCAGGTGGTGTAGATGGCGAGGGCGCGGTTGCGCAGCGGGCCCTCCGGGAACGTCGTGGTGATGATCGACAGGCCGGCCGGTGCCGTGAAGGCCGCGCTCAGGCCCTTGATGAACCGGCTCGCGATCAGCAGCGGACCGGAGTCGACGAGCCCGCCGAGCAGCGAGGCCAGCGCGAACACGCCGAGAGCGACCAGGAAGACCTGGCGGCGGCCGAGCAGGTCGGCCGTGCGGCCGCCGAGGAGGAGCAGGCCGCCGTAGCCCAGGATGTAGCCGCTGACGATCCATTGCAGGGTCGAGGTGGTCAGGTCGAGGTCGGAGCCGATGGACGGCAGGGCGACGCCGACCATCGACACATCCAGCGCGTCCAGGAACATCGCGGCGCACAGCACCAGCAGGGTGCCCCACAGCCGGGCGGTCCAGCGGCCCTCGGCGAGCGGGGACGCGGGGGAGGGGAGCGGAGAGGTCATGCCGGAGACAGTACATGCGTACGCATCGAATGCAAATGCATTTAATTCCGGTGCAATGAATTCCATTCTCTGCTACGGTGCGCCCCATGGCGGCGAAGACGGGCGCGACCGAGGCCGAGCAGGCGCTGGTGGAGCAGTGGCGGGACATGCTGGCGCTGCACGCGCGCACCCAGTGCGAACTCGACCGGGCACTTCATCAACACGGCCTGTGCGCCAGCGACTTCGAGGTGCTCGACGTCCTCGCCGAGTCGGGTGCGCCGGACGACACGTGCAGCTATCGCGTCCAGGAGATCGCCGAGCGGGTCCACCTCAGTCAGAGCGCGCTGTCCCGGCTCGTCGCGCGACTGGAGAAGGACGGTCTGGTCGAGCGCCGCATGTGCGCGGAGGACCGCAGGGGTGTACGGGTGGCGCTCACGGGGAAGGGGCGCGCGCTGCACGGCGATGTACGGCCGGTGCAGCGCGCGGTGTTGACCCGGATGCTGGCGGACTGATCCCACGGTGCCTCAGATGGCGGACGTCTCCTGCCACAGCGTCGCCAGTGCGGCGTCCCCGGTCGCGCTCGGGAGCGGCAGCCGGTTCCACAGGGACAGATAGAGCAGTGCCGCCGGTCCCGACACCTCGCAGTCGGCGGCCCCTTCGGCGTTGCGCTCCGTCACGGGCGGCTCTGACGACAGGCGGACGGTCCACACGGCGTCGGCCGTGTCCGTCGCCCGCACCCGCAGGACCCGGGGCTCCTCGGTGCGCACCCTGCTCCTGGCGCGCGCATGGAAGCCGCGCAGCAACTCGTCGATGCCGTCCGCCGCGAAGTCGACGGCGAGCTCACCGGCGATCTCCTCGGGCGTCCGGCCGCGGGCCGACTCCGCGTCGACGCGATGCACGGCCGTCTCGTGCGCCTGCCGTCTGGCCCAGAACGCGAGCGGTGACGGCGCGGAGAGGAAGTGAAAGCACCGCACATCGGGCGAGGCGGCGGAGAGCGTGTCGACGAGTCGTCGGTGCCCCTCGCGGAACCAGGCCAGCAGCGCGTCGCCGTCGAGGCTCGGCGGCTCGGTCATCGGCCGGAACGAAGAGTGGCCCTCGGCCACGAATGACGTCGCCCAGCGGTGCACCGTGCCCGTGTGGCGCAGCAGGTCCCTGACCTGCCAGTCCGGGCAGGTCACAACCTTCGCCCCGGGGCCCGCCTCCGCCGCGGCGGAGGCCAGCGAACGGCCCGCGTGGTCCAGGGCGCGGATGAACTCGGCAGTCTCCATACGGGGAGTCTGCCGGATGGAGTGCAGTCGAAGGCAACGGCCGCGAAGCGGCCGACCGGCCGAGCCGTCGACCGGCCGAGCCGTCGACCGGCTGAGCTGTTGACCGGCTGAGCTGTTGACCGGCCGAGCCGTCGACCGGCCGAGCTGTTGACCGGCCGAGCTGTTGACCGGCCGAGCCGTCGACCGGCCGAGCCGTCGAGTCGCCGAGCCGTCGAGTCGCCGAGCCGTCGAGTCGCCGAGCCGTCGAGTCGCCGAGTCGCAGTGGTCAGTTGGCCGTGGTTTGGCGTGTGGCGAAGCCGATCACTGCGGCCACTCCGGCCAGGACCGCCACGCTGGTGAGGGCGGCGGAGAGGGAGAACCAGTCCGCCATGAAGCCGATGGCGGGTGGGCCCAGGAGCATGCCGCCGTAGCCGAGTGTGGAGGCGATGGCGACTCCGCTCGGGCCGGCCAGGGCGCCCGCGCGTTCGACGGCCACCGGGAAGAGGTTGGCCAGGCCGAGCCCCGCGATCGCGTAGCCCAGGAGCGCCGCCCACAGGGCCGGGGCGAGGGAGCCGAGCAGCATCCCGGCCGACGCGACTGCGCCGCCGGCGACCACCGTGCGGGTGCGGCCGAGCCGTTCGAGGAGGGTGGTGCCGGTGAGCCGGCCGACCGTCATGGCGAGTGCGAAGCAGGAGTATCCGGCCGCGGCGGCTCCGGAGGAGGAGCCCAGGTCCTGTTCGAGGTGCAGGGCGCCCCAGTCGGCGAGAGCGCCTTCGCCGTACGCCGTGCAGAGGGCGATCAGGCCGAAGACGAGGACGAGACGGCGGGTGCGGGCGGTTGGGCGGTGCGGGCCCGTCTGCGACGGCGCGTCGAGGGGCACCTTCGCGGCGGCCGGAAGCTCGGTGCCTGCGGTGCCGGTGGCGTCGGCGGTGGTGTCGGGGGCGGGCGGGCGCGGTGACTTGTGCCGGAGCAGTGTGGGGCCCGTGAGCGCGGTGACGAACAGGCCGATGATCCCGAGGCCCAGCAGATGGCGGGTGGGGGACACGGATCCCGCGACCAGGCCGCCGAGCCCGGCGCCGATCATGCCGCCCAGGCTGAACGCCGCGTGGAACGTGGGCATGATCGGCCTGCGCAGCGCCGCGACCAGCGCGACTGCGGCGCTGTTGAAGGCGACGTTGATGCCGCCGTAGGCCGCTCCGAAGAGCAGCAGGACGGCGCCGAGGGCGGCGGCGGAGTGGGTGAGTGGCGGGAGCGTGACGCTGAAGGAGAGCAGGACCGCGCAGACCACGGTGACCGGGTGACTGCCGTAGCGGTGGCAGAGGCGCCCTGTGAGCATCATCGTGATCACCGCGCCCGCGGAGACGCCGAGGAGCGCGAGTCCGAGGGTGCTGGGGGAGGCGCCGGTCTGCTGCTTGATGGCAGGGATGCGGACGACCCATCCGGCGAAGATGAAGCCGTCGAGGGCGAAGAAGGTGGTCAGAGCGATACGGAGAGGGGTGAGGTGGTTGCGGTCGTCCGGCACGGCGTTGTGCGATCGGATTTTGTTTATTAGCGGCACAAAATGAGGCTAGGGGGTTGATCGGGGCTGGACAAGGGGGCCGGGATGCGCTCGGCCGGCCTGCGTGCACACGGTTTCTTCACAAAAATGATGAGAGGGAGGTGTATGAAGGTTAAAATGATCGAAGTAGGGTCCGATCATGGACGGCCCGAACAATCTTTCGTCTTCCCCGCGCCTGGCCGATCTGGCACAGCTGATCCGGCTGCCGGCAGCACTGAGCGTGCCCGGTGACATCCTCGCCGGCGCCGTCGCGAGTGCCGGGACGGTCCGTCCCCGTGCGGTCGCGACGATGGCCTCGTCGGTGGCTCTCTACTGGGCCGGGATGGCGCTCAACGACTACGCGGACGCCACCGTCGACGCGGTGGAACGCCCCGAACGCCCCTTACCCTCCGGGCGAGTTGCCCGCTCCACCGCGCTGGCCACCGCGTGCGGGCTCACCGCGGCCGGCCTCGGACTCGCCGCGCTGGCCGGTGGACGGCGTGCCCTCGGGGTGGCGCTTCCGCTGACCGCACTGGTCTGGGCGTACGACCTGCGGCTGAAGTCGACCGCCGCCGGCCCGGCCGCCATGGCGGGCGCACGGACGCTGAACGTGCTGGCCGGAGCGGACCCCGGGCGCCGGTCGGCCGCGGTGCCGGCGGCGCTGCTGGTCGGCGCGCACACCTACACCGTCACGGCGCTGAGCCGCCACGAGGTGTCCGGCGCGCCGCGCGGCGTGCCCGCCGCCACGCTGGCCGGCAGCACCGCAACCGCCTTGGCCGCCGCGGCCCTTCCGTCTTTGCGGCGTCGGAGCCCGGCGGCCCGGATCGGCGCCGCCGTCGGCGCGCTCGGCTACCTCGCCTCGTACGGCACGGCACAGGCGCGGGCCGCGCGGGAGCCGTCCGCGGCGAACGTCCGCGGCGCCGTCGGCACCGGGATCATGTCCCTGATGCCCCTGCAGGCGGCGCTCACCGCGGGCGGCGGAGCCGTGGCCCTGGCGGGAGCGCTGGCCGGGGCGCACCCACTGGCACGCAGACTCGCCCGGAAGGTGTCGCCCACATGAGGCCGGAACCCGGCGGCCCTGGTTCGCCTCGCCCGGGGCGGCTTCGGTACGGGTTCGGGAGCAACGGGTTCGCTCATCACCGGCTCGACGACGTGCTGACCGTGCTTGCCGACCTGGGATACGACTCGGTCGGGCTCACCCTCGATCACGGTCATCTGGATCCGTTCGCGGCCGACCTGCCCCGCCAGGTCGACGCTCTCGCACGGCGGTTGGACCGGCTCGGGCTGGCGGTCGTGGTGGAGACCGGGGCGCCCTACCTGTTGGACCCGTGGCACAAGCACATCCCGACGCTGATGTCGGCCGAGGGCGCCGAGCGACGCGTCGAGCTGCTGGCCGGCGCCGTGCGGATCGCGGCCGACCTGGGCGCCCCGGCCGTCCATCTGTGCAGCGGTCCGGCACCGGAGGGGGTGTCGGAAGGCGAGGCCTGGAAGCGGCTGACCGCGGGCTGCGAAGAGGTTCTGGGCATCGCCGGCGAGTACGGCGTGGCCCTGGGGTTCGAGCCCGAGCCGTACATGTTCGTCGACACCGTGGAACGGGTCCTGGAGCTGCGCGAACGACTCGGCGGCCCCGACCTGTTCGGCGTCACGCTGGACATCGGCCACGCCCACTGCGTCGACGACCTCCCGCTGCTGGACTGCGTCGCACGCACCGCGCCGTATCTGGTGAACGTGCAGATCGAGGACATGTGGCGGGGCGTGCACCACCACCTCGAATTCGGCGCGGGCGAGATCGACTTCCCGCCCGTGCTGGCAGCCCTCAAGGCCGCCGGGTATCGAGGGCCGGTCTCGGTGGAGATCCAGGGCGCGTCCCTGGACGCCCCCCAAGTCGCCCGCCGGTCCCTGGAGTTCCTCAAGGCCGCCGAGCCGTTCTGACGCCGCGACGGTCCCGTCGCTCCGTCGAGCACCCTCACCCCCCACCCATCGTACGGCCGTTGTCGTACGCGCAGCCAAACAGGAGGTATGCGCGGTGGACCCAGATATCCGCATGCGTTCCGCCCTCGACCGGCAGCTCACCGCCGACGCCCAGAACTGGCTGGCGGACGCCGTCGCCCGCGTCGGCCGGGACTCGGCGGCCGTGCGCGCCGCCTTCCCTGCGGTCGGCCGCCGCTGCGGGCGCGGCCCCCTCGTCGACGGCTGGACGGTGGCGGACGCCGCCCGCGCCCGACTGCTCGCCGCCCTGCCCCTGCGCGGAGCGGCGCTCGCCGAGGAGATCACCGCTCTGCACCGGTACGGAGACGCCGCCGAACAGCGGGCGGTACTGCGTTCGCTGGCCCTGCTGGAGGCCGCGGACGCGTCGTTCGCCGACCGGGGACTGCCGCTGGTGCGCGAGGCGCTGCGCGGCAACGACACCGAGCTGATCGAGGCGGCCCTCGGCCCGTACGCGGCACGTCACCTGGACCACGACGGCTACCGGCACGCCGTGCTGAAGTGCGTCTTCTGCGACATCCCCCTCGACCGGGTGGCCGGTCTCGACGAACGGGCCGACCACGAACTCGCCCGTATGCTCGCCGACTTCGCCCATGAACGGGTCGCCGCCGGCCGTGACGTCCCCGTCGACGTCTGGCCGCTGCTGCACGCCCACCCCGGCACGCTGGACGCCTGCGGGCTGCCCGCGGAGGCCCACTCACCCGTGCCCGAGCGCCGTGCCGCGGCAGAGCGGGCTCTCGACGCGTACTCCGTCGCAGCTCCCGCCCCCGATTCCACCGCCCCCACCCTCGGCCCCGCCCCCACCCCCACCGCGCCCGCAGGAGCCGCATGATGCGTATCTTCGACCCCCACATCCACATGACCTCGCGCACCACGGACGACTACGAGGCGATGTACGCAGCCGGCGTCCGGGCGGTCGTGGAGCCGTCGTTCTGGCTCGGCCAGCCGCGCACCTCCGTGGACAGCTTCACCGACTACTTCGACGCGCTGCTCGGCTGGGAGCCGTTCCGCGCCGCGCAGTTCGGCATCCAGCACCGCTGCACCATCGCCCTCAACCCGAAGGAAGCCAACGACCCGCGCTGTGCGGGGGTGTTGGACATCCTGCCGCGCTATCTGGCCAAGGACCGGGTGGTCGCCGTGGGCGAGATCGGCTACGACTCCATGACCCCCGAGGAGGACGTCGCCCTGGCCCGCCAGCTCGAACTCGCCATCGAGCACGACCTGCCGGTCCTGGTCCACACCCCGCACCGCGACAAGGCCGTCGGCACCCGGCGCACCCTCGACGTGGTCCGCGAGTCCGGCATCGCGCCCGAGCGCGTCCTCGTCGACCACCTCAACGAACTCACCGTGTCCATGGTCGCCGACAGCGGATGCTGGATGGGCTTCTCCATCTACCCGCACACCAAGATGAGCGAGGACCGCATGGTGCGCGTCCTCCAGGAGCACGGCACCGCGCGCATGCTCGTCAACTCCGCCGCCGACTGGGGCCGCAGCGACCCGCTCAAGACCCGTAGGACGGCGGACGCCATGCTCGCCGCGGGCTTCGACGACGACACCGTCGACCAGGTCATGTGGCGCAACCCCGTCACCTTCTACGGCCAGAGCGGCCGACTCGACCTCGACGACGTCAAACCGGACGACACCGCTCTGTTCGAGGGAAACTCCATCAAGCGCGGCGGAGAGTGAACCCGCGGTGCGCTTCCGACACCCCGACGGCACGACCGTCCACCTCGCCTACTGCAGCAACGTCCACCAGGCCGAGGACCTCGACGGAGTGGTGGACCAGCTCACCGCCTACGCCCAGCCCGTACGGGAGACCCTCGGCGTCGACCTGCTCGGCATCGGCCTGTGGCTGGCCCACGACGTCGTCACCGAACTGACCGCCCGGCCCGACGCCGTACGCCGCCTGCGCGCCGAACTGACCGCACGCGGGCTGGAGACCGTCACCCTCAACGCCTTCCCCTACGGCGGCTTCCACCGCGAGGTGGTCAAGAAAGACGTCTACCTGCCCGACTGGACCGACCCCGCGCGTCTGCGCTACACGGTCGACTGCGCCCGGGTGCTCGCCGGGCTGCTCCCCGACGACGCGCGGCGTGGCAGCGTCTCCACCCTGCCGCTGGCCTGGCGCGCCCCCTGGCCGACGGCCGCCCGCGACACCGTCCGCCGGGCAACAGACGAACTGGCCCGGGAACTGGCCGACTTGGAGCGCGAGACCGGCCGTACCATCCGGGTCGGCTTCGAGCCCGAACCGGGCTGCGTGGTGGAGAACACCGTCCAGGCGGCCCGGGAACTCGGTGGACTGGACCCGGAGCGGCTCGGCGTCTGCCTGGACACCTGCCATCTCGCCGTGCAGTTCGAGGAACCGGCCGCGGCCCTGCGCCGCCTCGCCGACGCCGGACTCCCCGTCGTCAAGGTGCAGGCGTCCAGCGCCCTCCAGGCCGACGACCCGGCCGACCCGCAGGCACGGGCGGCCCTCGCCCGCTTCGCCGAGCCCCGCTTCCTGCACCAGACCCGTACCGCCCCGCAGGGGGTCGTCTCCGGCGTGGACGACCTGCCGGACGCCCTCGCCGGAGACCTGGACCCCGGCTCCGCCTGGCGCGTGCACTTCCACGCCCCGCTGCACGCCGAGCCCGCACCGCCGTTGCGCACCACGGCCGACGAACTGACCATCGCCCTGGGTGAGTTGCTCGGCGGCTCGCGGGCCGCCTGCGACCACGTCGAGGTCGAGACCTACACCTGGTCGGTCCTGCCCGGACACCTGCGGCCGCACGACCGCGCGAGCCTCGTCGAGGGTCTCGCCGCCGAACTGGCCTGGACCCGCGACCGGTTCGTGGAGCTCGGCCTGGTCCGGGAACCCACCGCACACCCGCGAAAGGAGCGTGTCTCATGACGAGAACCGTCGTCCTCGACATCGTCGGCCTCACCCCCCGCATGCTGCGCCACATGCCCGCCGTCTCGGCCGTCGCCGCACAGGGCTTCCAGGCCCGGCTCAACCCCGTGCTGCCCGCCGTGACCTGCTCGGTGCAGTCCACCCTCCTCACCGGCGCGCCGCCCGCCGAGCACGGCATCGTCGGCAACGGCTGGTACTTCCGCGATCTCGGCGAGGTCCTGCTGTGGCGGCAGCACAACGCGCTGGTCGGCGGCGAGAAGCTGTGGGACACAGCGCGTCGCAGCAGGCCCGACTACAAGGTCGCCAACGTCTGCTGGTGGTACGCCATGGGTGCCGACGTCGACCTCACCGTCACCCCGCGCCCCGTCTACTACTCCGACGGCCGCAAGGAACCCGACTGCTACACCTGGCCGCCCGCCCTGCACGACGAACTCACCACCAGGCTCGGCCCGTTCCCGCTGTTCACCTACTGGGGACCCAACGCGGGCCTGCCCTCCAGCCAGTGGATCCTGGCCGCCGCCCGCCAGATCTTCGACGAGCACCGCCCCGACCTGACCCTGGTGTACGTACCGCACCTGGACTACGAACCCCAGCGCTCCGGCCCCGACTCGCCGCAGACCGCCCGCGAGGCCCGACGGCTCGACGACGCCCTGCGCCCCCTGCTCGACCACCTCCGGCGCGAGGACGCCACGGTCGTGATCCTCAGCGAGTACGGCATCGCGCCCGCCTCCCGGCCGGTCGACATCAACCGCGCCCTGCGCAGGGCCGGGCTCCTCGAAGTGCACACCCAGGACGGCATGGAGTACCTCGACCCCTGGACGTCCCGTGCCTTCGCCGTCGCCGACCACCAGATCGCCCACGTCTACGTCCGCGACCCCGCCGACCTCGCGAAGACCGCCGAGATCGTCGCCGGGCTCGACGGCGTGGACGAGGTGCTCGACGAGCAGGGCAAGGCCCGGCACGGACTCGCGCACGAACGCTCGGGCGAGCTGGTCGCCGTCGCGGACTCCGACGCCTGGTTCACGTACTACTACTGGCTCGACGACGAGCGCGCCCCCGACTTCGCCCGGCAGGTCGAGATCCACCGCAAACCCGGCTACGACCCCGCCGAACTCCTCTACGACCCCACCGTGCCCGGCGTGAAGGCGCGCGCCCTCGGCCAGGTCGTCCGCAAGAAGGCCGGCCTGCGCTACCGCATCAAGACCGTCCCGCTGGACCCCTCCGGGGTGCGCGGCAGCCACGGCCGGCTGCCCCAGGACCCGCAGGACAGCCCCGTGCTGCTCTGCTCGCGGCCGGACCTCGCCACGGGCGAGATCCACGCGACGGACGTCAAGGACCTCCTTCTCACGCTGGCCGGCATCACCGCCCCCTGACCACCGGAGCCCCCCACATGCACTCGACGGACACCCCGCCGCCCCTGCCCCGGCACCGCCCCCTCCTCGATCCCGCCGCCGAGTACGGGCGTTGGGTCAGGGAGCGGCCCCTCACCCGGATCAGCCTCTGGGGCGACACCCATCCCTGGCTGGTCACCCGGCACGAGGACGCCCGCGCCGTCCTCAGCGACGCGCGGTTCAGCTCGGAGAACGTCCGGCCGGGATTCCCCGGACTGCAGCCGACACCGCCGCCGCGCACCCCCGGCCAGCTGTTCGCGATGGACGCGCCCGACCACACCCGGCTGCGCCGCCTGCTCATCCCCGAGTTCACCTTCCGCCGGGTCGAGCAACTGCGGCCAGCCATCGCGAAGATCACGGGGGCTCTCCTCGACGCGCTCGTCAAGCAGGACCAACCCGCCGACCTCGTCGAGCACTTCACCCTGCCACTGCCCCTCCTGGTCATCTGCGAGCTGCTCGGAGTGCCGTACGCGGACCGGGACTTCATCCACCGGCAGGCCGCCGCCTTCGCCACCGTCTCGGCCGGACCGGAGGCGATGCGGGCCGGCTGGGCGGCGCTCTTCGGCTATCTGCAGGAACTCCTGGCCGCCAAGTCGGACGAACCGGGCGACGATCTGATGAGCAAGCTCGCCACCGAGCGGGTCGCCACCGGCGAGGCGACCCCGGCGGAGGCGGCCGGTCTCCTCGTCCAACTGCTCATCGCCGGGCACGAGACGACCGCGAGCATGCTCTCCCTCGGCGTGGTCGCGCTGCTGCGCCACCCGGACCAACTGGCCGCGCTGCGCGCCGAGAAGGACCTGGTGCCGGGCGCGGTGGAGGAACTCCTGCGCTATCTGACCGTCGTGCACATCGGGCTGCGGCGTATCGCCACCGAGGACGTCGAGGTCGGCGGGGTCACCGTCCGGGCCGGTGAGGGCGTGGTGGTCGCGTTGCAGGCGGCCAACCGGGACCCCGCGGTGTTCGTCGACCCGGACACGCTCGACCTCACCCGGGACGCCGGCCAGCACCTCGCCTTCGGTCACGGTCTGCACCACTGCCTCGGCCAGTCGCTGGCCCGGGCCGAGCTGCAGATCGCGCTGCCGATGCTGTTCGAGCGCCTGCCCGACCTGCGGCTGACCGGCCCGGCGACGGAGGAGCTCGCGTTCGAGGGACGCGCGGTCCACGGCGTGCGGGAGCTGCCGGTGGCCTGGTGACCGGCGCGGGCGGCCGCTGACCCGGCGTACGCGGCTCAGCCGCCGCCCAGTCGGTCCGCCAGACAGGCGAGGTAGAGCGCCATGGTGGCCCGGTGGTCGCGCAGCGGACGACCGGTGATCTGCTCGCCACCCCACGGTTCGACGGCGAGATCAAGCTGTCCGACGGCCGGCGCGTGGGCATGGCCTACGTCGCGGGACGCGGGCTCGTCGAACGGCACCGGGACGCGGGTGCGCGATCATGGAGCGCGCCGCGCCTGGTGTACGCGACGGCGACGGACCGCTGCCAGAGCCTCACCCTCAAGGCCTTCGACGCGACGGTCGCCGTCATCGCGGACTGGGGCGTCTACTGCTACGACGGCGAACCGCCGACCGAGTCGATCGCCGCGGTCGGCACCGGCGACCTGTCCCACTGGGACACCAGGCTCACCGAGGACTTCGACGGCTGGACGAAGGTCGTAGCCGTGGACGACGCACGGCAGTTGGTCTTCAGCGAGTCCTCCACGGAGTCGCTGACCCGGCTTCGGTGGAGCCGGCCGGAGGGCTTCGCGGAAGTGGAGGAGATTTCGCGCTGATTTCCCGGTATCTCCGGCATACGCGCATGTGACCACTAAGCTTCCGCGACGCGACGTGACACATCCGTCGTATGAGCCGCGACTCGGGGGAGCTCTCCATATGAACGCCTGGAACCAGGGCGGCCGGCCACCGTACGACCCCTACCAGCAGCACCCTTACCAGCCCCCTCACCAGCACCCGTACCAGCCGCCCTACGGTCCGCCGCCGATGCCGCCGCCCGCGCCGCGCGTGGGGCCGGTCCGCCGACTGTGGCGGGCCGTCGGCCCGATCGCCGTCGGACGCAAGGTCTTCCGGCCGTCACGGCCCGGCCGCGTGGACGATCCCGTGGTCGCCCGCATGCAGAAGATCCGTACCCTCGTCGGTCTGGGCGCTGTCGTGTGGGTGATGGTCTCCTACAAGCTCGTCGCGTCCGTGGGGGACTTCGCGAGCGATCGCGCCCACCAGTCCTGGATCAACGTCCTGGTCCTGTCCGTCACCTTCCCGGTGATCGTCGGTGTGCTGATAGGCGTGGCCCGTCCACCGGCCCGGCAGGAGCTGCTGCGGCGGGCGGCCAAGCCGTTCGGCTCGATCGTGGCGATCATCGCGGCGGTCGCCGTGTTCCCGGCGTCCGTGCTCACCGGCTTCGTCGACGGGCGGTTCGCCACCAACCCCGCCATGACGGCGGTCACCGCCCTCGTCATACTGTTCACGCTCGTCTGGGTCCTCCCATTCGTCGTCTACGGCGTCGGCCTGTCCCTCGTGCACGTCTTCCGCACCGCGGACATCCATGAGACGGTCCCGCCGCTGCTGGCGCTGGTGCTTGTATGGGAGATGGCGCTGATCGACCTGTTCACCGGGGCGTACGAGGGTGTGCCGGGGCCGCTGCGGATCGTGCTCGTGCTGGGCGCCCCGGTCTCGGTCACCGCGGTGGCCCTGTGGGAACTGCGACGGCTGCGCGTCGGCTACGGTCTCACGCTGCGCGGCGCGCTCATGCGCTGACGGCGGCCGACCGTCCGTAGCGCCCGAAGGGGCGACCTCGGAACAACGGGCATGCCACCCTGACTTGGTGTTTTACAGTGGCTCTCGCCAGTCCAGGAGACTTGAGGAACCTGTGAGGTACACACCAGCCATGTCGACCGAAACGTTTGAGTTCCAGGTAGAGGCCCGTCAGCTGTTGCAGCTGATGATCCACTCGGTCTACTCGAACAAGGACGTCTTTCTCCGCGAGCTCGTCTCCAACGCCTCCGACGCGCTGGACAAGCTGCGCCTCGCCGCACTGCGGGACGACACGCTCGACGCCGACGTCTCGGACCTGCACATCGAGATCGAGACCGACTCCGAGGCCCGCACCCTGACGGTGCGGGACAACGGCATCGGGATGTCGTACGAGGAGGTCGGACGGCTCATCGGTACCATCGCCAACTCCGGCACGGCCCAGTTCGCGCAGGAGCTGCGCGAGGCCCAGGAGGAGGCGGGCGCCGAGGGGCTCATCGGACAGTTCGGCGTCGGCTTCTACTCCGGCTTCATGGTGGCCGACGAGATGACGCTGCTGACCCGGAGCGCCGGCGAGGGCCACGGCACCCGCTGGTCGTCGCGCGGCGAGGGCACGTACACGCTGGAGCGGGTGGAGGACGCGCCGCAGGGCACGACGGTCACGCTGCACCTCAAGCCGGCCGACTCCGACGACCAGCTGCACGACTACACCTCGGACTGGACGATCAAGGACATCGTCAAGCGCTACTCGGACTTCATCACCTGGCCGATTCGGATGGTCCCGAAGGCGGCGGGCGGCGACACCTCGGAAACCGCCGACGGCGACGCCGGCACGCCCGAACCCGAGACGCTGAACTCGATGAAGGCCCTGTGGGCGCGCCCGCGCGAGGAGGTGTCCGACGACGAGTACCACGAGTTGTACAAGCACATCAGCCACGACTGGCGCGAACCGCTGGAGACGATCCGGCTCCAGGCGGAGGGCACCTTCGAGTACCAGGCGCTGCTGTTCGTCCCCTCGCACGCCCCGCACGACCTGTACAACCAGGGCTACAAGCGCGGTGTGCAGCTGTATGTGAAGCGCGTCTTCATCATGGACGACTGCGAGGCGCTGCTGCCTCCGTACCTGCGGTTCGTCAAGGGCGTCGTCGACGCGGCGGACCTCTCGCTGAACGTCTCCCGCGAGATCCTGCAGCAGGACCGGCACATCAAGATGATGCAGCGCAGGCTCACCAAGAAGGTCGTGTCGACGGTCAAGGGCATGATGACCGCGGCCCCCGACCGGTACGCCACGTTCTGGCGGGAGTTCGGCGCGGTCCTGAAGGAAGGACTGCTGACCGACTCCGACAACCGCGACACCCTGCTCGCCGTCTCCTCGTTCGCGACCACGCACAGCGAGGACGAGCCGACCACGCTGACGAGCTACCTGGAGCGGATGAAGGACGGGCAGGACGCCGTCTACTACCTGACCGGCGAGTCCCGGCAGAGCATCGAGAACTCCCCGCACATGGAGGCGTTCCGGGCGAAGGGCATCGAGGTCCTGCTGCTCACCGACCCGGTCGACGAGGTGTGGGTCGACGCGGTGGGCGAGTTCGAGGGCAAGCCGCTGCGGTCCGTCGCCAAGGGCGAGGTCGACCTCGGCGGGGAGGACGACGAGAAGGCCGACGTCGAGCGGGAGAAGCAGAGCGAGGAGTACGCGGCTCTGCTCGGCTGGATGAAGGAGCAGCTGGCCGAGGACGTCAAGGAGGTGCGGCTGTCGTCCCGCCTCACCGTGTCCCCGGCGTGCATCGTCTCCGACGCGCACGATCTCACCCCGGCGCTGGAGAACATGTACCGCGCGATGGGGCAGGAGGTGCCGCGCGCCCTGCGGATCCTCGAACTCAACCCCGACCACGTGCTCGTGAAGGGCCTCAACAAGGCCTACCAGGAGCGTGAGGACCACGCGGGGCTCGCCGAGACCGCCGAGTTGCTGCACGGGCTGGCGGTCCTCGCCGAGGGCGGCCGGCCGAAGGAGCCCGGACGGTTCGTGAAGCTGGTGGCGGACCACCTGGAGCGCGCGCTGTAACCACCGGCGGAGGAAACCGGGCAGGGGGCGGCCTGCCCGGTTTCTTCACGCTCCGCACACCAGAAGTTCTAGTTGCTTGAGTCAATCAACCGGGCTTACGATGCTCTGTCAGTCGTGCGGAACCGCATCCCCCGGAGGCCCGACCATGTCCCATGCGCAACCCCGGTCCGCGGAGACCGGGCAGGGGCCTACCGCGCCCAGGTCCGACCTCGTCGTGGCGGTGCTGGCCTTCGGCGGGATCGTGGTCTCGCTGATGCAGACCCTGGTGATCCCGATCGTCCCGGAGCTGCCGAAGCTGCTGGACGCCCCGGCCTCGGACACCGCCTGGGCGGTCACCGCCACCTTGCTCGCGGCCGCCGTCGCCACCCCCGTCATGGGCCGGCTCGGCGACATGTACGGCAAGCGCCGCATGCTGCTGGTCAGCCTGCTCATGCTGATCGCCGGATCGGTCACCGCCGCCCTCAGCGACGGGCTCACCCCGATGATCGTCGGCCGGGCCCTGCAGGGGCTCGCCTCCGGGGTCATCCCGCTCGGCATCAGCATCATGCGCGACGAGCTGCCCGCCGAACGGCTCGGCTCGGCCACCGCCCTCATGAGCGCCTCCCTCGGCATCGGCGGCGCCCTCGGTCTGCCCGCCGCCGCGCTCATCGCGGACCACTTCGACTGGCACATGCTGTTCTGGACGTCCGCCGCCCTCGGTGCCGTCGCCCTCCTGCTCGTCCCGCTGATCGTGCCCGAGTCGAAGGTGCGCACGGGCGGACGCTTCGACCTGGTCGGCGCTGTCGGCATGGCGGCCGGGCTGATCTGCCTGCTGCTGGCCATCTCCAAGGGCGCCGACTGGGGCTGGGGCAGCGCCACCACCCTCGGGCTGTTCGGCGCCGCGGTCGTCGTGCTGCTCCTGTGGGGCGTGTTCGAACTGCGCGTCAAGCAGCCCCTGGTGGATCTGCGGACCACCGCCCGCCGCCAGGTGCTGGTGACCAACCTCGCCT
The DNA here is from genome assembly GCF_044460385.1 of Streptomyces sp. NPDC050121. Classification (NCBI taxonomy): domain Bacteria; kingdom Bacillati; phylum Actinomycetota; class Actinomycetes; order Kitasatosporales; family Streptomycetaceae; genus Streptomyces; species Streptomyces sp. NPDC050121. The sequence continues at coordinate 37,000 of NZ_JBITJV010000038.1, read as the reverse complement.
CGATGGCCTTCGGTTTCTCCATGTTCGCGATGTCCCTGGTCCTGCCCCAGCTGCTGCAGCTGCCCGAGGCGACGGGCTACGGTCTGGGCAGGTCGCTGCTGGCCGCCGGCCTGGTCATGGCCCCCACGGGCCTGGTCATGATGGCCACCGCGCCCGTGTCCGCGCTGGTCTCCAAGGCGCGGGGCCCCAAGGTGACCCTGATGCTGGGCGCCGTGATCGTCGCCGCGGGCTACGGCCTCAACATCGTGCTGATGGACGCGGTGTGGGAGCTCGTCCTGGTCTCCTGCGTCATCGGCGCCGGCATCGGGTTCGCCTACGGGGCCATGCCCGCGCTCATCATGGGCGCCGTGGACCCCTCCGAGACGGCCGCCGCGAACAGCCTCAACACCCTGATGCGGTCCATCGGCACCTCCACCGCCAGCGCCGTCGCCGGCGTGATCCTGGCCCAGCTGACCACCACGTTCGGCGCCACCGCCCTGCCGTCGGAGAACGGCTTCAAGGTCGTCATGGCCGTCGGCTCCGGCGCGGCCCTCCTCGCCCTCCTCGTCGCCGCGTTCATCCCCCGGCAGCGGACGGCCGGCACGGACACCGTTGCACTGCCGGTCACCGCGGATCCGGTGGCCGCCGAGCCCGTGAGCGCCGAGCCCGTGTCCGCCGAGCCGGTCGCCACCGAACCGGACGAGGAACGGCGTGCGGCGGGCGCCGCGGTCGCCGTGCCGCTGGCGCGCGCCGTGGCGGACCTGGTGGCGACCGTGCCGGGGCTGTCCGACGACGATCCGGCCGGTGGCAGGCGTCCGGTGCGCGGGCAGGTGCGGGGCGCGGAGGGCGTGCCGGTGGGCGGGGCCGCGGTGACGCTGATCTCGCTGGGCGGACGGCAGGTCGGCCGAGCCGTCGCCGAGGCCGAGGGCGCCTACGCCGTCGAGGCGCCCGGGGAGGGCACATACGTGCTCATCACCTCCGCCGACGGCCACCAGCCGCAGGCGACGACGGTTGTCGTAGGGGCGACCCCGGTGACCTACGACGTGCTGCTCAGCGGCTCCAGCGGGCTCGCCGGCGCGGTGCGGTCCGCGGACAGCGGGGCGCCGGTCGCCGGGGCCCTGGTCATCCTCACGGATGTCCGCGGCGACGTGCTGGCCACCACCCGGACCGACGGCATAGGCGAGTTCTCCGTCGTCGACCTGGTGCCCGGGCCCGTGACCCTCGCCGTCAGCTCGCCCAAGCACCGGCCGCTGGCCCTGCCCGTGGAGATCGGCGTCACCGGGGTCACCCGGGTCGACGTCGAGCTGCGGCCCGGAGCCCAGGTGCGCGGGACCGTACGCGGCGCGGGCGCTCCGCTGGGCGACGCACGGGTGACCCTGGTCGACGCCGCGGGCAACGTAGTGGCGACGACCACGACCGGGAGCGACGGGGCGTACGCGTTCACCGACCTCGACGGCGGCCAGTACACGGTCATCGCGACGGGCTACCCGCCCCGGGCGACCGGTATCAGCCTGGGCGGCGACGTGGACGACCACGACATCGAACTCGCCCACGCCGGCGAGTAGTTCACCGACGGCAGGCTGCCGGAGCCCCCTCCGGCAGCCGCGGCCTCGGACACGCCCGGCCCGCCAACGGCGACGCGGCAGCAGTACCGGGTACGGCCGCCGACCACCGCGGTCACCACCCCCACCGGTCACCGGGTGCGGTCACCTCCAGGGCGGTCTGACACGGGCTCAGGCGAGGACGACCCTGATCCCGGCCTCCTCGAAGCGTCCCACCGTCTGTGCGTCGGCCGCCGCGTCCGTGACCAAGGTGTCCACCGAGTCGGCCGCGCAGATCCGGGCGAACGCCCGCCGGCCCAGCTTGCTGGAGTCGGCGGCCACCACGACCCGCTGGGCGCGTTCGCACAGCAGCCGGTCGACCGCCGCCTCGGCCTCGTCGTGCGCGGCGGCGCCGTGCGTCACGTCGAAGGACACCACCCCGAGCACCGCCACATCGAGCGTGATCTGCCCCAGCACCCCGTCGGCGAGCGGCCCGACCAGCTCGTACGACTGCGCCCGCGCCACCCCGCCCGTCACCACGATCTTGAACTGGGGGCGGACGGCAAGCTCGCCCGCGATGTTCAGCGCGTTCGTGACCACGGTCAGCGCGGGCGAGCCCGACGCCAGATCGCCCCGCACGGCCAGGGCGCGCGCCACCTCCGTGGTCGTCGTGCCGCCGGTCAGCCCGACCGCCTCGCCGGGCGCGACCAGATCCGCCACCGCCCGGGCGATCCGCTGCTTCTCGGAGGCGTGCCGGGCGATCTTGTACCGCAACGGCAGCTCGTACGACACCCCGTGCACCACCGCGCCACCCCGCGTCCGCAACAGCATCTGCTGATCGGCGAGTTGGTCGAAGTCCCGGCGGATCGTCGCAGGTGACACGCTCAGCTCGGCCGCCGCGTCCTCGACGTCCAGCCGGCCGCGCTCGACGAGCAGCTCCAGCAGCGCCTTCCAGCGGGCGTCACGTGACATCGGCGTTCTCCGTTCGCATGCTTGAAGTTGCTCGAAAGGCGGCTCTATCGTGCAGGAACAGTCATGAGCGTTCCTGAACGATAACCGTCGCGGAAAGGCACCGCATGACCCACGTCGAGGACGAACTGACCGACCAGCCCGCGTGCTGGACCCGCGCCGCCGCCGAAGCCCCCCAGTACGCGGGGGAGTTGCCGCCGCCGGGGGAGCGGGTCGCGATCGTCGGCTGCGGAACCTCCTTCTTCATGGGCCAGGCGGCGGCCGCCCTGCGCGAAGGCGCGGGCCACGGCGAGACCGACGCCTTCGCCGCCTCGGAGTTCCCCCACGGCCGCACCTACGACCGGGTGATCGCCCTGACCCGCTCCGGCACCACCACCGAGGTCCTCGACCTGCTCGCACGGCTCAGGGGCAGGACGCCCGCCACCGCGATCACCGCCGACCCGCACACCCCCGTCATGAAAGCCGCCGACCACGTCATCGTCCTCGACTACGCCGACGAACGCTCCGTCGTACAGACCCGGTTCGCGACCACCGCGCTCACCCTGCTCCGCGCCCACCTGGGCATGCACACCGACGCCGTCGTCGCCGACGCCCGCACCGCGCTCACCCGGCCGCTGCCCGAACGGCTCGTGGACTGTGGGCAGTTCACCTTCCTGGGGCGCGGCTGGAGCGTCGGCCTGGCGAACGAGGCCGCGCTGAAGATGCGCGAGGCGGCCCGCTCCTGGACCGAGGCCTACCCGGCGACGGAGTACCGGCACGGCCCCATCAGCATCAGCACCGCCGGCACCGCGACCTGGATGTTCGGCGACGCGCCCGACGGCCTGGCCCAACAGGTCCGCGCCACCGGCGCGTTGTGGATCCCCGGGGAGCTGGACCCGCTCGCCGAACTGGTCCGGGCCCAGCGCCTCGCCGTGGCCGTCGCCGCCGCGCGCGGCCTCGACCCCGACCGGCCGCGCCACCTCACCCGCTCGGTGATCCTCGGCTCCTGAGCCTCGGCCTCTGACAGGAGTCGCCGTGCCCCTCACCACCACCGGCGAGCTGGTCGCCCGCGCCCGCGCGGCCCACAGCGCCGTCGCCGCCTTCAACATCATCACCCTGGAACACGTCGAGGCCGTCATCGCCGGCGCCGAGGCCGCCCATGCGCCCGTCGTCCTCCAAGTCAGCGAGAACGCCGTGAAGTTCCGACAGGGGCGGCTGCTCCCGCTCGCCCGCGCCGCCGCCATCGCCGCCGAACGGGCCGCCGTACCGGTCGCGTTGCACCTCGACCACGTCCGCAGCGACGCCCTGCTCCACCAGGCGGCCGATGCGGGCTTCGGCTCGGTCATGTACGACGCCTCCCGCCTCCCGTACGCCGAGAACCTCGCCGCGACCCGCACGGCCGTCGACCGGGCACACGCCCAAGGGCTGTGGATCGAGGGCGAGTTGGGGGAGATCGGCGGCAAGGGCGCGCATGCGCCCGGGGCCCGCACCGACCCGGCCGAGGCACGCGCGTTCGTCGCCGGCTCCGGCGTGGACGCCCTGGCCGTGGCCGTCGGCAGCGTCCACGCGATGACCACCCGCACCGCCGCCCTCGACCATGACCTGATCGCCCGGCTCGGCGCGACCCTCGACGTGCCCCTCGTCCTGCACGGCTCCTCCGGGGTCCCGGACCACGAGCTGACGGCAGCCGTCGCGGGCGGCATCGCCAAGGTCAACATCGGCACCGCGCTCAACCAGGCCATGACCGGCGCGATCCGGGACCACCTCGCGACCCATCCCGACGCGGTCGACGCCCGCCCCTACCTGAACGCCGGACGGGAGGCCATGGCGTCAACCGTCGAGCGGATCATCGCCGGAGTGGGGCTCAGCCCCGCCTGACCGTCCGCAGCACCACGAACTTCCGGTCCCCGGCGACCAGTTCACTGTTGCCGAACAGCCGCTTCAGCTTCACGTGGTAGCCCAGATGCCGGTTGCCCACCACCCACAGCTCTCCGCCCGGCCGCAGCGCACGCCGTGCCCCGGTGAACATCCGCCACGCCGTCGCGTCCGTCGTGGCCTGATGGGAGTGGAACGGCGGATTGTTCAGCACGACGTCCACGCTGCCGTCCGCCACCCCCGCCAGTCCGTCCCCGACCCGGAACTCGGCGTGCCCCGGCACCCCGTTCGCCTTGTACGTGGCCTCAGCCGACGCCACCGCCTGGAACGACTCGTCCGTGAACAGCACCTCGGCCGCCGGATTGGCCAGCGCCACCGCCGTACCGACGATCCCGTTGCCGCACCCCAGGTCGACGACCCGGCGGACGCCCCTCGTCGCCGGTAGATGCCGCAGGAAGAACCGGGTGCCGATGTCCAGCCGGTCGGCGCAGAACACACCCGCGTGGTTGACGACCGGACGGCCCGCCAGAGCGCCGCCGACGTCGCCGGGGAGGTCGTAGGCGTACGGCCAGGGGTTGGCGGGACGCGTCTGCGACGGGTCCGGGGTGCAGAAGATCAGCCGGGCCTTCTGTTCGGCGAGAGAGGTCCGGGTCGGCCCGAGGATCCGCTCGAACAGCGTCAGCGTCGAGGTGTGGATCTCCTTCACCATGCCGGTGCCGACGACGACCGTGTCCGCGTGCACGGCGGGCGCCAGCCGCAGCAGCTGGTCCTCCAGGAGCGCCAGGCTCTTGGGCACCCTGACCAGGAGCACGTCGATCCGCTCCGGCACCGGGTCCTGGGTGGTGAGCAGCCGCACGGCGCCGGGCTCGACACCGGCCCGCGCGAGGTTCGCCCGGGTCGCCTCCTGCCCCAGCCAGGAGTCGGTGATCTGCGTCGGGCCGTGCGCCGCGAGCGCCGTGACCAGCGCGCCCCAGCGGTCGCCGAGTACCACCACCGTGCCGGTCAGCGGGACGTCCTGCGCCGCGAGATGTCTGAGCAGGTACGCGTCGGAGGCGTCCCAGGCGCGCAGCGTCTCACGCGGATCCTCGGGGTGGCGGGCCAAAGAGACCTCGCCCCACGGCGTCGTCATACGGTCGTTCATCGTGCGTCAAGGCTAACCGAGCCGCAGCTCAGACCCGGTGTCAGAGCTGAGGAGGAGGATGGGTCCATGGACACCGAGCTGTTTCCCCGGGAGCGTGCCCAGGTCGCGCCGGGCGCGGTGCACGTGCCCGACTGGCTGGACGGGACCCACCAGCGCGAGCTGCTGCGGGCCTGCCGGGACTGGGCCCGCCCACCGGCCGGCCTGCGCACGGTCCGTACCCCCGGCGGCGGCACGATGACCGCCCGCCAGGTCTGCCTGGGCTGGCACTGGTACCCGTACGCCTACGCCCGCACGGTCACCGACGGGGACGGCGCGCCCGTCAAACCCTTCCCGGACTGGCTGGGCGACCTCGGCCGGCGCGCGGTGGCCGACGCACTGGGGCCGCGGGAGGCCGGGGGAGCCGCGTACGACATCGCGCTGATCAACTTCTACGACGGTGACGCCCGGATGGGCATGCACCGCGACGCCGACGAGCGGTCCGACGCGCCCGTGGTCTCCCTCAGCCTCGGCGACACCTGCGTCTTCCGGTTCGGCAACGCCGAGACCCGCACCCGCCCCTACACCGACGTCGAGCTGCGCAGCGGCGACCTGTTCGTGTTCGGGGGCCCGTCCCGGCTCGCGTACCACGGGGTGCCGCGCGTCCTGCCGGGCACGGCGCCGGCCGGCCTGGGGCTGAGCGGGCGACTGAACGTCACGCTGCGCGTCAGCGGCTTCCCGGACACCACCTGACGAAGCGGATCATGGGAGACTCGCCCTCATGAGCGGCAAGGCGGACCCCCGGCCAGCGGGGGAGAGGACCACCTCGAGAGCGCGGTTGGACCGGGGGCGCGGTGCGCTCGGGCCCGCGTTGGAGCTCGTGCACACCGGGCGGGCGCCCACCCGGGCGGTGCTCACCGCCGAACTCGGCGTCACCCGCGCCACGGCCGGCGCGGTCGCCGCGGAGCTGGAGGCGCTCGGGCTGATCAGGGTGGACGCGCGGCCCGGCGCCGCCGCCGGTTCGCAGGGCCGCCCCTCGCACCGGCTCGAACTCGCGCAGGAGAGCCCCGTCGCCCTCGCCGCCCAGGTCCACGCCGACGGGTTCCGGGCCGCGCTGGTCGGCCTCGGCGGGCGGATCGTCGCCACCACGCCCAGCTGCGAGACGGTCGACGCCGACCCCGCCAAGGTGCTCGGCGCCGCCGTCGACGCCGGCGCGGAACTGCTGCGGCAGACCGGCCGGCGCTGTGTGGGCGCCGGGCTCGCCGTACCGTCCGCGGTCACCGAACCCGAGGGACTGGCCCTCAATCCCCTGCACCTCGCGTGGCCGGTGGGGGCGCCCGTGCGGGAGATCTTCGCCGAGCGGATCCGCGCCGCCGGTCTCAGCGGCCCCGCGTTCGCGGCCAACGACGTCAACCTCGCCGCCCTCGCCGAGCACCGGCACGGCGCCGGACGCGGCGCCCGCGATCTGCTGTGCGTGGCCACCGGACACCGCGGCGTCGGCGGTGCGCTGGTGCTGGACGGCCGTCTGCACACGGGCAGTTCGGGCCTCGCCCTCGAAGTCGGCCACCTCACCGTCAACCCCGAGGGCCGCCCCTGCCACTGCGGCAGCCGTGGCTGCCTCGACGTCGAGGCAGACCCGCTCGCCCTGCTCACCGCGGCCGGACGCGAGCCCGGCCCCGAGGGCTCCCTGCTCCAGCAGGCCAACGAACTGATCCGCGAGGAGTACGGCGACCCGGTCGTCCGCACGGCCGCCGAGGCCCTGATCGACCGGCTCGGCCTGGGCCTGGCGGGTCTGGTGAACATCCTCAACCCCGACCGCATCATCCTCGGCGGCCTGCACCGCACCCTCCTGGACGCCGACCCCGACCGGCTGCGCGCGGTCGTCGCCGACCGCAGCCTGTGGGGCCGCAGCGGCGGCGTCCCCATCCTCGCCTGCTCCCTCGACCACAACAGCCTTGTCGGCGCGGCCGAGTTGGCCTGGCAGCCGGTCCTCGACGATCCGCTGGCGGCGCTGAGCCCCGTGTGAGAGACGGTGCGGACCGGTCCGGTGGCCGCCCCGGCGCACGGACGTGCGAACCCGATGGCCGACGCGCCACCGGGCATGGCTGGACGGCATGGTCGCGACCGCCTCGAAGGAGAAGGTGGAAGTAGGTTGACGTCATGACAGACGAACTGACCGTGAGTGTCCTGGGGACCGGCATCATGGGCGCCGCCATGGCCCGCAACCTCGCCCGAGCCGGACACACCGTGCGCGCCTGGAACCGCACCCGCGCCAAGGCCGAGCCGCTCGCCTCCGACGGGGCGCACGTCGTCGACACCCCGGCCGAGGCGGTCCGAGGCGCGGACGTCGTCCTGACCATGCTCTACGACGGTCCCGCCGCCCTGGACGTCATGCGCGAGGCAGCTCCCGCGCTGCGTGCCGGCACGGCCTGGGTGCAGTCGACGACCGCCGGGATCGACGCCATCGGCGACCTGGCCGCCTTCGCCCGCGCCCACGACCTGGTCTTCTTCGACGCCCCGGTGCTGGGCACCCGGCAGCCCGCCGAGGCCGGTCAGCTGACCGTGCTGGCGGCGGGCCCGCAGGCGGGCCGGGACGCCGTGGCACCCGTCCTGGACGCCGTCGGCGCGCGCACGGTGTGGACCGGCGAGGACGGCGGCGCGGGCACCGCCACCCGGTTGAAGCTGGTGGCCAACAGCTGGGTCATCGCGGCCACGGCCGCGGCCGGCGAGGTCCTCGCCCTGGCGCAGTCCCTCGACGTCGACCCGAACGCGTTCTTCGAACTGATCGCGGGCGGCCCGCTCGACATGGGGTACCTGAAGGCGAAGACGGGCCTGATCCTCGACGACCGGCTCTCGCCCGCCCAGTTCGCGGTGACGACGGCAGCGAAGGACGCGCGTCTGATCGTCGAGGCCGGCCGCGAGAACGGCGTCCGCCTCGACGTGGCCGCCGCGAGCGCAGAACGCCTGGAGCGGGCCGCCGCCCAGGGGCACGGCGACGAGGACATGGCCGCCGCCTACTTCGCCAGCTTCGACAAGAACGGCTGACCCCCACCGCGGGCAGCCGAGTCACCCGCGTGTACTCCCCAGGAGGTACACGCACTGCCGCTGCCCGTACGACGACCCGGACCCCCTCCCGGCGGGACTCTCGAGACATCGAACGAGGACCTCACCGAGGAGATGATCCGAGATGAACACGCTGGCGAACTGGGACGGCGGCGGCCCCGGCCCGTGGATCCTGTTCTTCCCGCTGATCTGGGCGGCCGTGGTGATCGGCGTCGTCACGTTCCTGCGCGGCACCGTCCGGCGCGGCCGTCGCGGCCCCTGGAACGCGGTCGGCGACCCCCGCCCCACCGGCGACTCGCCGCTCGCGGTCCTCGGCCGTCGCTTCGCCTCCGGCGAGATCGACGAGGACGAGTACTGGCGCCGGCTGTCCGTACTGGACGAGCAGTTCGGCCGCACGGGCAAGGGCGGTGCGGCATGAGCGCCGCGCCCGCTGCGACTGCCGCGACCGTCACGCGGGACGCCGCGCGGGTCGTCGACGCCGTGAAGGTGTACGGCGTCGGCGACACCGCCGTACGAGCCCTGGACGGGGTGAGCGTGGCCTTTCCGGCCGGACGGTTCACCGCGATCATGGGCCCGTCGGGCTCCGGCAAGTCCACCCTGATGCACTGCGCGGCCGGCCTGGACACCCTCACCTCGGGCGCCGCGTACGTCGGCGACACCGAACTGGGCGCCCTGGACGACCGTCGCCTCACCCTCCTGCGCCGCGACCGGGTCGGCTTCGTCTTCCAGGCGTTCAACCTGGTGCCGACGCTGACCGTCGAGGAGAACATCCGACTGCCGCTGGACCTGGCGGGCGAGCGCGGCGAGTCGGAGTGGATCGACGCCCTGGTGGACGTCGTCGGCCTGCGCGACCGGCTCCACCACCGGCCCTCGGAGCTCTCCGGAGGCCAGCAGCAACGCGTCGCCGTGGCCCGGGCGTTCGCGGGACGGCCGGACGTCGTGTTCGCCGACGAGCCCACCGGCAACCTCGACTCCCGCGCCGGCGGAGAGGTGCTCGCGCTCCTCGCCCGCACCGTGCGCCGGACCGGCCGCACGGTCGTCATGGTCACCCACGACCCGGTCGCGGCCGCCCACGCCGACGAGGTCGTCTTCCTCGCCGACGGGCGTCTCGTCGACCGGATGGAGTCCCCGACCGCCGACCGTGTCCTGGACCGGCTGAAAGCCTTCGAGGTGCCGTCATGAACGCGTCCTTGCGCCTCAGCCGCTTCTCCCTGCGGGCCCACCGGCGCCGCTTCGCCGGGACCTTCCTCGCGGTCTTCCTGGGCGTGGCCTTCCTGGCCGGGACGCTCGTCATGGGCGACACCCTGCGCGCGAGCTTCGACTCGATGTTCGGCGAGGCGACCGCCGGCACCGACGCCGTCGTGCGCGGCGCCGACACCATCACGACACCCGGCGAGAGCCAGGGCGTGCGCCGGCCCGTGGACACCGGCCTGGTCCGGACGGTGCAGGCCGTCCCCGGCGTCGCCGCCGCGGCCCCCGACATCCAGGGCGCGGGCCAACTGGTCGGCAGCGACGGCAAGCCGATCGGCGGGCAGGGCCCGCCCACCCTCGCCGCGAACTGGATCACCGACCCGAAGCTCAACCCGTACCGGCTCGCGCAGGGCCGCGCCCCCGCCAGGTCGGGCGAGGTCGTCGTCAACCGCGGCACCGCCGAGAAGGGCGGCCTGAAGATCGGTGACACCACCACGCTCCGCACGCCCGACCCCGTGCGCGTCACGATCGTCGGCCTTGCGACCTTCGCCGGCGAGGACGGCATGGCCCAGGTGACCTACACGGGCATGACCCGCGCCGACGCCGAGAAGTACCTCACCGCCCGGCCCGGCCGGGCAGCGGGCATCGTCGTGCGCGCCGACTCCGGGGTCAGCCAGTCGGAGCTCGTCGACCGGCTGACTCCCATACTGCCCAAGGGTGTTGAGGCCATCACCGGTCAGGAGGCGGCGCAGGAGAACACCGACATGATCGCCAGTCAGTTCCTGACCATCTTCACCACGTTCCTGCTGGTCTTCTCCGGAGTCGCCCTGCTGGTCGCCACGTTCTCCATCCACAACACCTTCGCGATCGTCGTCGCCCAACGCACCCGTGAGAACGCCCTGTTGCGTGCGCTCGGCGCGTCCCGCCGCCAGGTCACCGCCGCCACCCTCGTCGAGGCGAGCGCCGTCGCCGTGACCGCCTCGGCGGCCGGCCTCGCAGGCGGTGCCGGCATCGCGGCCGGCCTGCAGGCGCTGTTCCCGGCCATCGGATTCCCCTTCCCCGACGGCGACTTGGTCATCAGCACCCTCTCCCTGACCCTGCCGCCGGCCGTCGGCGTCCTGGTCTGCCTGGGCTCCGCGACTCTGCCCGCCCTACGCGCCGGCCGCACCGCTCCGCTGGCCGCGCTCCGCGAGACGGCCGTGGACTCCTCCGGGACCTCCCGACCGCGCGCGGTCATCGGCACGGGCCTGCTCGCGCTCGCCGTCGCCCTGACCCTCACCGGCGTCCTCGTCTCCCCGTCCGTCTGGACGGCGGGCGGCGGAGCCGTCCTCGCCCTGGTCGCCTTCGTAATCCTCGGCCCGGTCGCCTCCAGCACGGCCGTCCGTCTCCTCGGCAGCCCGCTCGACCGGCTGCGGGGCGTCACCGGGGGCCTCGCCCGCCGCAACGCCCTGCGCAGCCCGAAGCGGACGGCGGCCACCGCGAGCGCCCTGATGATCGGCGTCGCCGTGGTGTCCCTGTTCACCGTGTTCGGGGCCTCGCTCAAGGCGACCATGGACCAGACGGTCTCCCGCTCCTTCGCGGGCGACGTCGCCGTCAGCACTCCCTCCTTCGGCGCGGGTGGCAGCGGTCTCAGCCCGAAACTGGCCCCGGCCCTCGCCGAGCTGCCCGAGGTGGACACCGCCGTCGGCCTCGGCAGGGGAGTCGCCGAAGTCGACGGCAAGGGACGGGCGTTGACCGTCACCGACCCGGTCGCCCTGCGGCGCACCTTCGACCTCGGCACCGTCCAGGGCGACCTGGACGCCCTCGGCGCCGACGGCATCGCGATCACCCGCCAGGAAGCCGACCGTCAGCACCTCGCCCCCGGTGACAGCGCCCGACTGGCGTTCACGGACGGCGCGCGGAAGACCTTCACCGTCCGCGCCGTCTACGGCCGCTCCGAACTCGCCGGCGACTACGTCATCACCCGCGCCGCCTGGGCCCCGCACCGCACCCAGGACGCCGACACCCTGATCGCCGTCTCCTTCAAGGACGGGGTGAGCACCGACGCCGGCCGGGCGGCCGTCCAGAAGGTCGCCGCGCGGTACGGCAACCCCGAGGTGCAGACCCGCGACGCCTACGCGCAGTCCTCGGCGGGCGGCATCGACATGATGCTCACCCTCGTCTACGCCCTGCTCGCCCTCGCCGTCCTCATCGCGCTCCTCGGCATCGCCAACACGCTGACCCTCGCGATCCACGAACGCACCCGTGAGCTCGGCCTGCTCCGCGCCGTCGGCCAGACCCGGTCCCAACTGCGCGCCATGGTCCGCTGGGAATCCGTCCTGGTCGCCTCGTTCGGCACGGCGGGCGGCCTGGCCCTCGGCGTCTTCCTCGGCTGGGTGCTGGTCCGGGCCTCCGACGGGGCGAGCGACAGCGCCTTCGCCTTCGCGGTGCCGCCCACCCGACTGGCCGTGGTCGCCCTGGTGGGCGTCGCCGCCGGTGCCCTCGCGGGCCTGCGCCCCGCCCGGCGCGCCGCCCGCCTGGACGTCCTGCGGGCCATCGCCGCCGAGTGACGTACGGCTCCACCGGGCGACGTACGCCCGAAGGGTGAGGTCACCGCCCGGTCAGCCGACGACGGCCGACCGGGCGGGAGCGTGTGCGGGCCGCAGCTCGTCGACGGCGACCACCTCGGTGAACCGGGGCGAGACCTGCTCCCGGGGCGTGCGGCGCGGCGGACGCGCCGCCAACTCGCGCACGGTGACGGGCGTCGGCAGCGTGAACCACACGACCTTGCCCGACTCGCCGTCCGGCCGGGCGCCCCAGCTCTCGCTCACCGCAGCCACCATGGCGAGCCCGCGCCCGCACGTGTCGAGGGCCGCGGCGTCCTTCATCTCACCCACGACCGGCAGCCGCGGATCGTGGTCGCGCACGGAGACGGTGAGCCGGTCGGACAGCAGCTCCAGCTCCACGACGCACACCTTGTCGGGCTGGGCGTGCAGGTGGACGTTGGTCAACAGCTCGGTCACACCGAGCGCGGCCCGGTCGATCAGCGGATCCAGATGCCAGTAGCGCAACTGCGCCGATACGATTCTGCGGACCTGGCCGATCCGCGACGGCAGGGCCTGAAGCTCCACCGTGCAGTGCCTGCTTGGGTTGGTGATCACGGCTGCGACTCCCCGACTGAGGTCCGGAAGAACACGGAGTTCGGATCGAGCAGGGCGTCTGCGCAAGGCGGCCGCCTGCTGTCGTGGCCGGCGGGCTGGTTCGCAGCGTTATCGCCGGTATACCCAGAGTGACGTGAGACCAGAGTGACGCAGCGGTCGCGGTGCCGCAACTCGCGGTGATCCGGCCACCGACCCGGGCCGCCCCTCTGCGTCGGCTCAGCCGCCGCGCCCCGCCGCCCTGCGCACGGCCTCGATGAAGCGGCGCGCCGCGGGCGGCCCCGCCTCGCCCGGCGCCGGGTCGTGCTCGCCCAGGGTCAGCAGGTACCGCGTGCCGTTGACGTCGGCCAGCGCCCGGTCCTCCGGGGCGAACCAGGGCCTGGAGGCGCGGACCGCCTGCACCGGCGCGCTGTCGATCTCGCTGCCGTAGCTGGTCAGCAACTCCAGCCTGCCGTCGCTGATCCGGACCTGGCCGGCCCGGGTGAGCGAGCGCAGCCGCTTCCCGATGCGCACGCCCGTGGCCGTGAACTCCGGCTCCGCCATGCCTCCCCGCCCCCTTGTGCACCAGGGCGAGCCGGACCGTGCACCCGCGTGGGGCGTGATCCAGCCCGCGTCGTGATCGAACTCGTCCTCGTGATCCAGTGTGCGCCCCCGCCCGGGACCTTCGCCCGACCCGGTGCAGTCTGCCCGCGCCCGGCGTCGAGCACCAGTGCGCACGACGGCCCGGCGCGACCCGCCCGGAGCACTCGCGCGAATGCGCCCCCAAACGCCCGCACCCGCTCCCCAGGGCCGGCTTTGAGCCTCTCAAAGGTGTGTTTATGCAGGTGAGAAGCGTGTGGAAGGTGTTTATGATCGAGGTGTCGGCCGCGCGGACCACCGTCGGCGCGAAGCCCGAAGGAGCCCCCGCCGTGACCACCTTCCACCACACCAGGACCGGCGCCACCCTCGACGTCGACCACAGCGACAGCACCTACCGGGACTGGCTGAAAGAAGCCGTCCGCAAGGTCCAGGCGGACGCCAACCGTTCGGCCGACACGCATCTGCTGCGCTTCCCGCTGCCCGAGAGGTGGGGCATCGACCTGTATCTCAAGGACGAGTCGACCCACCCCACCGGCAGCCTCAAGCACCGACTCGCCCGCTCCCTCTTCCTCTACGGCCTGTGCAACGGCTGGATCCGGCCGGGCCGCCCGGTGATCGAGGCGTCCAGCGGTTCCACCGCCGTCTCCGAGGCCTACTTCGCCAAGCTGATCGGCGTGCCCTTCATCGCCGTCATGCCACGTACGACGAGCGCCGAGAAGATCCGCCTGATCGAGTTCCACGGCGGCCAGTGCCACTTCGTCGACGACCCGCGCACGATGTACGAGGAGTCGGCCCGCCTCGCGGCGGACGGCGGGGGCCACTACATGGACCAGTTCACCTACGCGGAACGGGCCACGGACTGGCGCGGAAACAACAACATCGCCGAATCCATCTTCCGCCAACTGGAGTTGGAGCGGTTCCCGGTGCCCGCCTGGATCGTGGCCACGGCCGGCACCGGCGGCACCTCCGCGACCCTCGCCCGCTACGTCCACTACACCCAGCGCGACACCCGCATCTGCGTCGCCGACCCCGAGAACTCCTGCTTCTTCGAGGGCTGGACCACCAGCGATCCGGACGTCACCTATGACTGCGGCTCGCGCATCGAGGGCATCGGCCGGCCACGCATGGAACCGAGCTTCGTACCCGGCGCCATCGACCGGATGATGAAGGTCCCCGACGCGGCCAGCGTCGCCGCCGTACGCGCCCTGGAGCAGGCCATCGGCCGCAAGGCGGGCGGCTCGACGGGCACCGGACTGTGGAGCGCGCTCAAGATCGTCGCCGAGATGGTCGCCGACGGCCGTCGGGGCAGCGTGGTCACCCTGCTGTGCGACCCGGGCGACCGCTACCTCGACAAGTACTACTCCGACGCCTGGCTCGCCGAGCAGGGCCTGGACATCGCCCCGTACACCGCCGTGATCGAGTCACTGCTGGCCACGGGCGTATGGCCCGAGTGACGAACAGCGGCAGGCGCACCCGTCAAGGCTCGCCTCTCAAGGGGTGAGCCGCCGGTCCAGTCGCGTCACCGCGTCCCGGAAGGACCGTCCCAGACCCGCCCGGGCCAGCCGCAGGACGGCCCGGAGCGCCCCGTTGCCGTCGGCCGCGAACGTCCACTGCACCCGCGTCCCCGTCCCGGCCGGCGCCAGCCGCCACTCCTCGACCAGCGCCCTCAGGCCCGGCGCGTTGGTGACGTCCACGCGGTAGGCGTACGCCTCCCGCTCCTTCGCCACGAGGACCGTCTCGCGAAAGCGCCCGCCGCCCACCAGCCGTACGTCACGCCCCGCACCGCCGTCCAGCGGCTGGATGGAGTTCACGCCCGGGAACCACTCGGCCCAGCCGGACACGTCCTCGGCGAGCGCGCGGAAGACCTGCTCGGGAGAGGCCGCGACCTCCCGCGCGAAGACCAGCCGTACGGGAGCGGTCCCCACGAAGTCGAGCCCTTCGGAGCGCAACCGGTGAGCCATGCGCACAACCTCCTCATGGCGAGGAAAACGGGTGCGCCACCCTATCCGCAGCCCTCTCAGATGTCTGTACCCTCATCGGGCTCGCCCGCGACGACCAGCCGCCGCAGGTGCTCGGAGATCTCCGTGCGGGCCGCGCCCGGCAGCCCCGCGTCCGTCACCAGCGTGTCGACCTGCTCCAGCGCCGCGAACGAACTCAGGCCGACCACACCCCACTTGGTGTGGTCGGCGACCACCACGACCCGGCGCGCCGACTGCACCAGGCGCCGGTTGGTCTCCGCCTCCGCGAGGTTCGGCGTCGACAGACCGGCCTCGGCCGATATCCCGTGCACGCCGAGGAACAGCACATCGAAGTGGAGCGCCGCGATCGCCTGGTCCGCGACCGGACCCACCAGCGAGTCGGACGGCGTGCGCACCCCGCCGGTCAGCACGACCGTCGCGGCGCCCTGCCGCGGGCCCGAGGTGCGCTGCGCCATGTGGAAGACGTCGGCGACCCGCACCGAGTTGGTCACCACGGTCAGATCGGGCACGTCCACCAGGTGATGTGCCAGCGCGTACGTCGTCGTACCGCCCGACAGCGCGATCGCACTGCCCGGGGCGACGAACTGCGCCGCGGCCTTCGCGATGTCCTCCTTGGCGGTCAACTCCAGGCCCGACTTCGCCTCGAAGCCCGGCTCGTGGGTGCTCGCCTCCACGATCGGCACCGCGCCGCCGTGCACCTTCTCCAGGACACCCTGCCGGGCCAGCGCGTCGAGATCGCGCCGCACCGTCATGTCCGACACGCCGAGCTTGCGGGTCAGCTCGTTGACACGGACGCCGCCGCGACGCCGGACCTCGTCCAGGATCAGGGCGCGGCGCTGCTCCGCGAGGAGGTTCTGATTCTCGCTCACGTACGCTCCGGTCCTTTCCCTCAAGCCGTCCGACAGGCCCGCTCACCTGCTCCGACGAGGACATTCTCCCCGACGCCGGTGTGCGGGCGTCCCATCCTCGCACGGCCTGCTCACAGCTGTGCCACCACCCCGACGCGTGCATGCCATCCACGACTGGCATCGGCGTTTTCTCGCCCCGTCCGCGGAGATTTCGTGACGGGAGGTGTATCACGCCTGCGAAACGGCGATCCTTATGCCCGCACGGACACATGTCGAAGGCGTGTCACGGGGGAAGTGCGAACAGTGGAACGTGCCTCTGCGGACAGAACGGCCCTGGAACTCCTGGTACACGGTGTGGGTGGCGCCACGCCCGAGAAGATGCTGAACGATCCGCGCACGGTACGGATCACCGGCGACGACACGGCGGCCGTCTACCGGTGCGCCGACGACGTGGCCGCGGACACCGGCCCCGGCGACGACCGCGGCCGCGACGCGCCGGTCCCCGAGGCCTACGTCTGGTCCAACCTCACCTCCGGCAACGGCACCCGCGCCCTGTGGCTGCTGCTGCTTCCGTTCATGGTCGTCAACCTCGCCCACTGGATGCGCCCCGCCGCCCGGGAACGCATCCGCGCGGTGCGTCTCTACGGACTGCTGGTGCGGCTCGCGGCGCTGAGCCTGACGGTCCTGCTCGTCGCCGCGGCCTGCGAGGTCGCCCTCGACCTGACGGCCTGGCAGTGCGCGGGCACACCCGCCTGCGCCGAGCGCCACTCCTGGCTGGGCTTTCTCTCCCCGGCGGTCTCGAACGACGGCTGGTGGAGCCTGCCCGGCCGCCGTCTCGCCCTCGCGGCCCTGGTCCCGACGGCCCTCACCGGCCTCCTCTGGTATCTCTCCCACCGCACCTGGCGGGCGTACGAGTCCCAGGAACCCCTCGACCGCACGCCGGAACCCGAGAACGGCCCCGGTCACACCGCGCTCGGCCGGCCCGGCTTCTGGTACGGGCGCCGGCTGGTGGCCCGGCTGCGTGCGGCGCACACCGCGGCGGGACTGCTGACGGTGGCCGCGGCGGTCGGCACGGCGGCCGCACGCCAGGACCGTCGGCCTGGCGGCTCCGCCGTCCTTGCCGTGCTGGGCCGACTGCTGGAGGTGTCCCTGGTCGCGGGCGCCCTGGCCACGGTATGGGTGGTGTGCCGTCGGGGCCGCAGCGAGCACCGCCTCGACCGCCGCCTCGACGCCCATCTCGTCCATCGTCTCCCGCTGGCCGCCCTCGTCCTGCTCGCCCTCACCCTGGTGTACGCCGGGTGGGACCGCCCCGGCTGGACGTCCGGGGGCCGCCTCCCGGGCGACGCGACCTTCGGCGGCCTGGCCCTCGCCCAGGGCGCCCTGGTCATCACCCTCGCTGTCGTCGCCCGCACCCTGCACCACTGCCCCCAGGAGCCCACACCGCCCGCCAACGCCGCCGGCCCCACCGCACCCCGGAAGAGGGACGCGGCGCCCACGAACTCGGGCAGGGGCGCCGTCGCTCCGAGAGCGGCAGCCGGGCCGGACGAGCTGAACGGGGATGCCGCCGCCGCGGGAGGGGCCGGGGGGCCTGACTCGGGCGGTCCGGGCGATGCCCTGGGCACGGCATCCGTGGCGGGTGCTGTGGGCGGGGTTGCCGTCACCGATGTGGGAGGGAGCGGGGCTCGTGGCCCGGGTGGGGCCGGCGTCGCTCCGGGCACGGCATCCGTGGCGGAGGACGGTGTGGGCGCGGTCGGGCGGCTGGATCGTTGTGCGCTGCGGGGGCTCGGTGGGCCCGCTGTCGCCTTGTTGGCCTGTGCTCTGGGCGGGGTGATGTCGGGCGGCGTGTCGCAGCGGGTGTCGGACTGGCTGGACGGCACCGGGACCTCCCTCGACGGCCCGCCCGTGCTGTTGACCTGGCAGGCGTCCGTGATCCCCGTACTGATCTCGGTCCTGCTGGTGCTGTGCGGGCTGCTCGGCCGGCGGACCTTGCTGCTGACCCGGGCCGAGCAGGACAAGGTCATCCGGGAGTACGGGGTGAAGCCCGGGGACCCGGCCCGCACCCGTCGTATCGCCCGCGCCCGTGCCATGGCCACTCTCACCGACCGTGCGCCCCTGCTCGTCGCCGTCACCTCCACCGCGACCCTGGTCCTGGGCGCGGGCGCGATCGTCGGCGCCTTCAGCACCGGAAAGACCCCGGCCCGGGCCGGGGAGACGGCCCAGCCCTTCGTGCACGGGGCGGCCCAGACCGCCCAGGCGGTGGGCTCCTGGCTCATCGGTCTCGGCTTCGTCCTCTTCGTCACCTGGGGCCGGCGCGCCTACAAGGACCCCTCGGCGCGGCGCACCATCGGCATCCTCTGGGACGTCGGCACCTTCTGGCCGCGCGCCGCCCACCCCTTCGCCCCGCCCTGCTACGCCGAGCGCGCGGTACCCGACCTGACCTGGCGCATGGCCACCTGGACGCGCGCCACGGGCGGCCGCCTCGTCATCTCCGGCCACTCCCAGGGCAGCGTCCTCGCGGCCGCCGCGGCCTGGCAGCTGCGGCCCTCCGACCGCAAACGCGTCGCCCTGCTCACCTACGGCTCCCCGATCGAGCGGCTCTACGGGCGCTGGTTCCCGGCGCACTTCGGGCCGGCCGCGCTCGCCGCCCTGCACGAGGACATCGACTGCTGGCGCAACCTGTACCGGCTCACCGACCCCATCGGCGGCCCGGTACGGCTCTCCGGCGACGACTGCGGCCCCCAGGTGGACCGCGAACCGCTCGCCGACCCGCTGGCGTACGGCCGCACCGCGGCTCACCCACTGCCCGCGCCCATCCTGGGCCACTCCGACTACCAGGCCGACCCGGCGTTCGCGAAGGAGCGCGAGCTGCTGCTGGGACGGCTACGACCGGAGGTTCCCGTGCAGCGGGTGTGAGTGGTGTGAGTGGTGTGCGCGGTGGGAGCGGGTCAGGGCAGCTCGGGCAGGTCCTCCGCGTACAGCAGCGTCAGGTCGTCCTTGTTCGGCTCCGCCACCTGGGCGACCCGGCTCGCGTGCCGCTCGACCATCGCCTCGAACGTCTGCCGCGCGGTACGCCCGTTGCCGAAGGCGGGGCCCTTGGGGAGCTCTGTGAAGTACTTCAGCAGGGCGTCCGCGGTGCCCGGGCCGAGCCGGTACTCGTGCTCCTCGGCCTGCTGCTCCACGATCCGCAGCAGTTCGTCGGGGCCGTAGTCACCGAAGGTGATGGTCCGTGAGAAACGGGACGCCACTCCGGGGTTGACCGACAGGAACCGCTCCATCTCGGCCGTGTAGCCCGCCACGATCACGACCACGGCGTCCCGGTGGTCCTCCATCAGCTTCACGAGCGTGTCGATGGCCTCCTTGCCGAAGTCCCGCCCCGCGTCCTCCGGCGACAGCGCGTACGCCTCGTCGATGAACAGCACACCTCCGTGCGCCCGTTGGAAGGCCTCCTGGGTGCGGATCGCCGTCGAGCCGATGTGCTCGCCGACCAGGTCGACACGGGACACCTCGACGAGGTGCCCCTTCTCCAGGACGTCGAGGGCGGCGAGGATCTCGCCGTAGAGACGCGCGACCGTCGTCTTGCCGGTGCCGGGGGAGCCGGTGAAGACCAGGTGGCGCTTGACGGAGGCCGCCTTGAGCCCGGCCTGCTGCCGGCGACGGCCCACCTCGATCATGTCGATGAGGGCCCGCACCTCCCGCTTGACGCTCTCCAGGCCCACCAGCGTGTCCAGTTCGCCGAGCACGTCCTTGGAGGTCCGCACCGACGCCTGTGGTTCGGCTGCGGCCTGCCGCGGCTCCACCTCGGTGACGCGCTGCTCGGGGATCATCCCGAGCAGACCGGGCGACTGGGCGGTCGTCTGCACGGCCGTCTCCGGCGCCGCCGTGGCCATCGGCGTCCGTACGCCCGCGCTCTCGTCGCTGGTGCAGTCCTCGACCACGGGACCGGAACCGGGCGTGGCGTCCGCCCCGGCGTCCGCGAACTCGTAGCCACCGCGCGCGCAGCGCTCCGTACGGCACTTGCGCAGCGTCGTACGACTGCCGTCTATCACGTGGAAGCCGTAGCCGCCGCTGTTGGTCACCCGGCAGTTCAGGAAGCTGCCGCGACCGCCGGCCGACACATAGAACCCGGCCTCGGCGGGGGAGTCGACCGTGCAGCGCTCGACGGTGGGGTCGGCGCCCTTGGTGACGATCACGCCGGTCTGCGTGCTGTCCACCGTGCAGTTGTTGAGGGTGCCGCCGCTGCCGTGGTCACGGAACCACGCGCCGGTCGCCGCGTCCCGGATCCGGCAGTCGTCGAGCTGGGCGGTCGCGCCGTCGCTCACCGACACGGCCGTGTTGCGGACCTGGAAGAGGTCGCTGTCGACGACGTCCGCGCGCGAGCCGCGGTCGAGGACGAACAGCGCGTCCGGCACGTCGTGCACCCGGCAGGAGTCGAGGACCGCGGTGGCGCCGTCGCTGACCCAGACGGCCGGGTAGTCGCCGGTGCTGTCGAAGATCTCGCACTGGTTGGCGTCCACGCGCGTGCCCGGGTCCCACACCGAAAGACCGTTGCGCCCGAACTGACGCACCGTCGTGCGGGTCAGCGTCAGGACGGAACGGGAACGCAGGTCGACCGCGTTCTCCGGGATGTCGTGGATACGGCAGTCGGCGAGGGTGAGCACGGCGTCCGTGTCGAGGGTGACGCCGTCGGCGGTCGTGCGGTGCACATCGCAGTCGGTGAGGTGCGCGGTGGCCCGGGCGGTGATCTGCACACCGCTGCCCCTGACCTCATACACCTCGCAACCCACCGCCTCCAGCGCCGAGTTGTCGCCGGTCGCGCTGAGTCCCGCGCCCGAGGTGTGGTGCACCCGGCAGCGCTCCAGCCGGGGGTGGGCGCCCCCGCGCACCGCGACGCCGGCCTGACCCGCCGCGACGACCTCGCACTCCTCGAAGACACCGCCGCCGCCGTCGACCACGGCGATGCCGATGCCCGCCGGGTTGTCCACCGTGCACCGCCGCACTGTCGGACGGGCGCTGCCGCGCACCTCGATGCCCGCGGCGGAGCGGGTGACGATCCGCAGGTCCAGCAGCTCCGGTGTGCCTTCCTCGACGAGCACCGCGGGCGCCGCCGCGTCCTGGCCCTCCACATGCAGGTCCTGCACCACCGCCGAGGCCCGCACGGTCAGCGGCACCCCGTCCACGGGCGCGAGACGCACGGAGCCGGGGGAGCCCTCGGGGCCGCGCAGCGTCACCGACCGCTGCACCACGAGGTTCTCCCGGTAGGTGCCGGGAGCGATGGTGAGGACATCCCCCTCGGCCGCGGCCTCCAGGGCGGCGGCGAGCGATGCGTACTCACCCGTGCGGCGCCGCCACCTCGATGTGCCGGTGTGCGTCACCTGGACCGTGCCCTGTGCCATGGCGTTGCTGTGCCCCCACCTCGTGGTACGCGGGTTGATGCCGAAATGCTTCGGCCGGACCACCGTAGCGTGCGCGCGGGTGGTGGGTTGACCAGAGACGGAAGGCCGTCAGCTGCCGGTGCCGGTGCGGCCCCAGTCCGGGCCCGCCCGGTCCCAGGCCTGATCCCAACGGGCGTACCGGCGGCGGACCATGCGCCAGACGATCAGCCGTCGGCCGCCCTCGACGAGGCCCGCGGTGAGCAGGGCCGCGCCGAAACCGGCGAGCACGGCGTGCGTCGTCGCCGTGGCGGAGTCCAGCGGGCGGGCCGCCAGCCGGCCGTGGCCGTCGGTCCATATCTCGAAGTGGTCGCCGCTGTGCGGGGTCTTGAGGCCCGCCAGGACCGTGCCGTGCCGCGTGGTGCCGTCCGGCGCGGTCCAGTCCGCGACGACCCGCGTACGGGCGTCCCGGCCGGTGACCGTCTCGGGGTCCACGTCCAGGGGCGAGCCGTCCACCTTGCGCACCACGGTGGCCGTGACCTCGTGGCGGGACACGCGCTGCTCGCGGACCGCCTGCTGCAGGACGCCTTGTGCGACCGCCCCGACGACGGAACCCACCACGGGCGCAACGAGAAGGATCAGAAGGAGGGCCGAGAGGGCCAGCCAGGCCTCG
Organism: Streptomyces sp. NPDC050121; assembly: GCF_044460385.1. NCBI lineage: Bacteria > Bacillati > Actinomycetota > Actinomycetes > Kitasatosporales > Streptomycetaceae > Streptomyces > Streptomyces sp. NPDC050121. Next base: position 14,701 of record NZ_JBITJV010000038.1, on the reverse strand, counting down.
GCCAGGTCCGTCGCACGGCGCAGCGGGTTGTGTCGCCAGTGCCAGATTCCGCGGATCGCTCCCACCGTCCGCACCCCCCTTCCCCCTCCGTGATAACTCCCGTCGGAGCCGTTCACGCGCGAGCCCGGTGAAAGAGAGAGCGAAATCACCAGGGCTCGGGACCTCTCATGAACTTCTCACGCAGTGCCAACGCTCCGGGACCGGGCGGGGGTTCCCACGGATCGCCCCGGCCCTGACCGAGTCAGGAACCCTGCGATCACTGCGCGATGACTGCGCGATCACTACGCGATGACGCGCACCGCGTCGCCGACCCTGACCGTGCCCCGGGAGAGGGGCACCAGGTTCTGTCCGAAGACGAGCTTGCCGTCGATGCGCCGGTGCCGGCCGAGGGTGGACAGCGGCTCCTTGCCGCGCCCGGAAGTGCTCTGGTCGGTGGTGGTCACGACACACCGTCCGCAGGACTTGGCGACGCGGAACTCGACCTCGCCGACGGTGAGGCGCGACCAGCCGTCCTCGGCCCAGGGGCCGGTGCCCGCCACGACCAGGTTCGGCCGGAAACGGTTCATCGGCAGCGGCCCCTCCCCGGCGTGCCCACCCTGCGCGATCAGGGAGTTGAGGGCGTCGAGGGAGGCGGTCGTGGTGACCAGCAGCGGATATCCGTCGGCGAACGACACGGTCTCGCCGGGCAGCGCGTACTCGGGATCGACCGGCCTGCGGGTCGCCGGGTCGTCCATGTGCACCAGCCGTACGTCGGCGCCGAGATGGGCGCTGCACCAGGCGTGTGCGGCGGCGTCGGCGGGGACCCCCACCACCTTGTCGCCGAAGATCTCCACCGACACCGTGCTCACCGGCTCGGGCACCCGCACGGCCAGCGGCTCCAGACCGGGCGCGGACAGACGTACGCGGCCGCCGGGCAGAAGCTCGGCGGCGGCCAGCGCGAGGCGCGGCTGCTGGCGTTGTGTGACGACCTTTCCCCCGTCGTCGATCAGCGTCCAGCGTCGGTCACCGGCCAGCCCCCAGGGCTCCACGACGGCTTCCCGGGGCGCCTGGCCCCGGAACGCCTTGACCGGATGGACGTGTATCGACAGCAGCTCCGCATTCCCCATGCGGTCATCCTGCCAGGTGGCACCGACAACCCGGGGCGGGGCGACTCAGTAGCCGCCGCGGTACTGCTGCTGCTGGTTGTACGGGTCCTGGTACTGAGGCGCGGCGGGCCGGGGCGCGGCCGGGCGCATCGCCTCGTAGCCCATGCCGTAACCCGCAGGGCGCGGCTGCTGCTGCGCCTGGGGCCCGGGATAGCCGCGCGGCGCGGCGGCCTGCGGCGGGATGTACGCCGCCGGGGCCTGCTGCAGCGGAGCGGGCTGCTGCGTCTGCGGGTAGCCGTAGGACGCTTGGGACGGGCCCGCCGGGAGGGCGGGCAGTGCCGACGGCAACGCGGGCAGGTTGCTGCTGCCCATGTCGTACGCGGCGGGGACCCGGATCGGGGCGATCTGCGGGGTCCCCCGCTCGGCCACGAGCGAGTCGTAGATCGGAGTGTCCGGGAAGGAGGCGTAGTAGCCGCCGCCATAGGTGGAGCGGGGGGAGGTCATGGCACATAAGTTAAGCCCACGATGTGCTGGTTGGGGAGACCGATAAGAGGGTTGTTTTCCGTGTCGGTAGCGGCCTCGGATACCTAATGGGAGCGAAGTTGGAAAAAGGGGACGGCAGACTGTCTGTGGATCGCGTAAAGGCCGAGTTCCGAGCGGGTTACCGGCGGGTCGGCCGACGTTCGGCCGACGCTGATCCTGCGCTCCGGATGGGAGTTCGCTGTCCCGCGCAATAGGTTGGCCGGGTAGACAACCCGAGGGGTGCCGGGCGTGCCCCCTGGGCGCACCGACACACAAGGGGGACGTGCATGTCAATGTCGAAGGGGTCCAATGCCCCGGTGCCGACCACGGCACTGCGAGTCGAACTGGGCTGGCGCTCGGGACCGGGCGTTCCGGACGCGGACGCGTCGGCGCTGCTCCTCGTGGGTGGAAAGGTCCGTTCCGACGCCGACTTCGTGTTCTACAACCAGCCGGCCCACTCCTCCGGGGCGGTTTGCCACGAGGGCAAGCGCGACGCCGCGGGCCGCGTCACGGACACCCTTCTCGTCGACCTCGCGCGCGTGGAGCCCACGATGGAGACCGTGGTCCTGGCCGCTTCGACGGACGGTGGCTCCTTCGGCCGGGTCCCGGACCTCTACATCGAGGTACGGGACGCGGCCGCGGGCACCGTCGTGGCGCGGTTCGACAGTTCCGGTGCCACCGTCGAAACGGCCTTCGTGCTGGGCGAGTTCTACCGCCGCCAGGGCGCCTGGAAGTTCCGCGCCGTCGGACAGGGCTACGACAGCGGCCTCGAAGGCCTGGCCACGGACTTCGGGATCACCGTGGACGAGCCGCAGCACACCGCCGCCCCGACGCCGCAGTCCCCGCCCCCTCCGCCGCCGGCCACGCCCGCTTTCCCGGCCACGGTTCCCCCGCCCGCCCACCAGGCCCCGCCCCCGCCGTCGGCGCCGCCCGCCGCGCCGGTCCGGTTGACCAAGGTGACGCTCACCAAGGCCGCCCCGTCGGTCTCCCTGACCAAGCAGGGTGGCACTTCGGGCGCCCTGCACGTGAACCTCAACTGGGAGACGCGCAAGCAGTTCTCGGGGTGGGGCAGCAAACGCGGGCGGGCGATGGCCCTGCACAACGACCTCGACCTCGACCTGTGCGCCCTGTACGAACTCGCCGACGGCCGCAAGGGCGTGGTCCAGGCCCTCGGCAACGCCTTCGGCGCCCTGCACCAGCCGCCCTACATCCACCTCGACGGCGACGACCGCACCGGCGCGGTGGCGAGCGGCGAGAACCTGACCGTCAACCTCGACCACAAGAACGACTTCCGGCGCATCCTCGTCTTCGTGACCATCTACGAGGGCGCCCGTTCCTTCGCCGACCTGCACGCCACGGTCACCCTGCGACCGCAGTTCGGCGCCGCGATCGACTTCTCCCTGGACGAGTGCACGGTCCCCTCGACCGTGTGCGCGCTCGCACTGATCACCAACCACGGCGGCGACCTCGTCGTCCAGCGCGAGGCCCGCTACCTGGTTCCCGAGCGCGGGGTGAGCCCGCAGCGGACCGTCGACCACGCCTACGGGTGGGGCATGAACTGGACGCCGGGTCGCAAGTAGGGCCCCACCCAGGGTTCAGCCCTCGTCGGTCACGGCGTCCGGACGTGCGTAGGTGCGGCCCTTCCAGGCCGCACCGCGCCCCCGGTAGTGCTGCACCGCGGAATCCACCGTCATCAGGAGGTAGAGGAACGCGGTGAACGGCAACAGAGGAGCGAGCCACAGCGGCTGACCGTAGTAACGCAGCATCGGGACGTACGTTCCCGTCATCACCAGCCACGCCAGCCCGCCGAGCAACGCCGCGGCCGTACTGCCGACGGCGAGCCCGGTGAGCAGGGCGAGCGGTGGCGCCAGGTACACCAGGGCGAGGCCGAGCACCGTACCCGCCAGCACAAACGGGTTGTGACGCAGTTGCGCATAGGCGCTGCGCGACACCATTCGCCACAGGTCGTGCAGCCTCGGGTACGGGCGCACGCTGTCCACACGGTCGGCCAGCCCCAGCCAGACATGACCGCCCCCGGCCTTCACCGCGCGCGCGAGCGCCACGTCGTCGATGACGGCGTGCCGGATGGCGTCCGGGATCCGGGCCCGCTCGGCGGCCTCGGCGCGCAGCAGGACGCAGCCGCCCGCCGCGGCCGCCGTGCGCGCCCCGCGCCGGCCGATCCGGCGGAAGGGGTAGAGCTGCGCGAAGAAGTAGACGAAGGCCGGTACCACCAGCCGCTCCCACCGGCTCTCCACCCGCAGCCGGGCCATCTGGGAGACGACGTCGAAACCCCCGGTGCGCGCCGCCGCCACCAACTCCCGCAGGCTGTCGGGCGCGTGCGCGATGTCGGCGTCCGTCAGGAGGAGGTACTCCGGCTCACGCGCGCGTGCCAGCGCGATCCCGTGCCGCACCGCCCACAGCTTCCCGGTCCAGCCCGCGGGCGGCTCACCCGGCGAGTCCACCGTCAGCGGGAGCCCGCCGAGTCGCCTGGCGAGACCGTGCGCCAGTTCGCCCGTGCCGTCCGAGCTGCCGTCGTCGACGAGGAAGATCTCGGCCCGCCCCGGATACTGCTGTGCGAGCAGCGAGGGCAGGCTGGCGGGCAGTACCGCCGCCTCGTCGCGCGCGGGGACGACGACACCGACCGACGGCCACCGCTCCGGTTCTCCCCGAGCCGGCAGTCGCACATCCGTGCGCCAGAAGAAGCCCTGGCAGAGCAGCAGCCACAGCCAGGCGGCCAGGGACAGGGCGGCGATCCACTCGATGGCGCTCACGCGCGCAGTCTGCCCCACCCGGCCGGGCGCCAAGAGCACATCGTCTATGGTGGCCGGGTGAAGATCGCGCTCATGGACTCCGGAATCGGTCTGCTGGCGGCCACCGCCGCGGTACGGCGTCTGCGGCCCGACGCCGATCTCGTGCTCTCCCTCGACCCCGACGGCATGCCCTGGGGCCCGCGCACCCCGCAGGACCTCACCGAGCGTGCCGTGGCCGTGGCCGTCGCCGCCGCCGCGCACCGGCCCGAGGCACTCATCGTCGGCTGCAACACGGCGACCGTGCACGCCCTGACCGCCCTGCGCGCCCGTCTCGAACCCGGCATCCCGGTCATCGGGACCGTCCCGGCGATCAAGCCGGCCGCGGCCGGCGGCGGTCCCGTCGCGATCTGGGCCACCCCCGCCACCACCGGCAGCCCCTACCAGAGGGGCCTCATCCAGGACTTCGCCGACGGGGTCCCGGTCACCGAGGTGCCCTGCTGGGGACTGGCCGAGGCCGTGGAGCACGCCGACGAGACGGCGATCGACGCCGCGGTCGCCGCGGCGGCCGCGCTCACCCCCGACGAGGTGACGACCGTCGTCCTGGGCTGCACCCATTACGAACTGGTCGCCGACCGCATCCGTGCCGCCGTGCAGCGCCCCGGGCGCCCGCCGCTCGTCCTGCACGGTTCGGCCGGCGCCGTGGCGGCCCAGGCATTGCGCCGGATCGGGGCGCGCCCCGCACCCGAGGCGACAGCCCTGGGCACGGTGACCGTCATCCTCAGCGGCCGCCAGGGCGGTCTCCCGGCCCCCGCCCTGGCCTACACGGAAGGCCGTCTGCTCCAGGCCGTCAGCCCCGCGCAGTGACCGACGGGCGGCCGACGCCGTCCCTCGGCCGGCTCGCCGCCCCGGCGGAGCAGTCACTGTGCGCAACGTGCTACCGGCGCAGCGAAACCTGAGTAACCTCATGCATATGAGGGACCACCCCCAAGACGAGAGCACTCCGCTTCCCGACGTCGCGCATCGTGACGCCCCACACCCCGACATCTGGACCGGGCGGGCCACCAACCGGTTCCAATGGCTGCTCGCGCTCGTCGGCGCCGCCTGTATGGCGCTCGGCATCGAGCTCGCCGTCGATTCGGCGTGGACGTCCGGCATCGCCCCGCTCGCCATGGCCGTCGTCGGCTGCATCGCCGCCGGGTTGCTGGTCCTCTTCGGCACCCTCGCCTTCGTCCACGTCGACCTGAAGCTCGACAAGGAGTCCCTCGAAGTACGGTGCGGTCACATCGGCCTGCCGCGCCGCCGCATCCCGCTGGCCCATGTCGCCGGCGCCGACTTCGAACCGCTCGTCACCCCGCGCCACTGGGGCGGCTGGGGCTACCGCTGGCGACCGGAGAAGGGCACCGCCGTCGTCGTACGCCGTGGCGAGGGCGTCGTGCTGCGGCTGTGGGACGGTCATACGTTCACGATCACCGTGGACGACGCGGAGTCCGCCGTACGCGTCATCAGGGCCCGGCTGCGGACGGGCGCCGCGGGCGCGGCACACTGACGTCCCTCCGACAGCCGTCCGGCGTGCCACTCCGGGTCGCGGCGCTGTCAGACAGTCGGGCGGTCGTCGTGCCGTAGGTTCCTCTCGTACGCCGCCGCCTCGGGCGCCGCGGCCTCCTCGGTGAGCGGTCGGGCCGTGGCCAGGCCCGCCAGCAGCCCCGCGCCGACCGACACCGTGGTGAAGCTCAGCGCGTTGCCGATCGCGGCGACGCCCGCGAGGGCCGTGAGCGCGGCACCCGCCGTGAGGACGACCGGCGTGGGGCGCGGTGCGCGCCACAGGGCGAACAGTACCCAGCAGAAGCACGCGGCGAGCAACAGCATTCCGACGAGGCCCTGCTCCGCCGCCAGCTGCAGCGGCGCGGAATGGGGCTTGCCGTCGGACAGGGGCGACTGCCCCGCCGTCGTGCTCAGCTCTCCGAAGCGCCCGGGACCCACGCCGAGTCCGGCCCCGTGGCGGGCCATGACCAGGGCGTCGTGCCAGAGGTCGACCCGGCGAGGTGTCAGTCGGTCGCGCAGGGCGTCGGTGAGACCGGCGGGCAGGGCGTCCGCGGCGATCGCCCAGGTCAGGCCCGTCACCAGGGAGGCGGCGCCGGCCAACGCCAGCAGGCCCGGTCCCCTGCGGCGCAGCCGGCCGGCGGCCAGCGAGCACAGCAGCACCGCGCCACAGGTCACCACGGCCGTGGTCGAGCCCAGGAGAGCCCCGGTGACCGCGATCACCCCGGCGAGCAGCCACAGTGCGTACCGCAGCGCGGGCAGCGGGGTGGCCCGGCCGGCGCAGCACGCGGCGCCGGCCGACAGGGTGAGCAGCGCGGCGGTGGCACCGGCGTGGCCCAGTGGCTCGACGATCTCGGGACCCGGCGCGAGCCGGGGCAGGGCCACTGTCACGGCGAGCCCCGCCAGCGCCCCGGCGCAGGGCGCGGCGACCGGCAGCAGCACCCCGAAGATCCGGCCCGCCGCATAGCCGGCGGCCAGCGCCAGCACCGCGAGCAGGACGCCCTCGGGGCGGCCGCCGTGCACGGCGGCCGTGATCAGGGACCAGATGGCGCAGGCCCCGAACACGGCCACCCCCGCCGCATCGGAAACGTTTCGTCTCTCTCCGTCCGCGTCCGTGCCGGGCGCAGACGTCATCCCCGTGGAACCCACCCCGTCCCCCCGAACCCGGTCGCCCCCCGACCGTGACGGACCTGAACCGTGACGGACCCCGAACGCCTGAACGACCGGAGCTCTGCCACACCGTAACGGCTGTTGGGCGGTTTGTGGATGACTTGCGCCGGGATGTGCGCCGGTTCGTGCGGTGATCGAGCGCCGTCCGGGGCGCGGGGCGACGGCCGGGGCGTGCCGTAGCCCACCGGCCCGCTCCGCGGACCGTGCTGTCGGCCGAAAGGCCACCCGCCGTACACTCCCCGAGTGACCGTCACCGCACCTCCCGTGGGCCAGCCGGACCAGCTGGAACCCCAGATCGCGCCGCCCTCGCGCGGCGCGCGGCTCCTGCGCCTCGTCCCGGCCGCCGCCGCGGCGCTCTCCGGAGTGCTGCTCTACGTCAGTTTCCCGCCGCGCACCCTGTGGTGGCTGGCGCTGCCGGCCTTCGCCGGCTTCGGCTGGGTCCTGCGCGGGCGCAGCTGGAAGGCCGCGTTCGGCCTCGGCTACCTCTTCGGGCTGGGCTTTCTACTGCCGCTCCTGGTGTGGACCGGCGTCGAGGTCGGCCCCGGTCCGTGGCTCGCCCTGGTGGCGATCGAGGCGGTCTTCGTCGCGTTGGTCGGCGTGGGCGTCGCCGCCGTGTCGAAGCTGCCGGCCTGGCCGGTGTGGGCGGCCGCGCTCTGGATCGCCGGCGAGGCGGCACGCGCGCGTGTGCCCTTCCGCGGGTTCCCCTGGGGCAAGATCGCCTTCGGTCAGGCGGACGGCGTCTTCCTGCCCCTCGCCGCACTGGGCGGCACTCCCGTCCTCGGCTTCGCGGTCGTCGTGTGCGGTTTCGGCCTGTACGAGGTCGTGCGCCTCGTCCTGGAGCGCCGCGACACAGGTGAGGTGCGGCGGTCGGCCGCTGCCGTGGCGCTGCTCAGCGTGGCCGTTCCGGTCGTCGGAGCCGTCGCCGCACGCGCGCTGGTGAGCGACAAGGCGCAGGACGGCACCGCGACGGTCGCCCTCATCCAGGGCAACGTGCCCCGTCTCGGCCTGGAGTTCAACGCCCAGCGCCGGGCCGTCCTCGACTACCATGCGCGCGAGACGGAACGCCTGGCCGCCGAGGTCAAGGCGGGCAAGGTCCCGCAGCCCGACTTCGTGCTGTGGCCCGAGAACTCCTCCGACATCGACCCCTTCGCCTACGCCGATGCCGCCGTCGTGATCGACAACGCGGCCAAGGCGATCGGCGCGCCCATCTCGGTCGGCGGGGTCGTCGGGCGGGACGGCAAGCTCTACAACGAGCAGATCCTGTGGGACCCGGTGAAGGGACCCACCCAGACGTACGACAAGCGGCAGATCCAGCCGTTCGGCGAGTACCTTCCGCTGCGTTCCTTCATCGGCGCCATCAACAAGAACTGGACCTCCATGGTCCGCCAGGACTTCAGCCGGGGCGGCAAGCCGGGTGTGTTCGACATGGACGGCGCCAAGGTCGGCCTCGCCACCTGCTACGAGGCGGCCTTCGACTGGGCCGTGCGCGACACGGTCACCCACGGCGCGCAGATGATCTCCGTGCCCAGCAACAACGCGACCTTCGACCGCAGCGAGATGACCTACCAGCAGCTCGCCATGTCCCGCGTCCGTGCCGTCGAGCACAGCCGGACCGTCACGGTGCCCGTGACCAGCGGCGTCAGCGCGATCATCATGCCGGACGGCAGGATCACCCAGAAGACCGGCATGTTCGTCGCGGACTCGCTGGTGCAGAAGGTGCCCCTGCGCTCCTCGGAGACGCCGGCGACGAAGCTGGGCATCCTGCCCGAGATCGCCCTGGTGCTCGTCGCCGCGGGCGGCCTGGGGTGGGCGATCGGCGCCGGGCTGCGGGCCCGACGGAGCGCGACGACCCGACGACGACGGACCGCGGACTGACAGCAGACTGACAAAGGACGGACGACGAACCGGTCAGCACGCCCGGGTTCAGGACGCCCCGGTAGGGTCGGCCCATGCCGACTCCTGACTTCATCACCGAGATCCGGACCTCCGCGGGCCGCCAGCTGCTGTGGCTACCCGGCGTCAGCGCCGTCGTCTTCGACGAGGAGGGCCGGGTGCTGCTCGGGCAGCGCGCGGACAACCATCAGTGGACCGTGATCAACGGTATCCCGGACCCGGGGGAGCAGCCCGCCGACTGCGCCGTACGGGAGGTGTACGAGGAGGCAGGCGTGCGCTGCGTCCCCGAGCGGGTCGTCCTCGTCCGAGCGGGACGGCAGCTGGAGTACCCGAACGGCGACAAGTGCCAGTTCATGGACGTCACGCTGCGCTGCCGGGCCGTCGGCGGTGAGGCACGGGTCAACGACGACGAGTCCGTCGCGGTGGGCTGGTTCGCGGTGGACGCCCTGCCGCCCATGCACGAGGAACAGCTGTTCCGCATCAAGCAGGCGCTCTCCGACGAACCCACGTGGTTCGAGACCACGCCTTCTGCCTGAAGTACGGGCTGACCGCACACGGCGCACCCTGGAGCGCCCCGCCACGGCGACGCGCGATACGGCGGCGACGCCGCGTCGGCTCACCCGTGGGGGGCGGGCTCCTGGGCGGGCGTCCTGGCCCGGTGGGCGGCCACGGCCATGACGGCGACGGAGACCAGGACGATGCCGGAGCCGACGTAGAGCGGCGCGGTGTAGCCGAGGCCCGCGGTGATGGCCAGGCCCCCGAGCCATGCGCCGAGCGCGTTGCCGATGTTGGACGCCGAGACGTTGGCGCTGGCGGCCAGGGCCGCGCCGTGGGCGAAGTCGGTGACACGGGTGATCAGGCCGGGTACGCCGGCGAACCCGAACAGCCCCATCAGGAACACCAATATCACCGACGCGACGGCGCTGCCGGCCAGCAGACCGAACACGGCCAGGGTGACGGCGAGTCCGAGCAGGGCGAGGACCAGGGCGCGGTCACGGTCACGGTCGGCCGCACGCCCGCCGACCACGTTCCCGACGACCAGGCCGAGGCCGTACACCATCAGCAGCCAGGCGACATCGCCCGGGGAGAAGCCGCCGACCTCGGTGAACGTGTAGGCGATGTAGCTGAACGCACCGAACATCCCGCCGTAGCCGAGCGCGGTGGCCGTCAGGGTCAGCCACACCTGCCAGGACCTGAACGCGCGGAACTGGGCCCGCAGGCCGTTGGGGGGCACCGGGTCCGAGCCGCCCGGCACCGTCCGCGGCCGAGCATCTCCCGCGCCGGCGGGTACGAGGGCGGCGATGCCCGCCAGCGCGAGCACGCCGATCGCAGTGACCGCCCAGAACGCCGCTCTCCAGCCCCAGCGCTCACCGACCAGCGCGCCGAAGGGCACGCCCAGCACGTTCGCCACCGTCAGCCCGGCGAACATGACCGCCACCGCGCGGGACTTCCTCTCCGGCGCGACCAGACTGCGGGCGACCAGCGAGCCGATACCGAAGAACGAACCGTGGCACAACGCCGCGACGATCCGCCCGAGCAGCATCACCGGATAGTTGGGCGCCAGGGCGGACAACAGATTGCCGACGACGAACAACGCCACCAGGCCGACCAGGATCTGCTTGCGGGGCAGCCGCGCGGTCGCCGCGGTGAGCGCGATCGCCCCGACCGCGACGCTCAGGGCGTACCCGGAGATCAGCCAGCCCGCGGCCGCCTCGGACACCGCGAAACTCGACGCCACCTGCGGCAGCAGGCCGGCGATGAGGAACTCGGTCAGACCGATGCCGAAACCGCCGAGTGCCAGTGCTACGAGTCCACTCGGCATGCGTCCCTCTCCCGTGACTGCGATCCGGCCGGTACCGAGCGTACGTTCGGCTCGAGCGCAGGGGTCGGACGGGGTGGGTGTCGGTCCGTGGGGGCTGTGGGGTTCGTGGCGTCGGTCGGGCGGGCCCACACGGTGACCGGCCGCCCGCCCGCCTCGTCCGGTGCCCCGGCCACCACCTGCACCTGCGCCCGCGGCTGATCCACCGTGGGCAGTACGAGCGGCTCGTGGACGAGCAACTCCGGGACGGGCCGCACTTCGAACGTCGGCCGCCGCCGATGACCGGCTACTACAACATCCACACAGGCCCGTCACGGAACGGCCAAGCGAATCCCCGGACTTCACCCGCGAAGTCCCGTCCGGTCAGCCGTCGAGTGCGCAAAGAGGATCGTCGACGAGGTCGGCCGCCAACCACTGCTCCACAGCCGCGATATGGACCGTCGCGGTCGAGACGGCCAACGGGGCGTCCCGCGCCCGCAGCGCGCGCAGGATCTCGTCGTGCTCGCGGTGCGCGTGCTCCACGGCCCGCTCGGTCCGGGTGCCGCGGACGATCCGGACCCGCTGGGTGCGGGTGGAGAGCACGCGCAGCAGCATCGACAGCACCGGATTGCCGACGGCCTCGACGATCCGCAGATGGAACGCGATGTCGTGACCGACGAACTCCTCGACCGTCGCGGCGGCCCGGGACCGGCGTAGGACGGCGGCCAACTCGTCGAGGTCATCGGGTGCGAGCAGCGCGGCGGCCAGCCCGGTCGCCTGCGGCTCCAACAGCCTGCGCACCTGGAGCAGTTGCAGTGCCGTCTGCCCCTGGGAGACGTCCGAGGCGAAGGAGAGCGCCTCCAGCAGCAGATGGGGCTCCAGGCTCGACACGTAGGTGCCGTCCCCCTGCCGGGTGACCAGGATCCGCATCGCGGTCAGCGCCCGCACCGCCTCGCGCAGCGAGCTGCGGGACAGGCCGAGCTGCCCGGCGAGGAGGTCCTCCCTGGGCAGGCGGGAACCCGGTGCGAGGTCGCCCGCGACGATCATCGCCTTGATCTTGTCCATGGCCTCGTCCGTCAGTGCCACGAGCGTGCCTCTCTGTGCGGCTACTCCTGCTTCTCGCCGGAGGCGAAGCGGGAGATGACCAGCGCGACGATGATGATCGCGCCGTTGAGGAACTGGTTCCACAGCGGTGGCACGCCCGCCAGCGTCATGACGTTGACGACCAGTTGGAGGGTGAGTACGCCGGTGAGGGCGCCGAAGACGGAGCCCTTGCCGCCGTTGAGGCTGACCCCGCCGATGACGGTCGCGGCGAAGACCTGGAAGATCCAGCCGCTGCCCTGGGTGGCGGAGATGGAACCGTAGTGACCGCTGTAGAGGATGCCGGCGAACGCGGCCAGCAGGCTGCCGAGGATGAGGACGACCCAGACGATCCGGTCGACCCGGATGCCCGCGGTGCGCGCCGCCTCCGGATTGCCGCCGATCGCGTACAGCGCCCGTCCGTGTCGCAGCCAGGCCAGCGCGGAGCTGCCGAGAGCGAACAGCAGCACACAGATCCAGATCGCCGCGGGCGCCCCCCACCAGGACGCCTTGCCCAGGTAGGTGAAGGAGGAGGGCAGTTCGACGATGGACTGGCCCTCGGAGAGAGCGACCTGCAGTCCGCGCAGCATCGTCAGCATGCCGAGCGTGACGATGAAGCCGTTGAGCCGCAGTTTCAGGATGAGGAAGCCGTTGACCGCGCCGATCACCATGCCCACCAGCAGACACAGCGGGACGGCCGTCCACTCGGGGAGCAGCCCGAGGCCCGTGAACCGGGCGCCGCTCGTGGGCAGCACGAGCCACACGGCGATGACCGGAGCGACGCCGATGGTGGACTCCAGGGACAGGTCCATCCGCCCGGAGATCAGGATCAGCGCGGTGGCGAGGACGAGCAGGCTCAGCTCGGTGGACTGCTGGGCCACGCCGATGAGGTTGTCGGAGGTGAGGAAGGCCGGCGAGACGATGAACCCGATCACCATCAGGACCAGGATCGCCGGGATCAGGGACAGTTCACGGAACCGGCCGAGGTCGAGGCCGCGCCCGGCGTCCTTGGCGGGCTTCTGCGCCACGCCCGCTGCGGGGTCGGTGACATCAGTGGTGGCGGACATGACTACCTTTCGTCCTCGTCGGTGTCGGGAGCCTCGTCGGTGTCGGGGGCCGCGCCGGCGCCGGGTGGGTCGGTCCTGTCCGCGACGCCCTCCATGGCGGCGACCACCTGCTCGTCCCGCCAGCCGGCGGAGAACTCGGCGACCGCGCGGCCGTGGAACATCACCACGACCCGGTCGCACACCCGCAGGTCGTCCAACTCGTCGGAGACGATCAGTGCGGCCTTCCCGCCGTCCGCGACCTCGCGGATGCGGCGCAGCAGGAACTCCTTGGACTTGACGTCCACCCCGTTGGTGGGCCGGACGGCGACCAGGACACGCGGGTCGGTGGCCAGGGCGCGGGCGACGACGACCTTCTGCTGGTTGCCGCCGGACAGCGCGGAGACCGGGGTGGCCGCCCCCGGTGTCTTGATGTCGAGGTCCCGGATCATGCGCTGGGCGAAGACCCTGGTCCTGGCGGGCAACACCGTGCCGAACGGGCCCAGTTGGCCGGTGACGGTGAGCGTCGCGTTCTCCGCCACACTGCGGTTGTTGACCAGGCCCTGGAGATGCCGGTCCTCCGGGACCAGCCCGACGCCCGCGGCCAGCGCCGCCGGAACGCTGCCGGTGCGTACGGCACGGCCGCCGACCGCGATCCGGCCCTCCTCGGCGCGGTGCAGACCGGCGACGGCCTCACCCACCCGCACATTGCCGCTGGCCGCGGCTCCCGCCAGCCCGACCACCTCGCCCGAGCGGACCGACAGGGACAGACCGTGGCAGGCCCCGGGCAGCGTGAGGCCCTCGATCACCAGCAGCTCGGGACGCTCGTCCGATCTGTTCGGTCCCTCCTGCCCGGCGGCCCGGCCGTCGTCCGCCGGGGCGCCGGCGGCGGTGGCGGTCGTCTCCCCGGTCATGGCCTCCACCAGGGCCTGGTGATCGACCTCGGCCACGGGCGCGGTAAGGATGTGGGTCGCGTCGCGGTAGACGGTGACCGTGGTGCAGAGGTCGTACACCTCTTGCAGGTGGTGCGAGATGTAGAGGAAGGCGACGCCCTGACCCTGGAGGTCGCGCAGTTTGTCGAAGAGTCTGCCGATGCCACGGGCGTCGAGCTTCGCGGTCGGCTCGTCGAGGATGATGAAGCGCGCGCCGAACGACAGGGCGCGGGCGATCTCCACGAACTGACGCTGTTCCACGGTGAGTTCACGAGCTCGGGCGTGGACGTCGACGTCCACGCCGTACTCGCCGAGGAGTTCCTCGGCCCGGAGGCGCAACCGCTTCCAGCGGATGGGCTGGAGCGGGCTCGCGCTCTGCCGGTTGAGGAAGAGGTTCTCGGCGACGGTCAGGTCACCGATGATCGTGGAGCGTTGGTAGACGCAGGCGACGCGGGAGCGCCAGGCGTCGATGTCGCCGACGGGCGGCGCGGGTTCGCCGTTGAAGCGCAGCGTGCCGGCGTCGGGTCGGCGCAGTCCGGTCAGCAGGGACACGAGCGTCGACTTGCCGGCGCCGTTGCGACCCACCAGCGCGTGCGACTCGCCGGGGGCGACGGCGATACGGGCGTCGCGCAGCGCCACGGTGGCGCCGAACCTCTTGCCGACCCCGACGGCCTCGGCCACCGGGGTGGGGTCGGCAGCGCCGTCCGCCGGCCGGGGCGCGATCGCGGTGTCCGCCATGGGGATACCGTCCTTCCAGGGATGCGGGCGCAGTCGGCGGGCCGGTCGGTCACTTCCCGACGTTGTTGCCCCACAGGGTCTTGTCGTCCACGTTGTCCTTGGTGACCAGCGGGGCGGGCAGCTGGTCCTCCAGGCCGTTCGGGATCTTGAT
>NZ_JBITJV010000037.1:0-101247 GCF_044460385.1 Streptomyces sp. NPDC050121 | reverse complement strand
GTTCAGCCGAAGGCCGCTTCCGTGTACGGCGGTTACCGGACCAGGTGATCAAGTTCGACACACCATTCGACGCCGCATGTTAAAGATCAAGCTAGCAGTTACGCGGCCCCGGCTACGACCTCGGTGAAAGCCGGCCCCATGTCCGTGCCGCACCTCGAGCGCAGCATCAGCGATTCCTCGACAACGCCGAGGACCTGTCGGCCACCGAGCGGGAGCAGGGGGCGCGGCTGGAGTCGATGGCGGCGACGGGCCAGGTCCGGGTCGACTACCGAGGGTTGGCGGTGGGCGAGTATCCGGCGGCCTGCTACGCGCAGGCGCGACAGTTGTTCGTGGTCGACCCGGACCTGGCCCCGCCGCTCCCTGACCACCGTCGGGTTCGGCCGGGCCGTTTGAGGCGAGCTGAGGGGCTGCGGAAGTTCTGCACGCATACCGGCGGGCTGCGCTCAAGCCCTCGGCATGACGATCGTTATAGGTCGATTTAGCCTCCCCTACAGGGGTCGTTACAGAACGTAGTCGTGACTGTCACCAACTAGAACACTTCGGTCCGTCTGAGCCTGGAGCAGCGCCGCAAGCTGGCCGAGACACTGACCGATGCGGTGCTCGTGCCCGAGGTGGGGCAATTTGCCCCGCCCGCGCGGGTCGGGTTCCAGGTGCACTTCGTGGAGCACGAGCCGGACATGATGGCGATCGGCGGGCGACTCCTGGCGGACGCCGGACCGGACGCCGACGTCATGGTGATCGACGTGGCGGTGATGGACGGGGACTGGCGCCAGGAGGTCCGGACCCAGGTCATGGAACGCCTCCTGGCGGCGATGGCCGATGCCTGCGAGCTTGCCGAGCCGTCGCCCGCTTGGTGGGGCGACTTCCGTGTCATCGACGAGGGAAGCTGGGGCTCGCGCGGCGGAGCGCTGTCCGTCCTCTCCCTCCTCGACACCGGCGTGTTCACCGAGGAGAAGGCCAAGGCCATCCGCGCCCGCCTCGGCGCCTGAGCGGACTCACACCAAAGCCCCCGGCGATCAACGGCCGGGGACTCGGGTGTTGGTGCCTGCCCTTTATGCGGCGGCGGTGATGAGCTTCTTGAAGTCGGCGTACGCCTCGGGGGGTAGCGGTGCAGGAGTACCGTCACTCCGGCCGCGTGAAGGACTTCTGAGTGAGTTCGCCACTCTGGGGCCTTCGTCCGTGCCGGGCACGCCCCGAATTCGAGGGTGGATCACCAGGCCATCTCACCGTGACGGTCGCGGAAGGTTCCGGTCGGCCCGTGCGGTCCGATGGTGGCGAGCTCGACGATCGCGTCGGTGCCCTCGGTCACGGTCTGCGGGCCGCTGTGCCCGTTGAAGTCGGTCGCTGTGTAGCCCGGGTCGGCCGCGTTCACTTTCACATCCGGCCAGGACTTCGCGTACTGCGTGGTCAGCATGGTCACCGCGGCCTTCGACGCCGTGTAGAGCGGCGCGAGGTTCCTCGACTCGACGCGCTCGGCATCGTGGGTGGCCGCGAACGACCCCATACCGCTCGACACATTGACGATGACCGGGTGCGCGGACTTGCGCAGCAGCGGCAGGAACGCGTGCGTGACCCGGACGATCCCCACGACATTGACTTCGAACACCTCGCTGGCGTCAGCGGCTTTGATCTGGTCGGCGGGCTTGTGCGTCCCGAAAATACCTGCGTTGTTGATCAGGACGTCGATGCCGCCCTCGCGAGCCCCGATATGGGCGGCGGCAGCGGCCACCGATGCGTCGTCGGTCACGTCGATCTGGACGAAACGGGCCCCGAGTGCGTCGGCGGCCGCCTGGCCGCGCTCCGGATCACGAGCGCCGATGAGGACGGTGTGGCCGGCCTCGATCAAGCGGCGGGCGGTCTCGTACCCGAGGGACTTGTTGGCTCCTGTGATGAATGTGGTCGTCATGCGTCCACTCTCGGCCCGTGGCGAGAGGCCAGCCAGTGCTCTTAGTGACGGTAGGACAGCCAGTACCAGGCACGACGACGGCCCGGCGGACACAATGGCCGAGTGGACGAGACCCTGGGCACGGCACTGCACCGCTGGCGCGACCGCCTTTCTCCCGCCGACGTCGGACTGACCTCACGGCCCGGACGACGTGCGGTGGGGCTGCGCCGCGAGGAACTGGCCGAACTCGCCGGGCTGTCGGTCGACTACGTGGTCCGCCTGGAACAGGGACGCGCCAAAAGCCCTTCGGCACAGGTCGTCGCGAGCCTGGCCAGGGCACTGCAACTGCAGCCCATGGAGCGCGATCACGCCTACCGGCTGGCCGGCCTCCTGCCTCCCCAGGAGGGGACGATCTCCACGCATGTTCCGGCCGGGGTCCAACGGATGCTGGCCCGCCTCGGGGAGTTCCCTGTGGGCGTGTTCAGTGCCGACTGGACCTTGCTGTCCTGGACCCCCGCATGGTCAGTCCTGATGGGCGACCCCAGCGCACGGACACACGACGAGCGCAACCTGGCACGGGCGGTCTTCGCCACAGGGCCCAGCCGGCTCGCGTCCTGGCCCGTGCTCCAGGACGACGATGCCCTCAAACCCGCCCTCGTCGCCGACCTGCGCACAGCTCTCGTCGACTACCCCCGCGACCGCGGCCTGACCAACCTCGTGGAGGAACTGCGGTCCACCACCGCGGAGTTCGCCCGCCTGTGGGACGAGGGCACGGTCGGCCCGCACGTCTCGGCCCGCAAGACCGTCGTGCACCCCCAGGTGGGTGAGGTGATCTGCGACTGCGACGTGCTCACCGTCCCAGGCTGCGACATCCGCCTCGTCGTGTACACGGTGGCCGCGGGTTCCACCGACGCGGAAAAGCTGGACTTCCTACGGGTCACCAACGGCGTCCGCGCCGACGGCCCCACGCCTCCGGGGCCCGGCCTGTTCTCCACGCCGTAACGACCGGGCCAGTCGGATCTCGTCCAGCAAGCAGAGATCAGGTCTGCCAGTGAAAACGGCCCCTCACGGCCACTTCGACTCGGTGTGCGGCCGCAGGAACTTACCGCACTTTAAGGGCGGGCCCTTACGGCGACGATTCCCGACCTCCAGTGGACAACGGACAGCGCCAAGCCCTGTCCACTACTTCGGTTCGTCAGCCCACCCCGGCGGCAGGTCGGGGCTGTTCACGACCCCGGTGAGCATCGGCTCCCGCGGGGTCCACGTCATGGGCACGGCGGAGGCGGGGATCAGGCGGCGCTCTTCTTGCGGCGGCGTCCAGCCCGGGTAAGCGCGTCGACCAGCTCCTCGCGGCTCATCTTGGACCGCCTGCGATGTCCTGCTCGGGGCCCGCTGGTACAGCTCCGTCTGGCTCAACTGCCGCAGCTCGCTCTTCCCTCCGCCTCTCCCCCGCCCTGTCGCCGACGCCCGGGCCGACTTCGGCGGAGTCTTCTTGCCAGCGGCTTTCCTCTCCGCCGCCTTCGCCAGGCCTGCGCACCGTCTTCCCCGCGGCCGACTTCTTCTGCGGCGGCGTAGCAGGCTCCTTCTTTCCGGCACCCCGGGCGGTGCCGCGGTGGGCTGGGCGGTGCGACGCACCGGCTCGGACCAGGCAGCCGCTCGCTCGCTGTCGCGCTGCACCGCCAGACGCAGGTCCTCCCCCCGGCAGCTCCGCATCAGTGCGTCCCTGGGCGCCGCACTGCCCTGTTCGGGGGCTCCCCACCTCACCGGACACTCTGCCGACGTCATCGGGGACGCACGGACCTCCACGTGCTCGGCGCCGGCGCTCACGCGGCCAGAGCAGCCGAAATCGTTGCCGGCCACAATCCGGACGTTGGTGCCGAACATGTTGAGCGAGCGGTGCATCGTGCAACACCGGTCGTCGCGGAGGTGCTCAAACGCTTCCCAGCGGCACCAGGTGGTGGTGGACGGGTTGGTGAATTGACACGCATGCTAGACGCTGACCTTCGTTCACTCACCCTCCCCGAATGACTTTCAGCGCCCAGCCGCCGCGGCCCGTTGACCACGAGACTCGGCTCTCATTCAGACAGCGGTCGACGCTGGTTTCCTCGGTCAGCTGGGGGTGGCTCCCTCGCGGGCGAGGCGCCGGGTCCGAGGTTGATGGCGGCCCAGGTGATCAGTGAGGTCTTTCAGCGTGGCCACTGATCCGGTGACGAAGCAGGCGTCCGTGACGGACAAGGCTCCCGTCCTGCCGCACTCGACCTGCCTCATGCCCTGGTCGAGTGGATCACCACCCTCATCGTCACCCGCGAGGATGACCGCCGCTGCAAGCTCCCGCCGCACCAGCGTGCTCTGACCGGTCGGGTGTACCTGCGCCGGCACAACACTCTCGCGCAGCTCGCCGCCGGCTTCGGCATATCCGTCGGCACCGCCCACGCCTACACGTCCGCGGTGGTCGTCCTGCTCGCCGATCGCGCGCCCGGCCTGCTGCGCGCACTACGCGGAGTGGTCGGTGCGGCTGTCGCCGACTCGGTCGCATTCGGCAAGGGTGCCGTTCAGCAGGACGTAGTCCGGGTCGGCTTTAAGCGGGGGTTCACCGAGACAGAGCGGTTCGAGGCATGGGGCGCCGAGCAGTGGCTCGGCACGTGGTCCCCGCTCACGCTGTCCGACTGAGCTCATGCTCGGCGGTGTCCGCACTCACCGCGATGAAGCCGGGCGAGCGCGACGAACTCATGCGAAATCATCGATCACGGGACACGAGCCCGCCATGCGCCGCCGACAGGCGCGACTCAGCACTATTGCCCTTGTGGATACCGCCCGTTGGTGACGTACTCATACTGGCCCCACTACGAGCCGAGGTCGACGATCGTGTCCTGCCACGTGGCGTCGAGGCTCTGGTGGTCGCCGGCCGCCCACGAGCCGACGACGCGGCCCCAGCGGCGCACGTTCATCGTCCGGTACTCCATCACGCGCTGCAGCGTTCGCGGCACCTGGGACTGGTTGAGCGGGTGGATCTCCAGTCGCGTACCGCATCCGTCGCGGTTGAGGCGCCCGAGAAGATGGCGGGCGGCGTTGTGACGGCGCACCGCCCTGTGCACATGGTCGATGCGTTCCAGGTCGGCCTTGGAGTGGCGGCGTCTGCCCTCCAGCCAGGCCTTCAGCGTCCGATGGGTCACCGTGATTCGGACGTCCTGCGCGACCTTCGAGGTCTGGGCGTCACAACGGGCCTCTAGGATGATCCGATGTTCAACCGGCTGGAGATCAGTGTGTTGTCATCGGGATCCCGATGGGCTGCCCAGTTGCGGTTGTGGATCGACGGCAAGGATGTGGTGGCAGAGTCGGTCGGCGCTGGCGGCCGTGGCCCGTTCGCGGAAGAGGCCCTGCCCGCCGACGATCACAGCCCGCTGTGGGCGACCGTAGAGGGAAGGCGTGTGGTGTTGGGGGAGCCCGAGTGCACCGGCGGATGCTGCGGCCTCCTCTCGGTGTTCGTGCAGCGGCACGGGGGCGTCGTTGAGTGGTCCGACTGGCAGGTGCCCGGCGGTGAAGTTCGGCCGCCGGCATTTCACTTCGAGGCCGGGCAGTACGACGCCGAGGTGGCCCGAGCTTCGGCAGATCGGTCTTGGCGCGTCGCCACGGAGCAATGAGGCTGACCGACTCCCACGGGCCCGACCGACGGGTCGTCCTGTCGGGTCGTCGGAGACCAGAATTGATCTCCGACGATGACAGCTGTGACGCAGTTGCTGTTCGCCGCGGCACGGGCTACTGCTTCCTGGCGAAGGTGCCGACGTCGGCCTCGGTGCGGATGCCGAGCTTGACCAGGCGCTTCAGCTTGGCGCGGGTGCCTTCGACGTTCTTCGGCAGCAGTTCGTGGTCGAGGGCTTCGCAACGCGGGCCCGCAGAGGGCTCATGCGTTGTTGAAGACGGCCAGGATGCGAGGGCAGTACGGAGGGTGGGGCAGGTCGGGCGAGGCAGCCCGGGCGGGGATCCGGTCGGCGACAGCGGTGATGGTGTTCCGGGTGATGGCGAAGGGCTCAAGATGGGTCTCGGCCTCCCGCAGCCGGGCCTGGAGTTGTTCGATCTGGCTGCGGAGGTCCTGGGCAAGGGTCCAGGCGGCGTCCTCCTGGATCTCCACGCCCAGAGCGACTGGTATCCCCTCTTCCCCAACCCGGTCGTCGCCGAGTCACTCCTCTCCGGGACCGGCTGATAACACCAGCCACCAGGTGATCATGAACGGCCCCAGCTACCGCCCGAACAAGCGGCCCAAGAACTCCACCGACAAGTCCGCCAAGCCCCCGGTCCGCTAACGCCCGGCCCCGTCCACGTTCCATTCCTGCGGCAGTTCCTCGTCACAGAAGACGCAGACGAAGTACTTCTCCCGAACGATGTTCAGCTGACCGCAGGCGGGACAGTGCCGGAACACCACCTCGTGGGTGAAGCCGGCAGGATGATCGATCCCAGCTGCGTCAAGAGCCCTTCCGTGAGGTTGCCCGGCATCCCAGGGCGACGGCCTCGGCACTGCTCGTCTGCCTGGCGGACAAGCCGGCGAGACCCCTGGCCGTCGGCCACCCAGCCCTCCCGACACCGGCCATCGCAGAACTGCTCACCGACGCAAACCGGCAGGTGGCGGAAGCGGCAGCAGCCAACCCCTCCCTGCCGTCTGCCGTGATGTCGGATCTGATGGGCCGGCACTGAGTACACCGTCCGCGAAGTAGACCGCCCCCTCGCCAAGTGAGGCGCTCAGTCACAGATGCCCGGGCCAGGTCGACGTCGGATGCGGAGACTCGGGTGAGGAAGTACTTCTCCACCCGGCGGACCTCACGGCCGCCGACGAGGTGGTCCTTGCTGCGCTCCGCGAGCGGCGCCCCCCCGTTCGACCGCCTTCTCATGCAAACCGAGTTCTTCGCTCAGCTCGCGGAGCATCGCCGTCGGCGTGGTGCTCCCCGCCCTCCAATGAGCCGCCGGCGGATCCGCGATCTCACCGCGGAGGACTAGCCATGGGTATCCGGGCCGTTGCGATCGACTGCTGCGCGGATCTGACTGAGCCACTCTGCGCCCAGCCGCCGGCCGTTGGGGAGTTGGTCGCCTCGCTCCCAGCGCCACGTGGTGATCCAAGTGAGGCAGCCTGCGCACCATACCAAGTCGTCGATGGAGCGTCGCGGTGGCCCGACGGGCAGGGCACGCGAAGTAACTGACGAGGCCTGTGGATCGGGCCGTAGAAATTGAGTTGCCGTGCCCGCATCGCAGGCCGAACGATTGCGCCTTGTGACGACTACTGGAGTAATGCCGCGTTTCGACGCCGTCAGGCCGGTCGCGTTGGTGACCGGCGTCGGCCGGTCCGTCGGCATCGGCGCGGGCGTCGCTCGCCGGCTGGCCGAGGCGGGCTGGAACGTCGCCTTCACGTACTGGACGCCGTACGACGCTCGCATGGCCTGGGGCGCCGAGGCCGGCGCCGCGGACGCCATCGCCGAGGCGTTGGCCGAACGGGGCGCCGACACGGTGGCGGTGGAGGCGGACCTCGCCGACCCGGAGGCGGCGGAGCGTGTCTTCGATGAGGTTGAGCGTCGCCTGGGCGGCATCACCGCCTTGGTGATGTGCCACTGCGAGTCGGTCGACTCCGGCCTGCTCGACACCACGCTTGAGAGTTTCGACCGCCACTTCGCGGTCAATGCGCGTGCCACCTGGCTGCTGATCCGCGAGTACGGCCGTCGCTTCCAGGGGACTGCGGGAACCGGACGCATCATCAGCCTCACCAGCGACCACACCGTCGGCAACCTGCCCTACGGGGCGAGCAAGGGTGCACTCGACCGCATCACCTTGGCAGCCGCCCACGAACTCTCCCACCTCGGGATCACCGCCAACGTGATCAACCCGGGACCGGTGGACACGGGTTGGATGTCCGACGACATCCGGGAGCACGTTCTGCGTCAGACGCCGCTGGGGCGTCTGGGCAGCCCGCAGGACACCGCTCACCTCGTGGAGTTCCTGTGCTCACCGCAGGGCCAGTGGATCAACGGGCAGCTGCTGAAGAGCAACGGTGGTTTCGCCGGCTGATCCGCCGACCCGACTACGCGGCCCTCACCTCGGCGATGGTCGCGAGGTCGTCGAAGCCGACCACCGCCACGTCACGGGGTACGCGACGCCCGCTCTCGCGCAGTACGCGCAGGGCACCGGAAGCCATGAGGTCCGAGGCGCCGAAGAGCGCGTCCAGGTCGGGGCACCGGTGGAGGAGGACGAGCATGGCGTCGGCGCCGCCCTTCAGCGTGAAGTCGCCCTCAGCGATGAGCCGGGGGTGGGGTGTCGACGAGTACGTCCCGGTAGTCGGCGAGGCGGTCGATCGCGGAAGCTTGGTTGAGTGGGCCAGTGATGGTCCCGATGCGTCGGCGTCCCAGTGGTATGAGGTGCCGGACGGCTTCCCTGGCTCCGCCGCGGTTGTCGGCGTCGACGTACGTGTAGCTGTGACTGCTCGAAATGCAGGTCCACGAAGAGTCGGTTCTGCGGTTCGGTGACCACGACGGCGACGGCGTTGTTGCGGCGGGCGGCCGGCTTCGGGCGGCTTGGTCGGGTACGTAGCCGAGTTCGGCTACCGCCTGTCGGACGTGTTCGACAACCGCGGCCCGCACTCTGGGCTCGCCATCGATCACACGGGACACCTCGACGAGGGCGATGGTGGCGCCCTTGCCGAAATCGTCGATCATCTGGATCCGTCACACCATCGCCACGCCCAACCCCGGCCGACGGACGGAGGGACCGCAGCCCGCAGCCGCCGGGTGAAGCGCCGACGCCGCGGGAAGCCAAGTGCCGTGGCTTCGACCGCCCCGGGCTCCGGCTACGGCCGGGCCGACGCCGAGTCGGCTGCCGGCGTCGATGGTCGTCCGGAGCGGGGCCGGCCGCTCCGGGGCAGGCGGTGTCGATTCAGAACCGGGGGCTCTTCAGGCTCTGCGCGGTGAGTTCGATGAGCGTTGTTTTTCTGGCAGGGGAGCCTCCCAGGTGCCGGTGATGTCGCGGGCGACATCACGTAGGAGGTCGATGAGCATGTCCGCGAGTGGTGTGAGGCCGGCGTCGGTTTTGGTCACGGCGTAGATCTGGCGGTAGGGCCTGGGGTGGGCCAGTTCGCGATGGGTGGTGCCAGGCGCATGGGTCAGAGCCAGGCGCGAGACCAGGGCCACTGCGATGCCTGTGCCGACGAGGGCCTGGGCGACGTCGTAGGACTCGGTCTCGAACCGGATGGTGGGAGTGAAGCCGGCCTCGCGGGCAGCGTCGTGGAACTGTTCGCGGGCGGCATGGCCGGCCAGGATGGAAACCCACGATTCGTGGCGCAGTTGTTCCAGGTGAAGTTCGGTGTCCGCGGGCTGCCCGGTGGCCAGTGGATGGTCATCGGGGAGAACCACGACCATCGGGTCCAACAGGAGCGAGTGGGCCCGTACGTGTGGGGGCGGCGCGAGCGGCGTGCCCCAGGACGCGACGAGGGCCACGTCCAGGCATCCTGCGCTTATCTCGTCCGCTCCGCGTCCGGACACCACGTCCATGACGGAGACGTCGGCGTCCGGATGTCGGTGTCGCAGAGTCGTCAGGGCCGGTGGCAGCAGGTGCAGTGCAGCCGCCTGGAACGTCCCGATCCGCAGACGGAGCGAGAGGTGGCCGAGCAGTGCGGCCAGTTCCGCCTCGGCTCTGTCCGACGCCTCTTCCACAGTTCGACCGTGGGAGGCGAGCAGCGTACCGGCCGCGGTGAGCGTTGCTCCGCGAGGACCACGGATGACCAGGGGTGCCTGCCAGTCGCGCTCGGCCTTGGCCACCTGCTGGGTGACCGCGGCGGGCGTGAGTTGGAATGCGTGAGCCGCCGCCGTCAGGGAGCCGTGCCGCTCGATCAACGCGAGAAGCCGCAGCTGTCCCGGATCCACCACCACTCACTAATCCTAACGCTGCACCCTTCTCTTTTAACTTCTCTTAGGGCCGCGGGACAGGAAGCCTGGGGGTACACCCATCGGCCGCGATCCCCGGAAGGGGTTCTTTTCCCATGCCCACGCATGTGCCCGTTTTCATCGTCACCACCTTGCTGCTGGCGATGCTGCCAGGCGCGAGTCAAGCCCTGATGGTCCGGCAGGTTCTGGATGGCGGCCAACGTACGCTCCGAGGCACGCTCGCGGGCAATGCCAGCGGCTTCCTGCTGTGGTCCACGGCCGCCGCTGCCGGCCTGTCCGCCGTCCTGCTGGCCAGCCCCACCGCGTACGCGGTGCTCCGGATCGCAGGCGGCATCGTGCTGATGATCCTCGGGGTGAAGACGCTACGGACCGCGCTCGCCGCCGTCTCCACCCGCCCGCCCCTCGATGGCGGGCGCCGCACTGGCTTCGCGGGCGGATATCTCACCGGCCTGATCACCAACCTCGGCAACCCCCGCGGACGAGTGGCCCAGCAGATCGCGGCCGGCCACCCCACCGGGTAGGCACCCTGGTTCTCGGCTGCACCTCACCCGGCGGCCCGCACAGCGTCGAACGCGGCAGCGACGTCCGCCAAGCCCTGACGCAACCTCAGCCTGGAGCCGTGCGACAGGCCCTGCTGGAGCTGATGTACACCCCTCGATGGCTCGCCTCCCATCCCGGCCCGCACCACACCCTCGGCGACCCTCGCATGCCTGCCCACGCCCGGCGCCATCACCTCGCGGCCAGCAACCGGCACGACGCCTGGGACATCCTGCCGGACATCAGCGCACCCACCCTGGTCGCCCACGGAAGCAACGACCTCCTCAACCCCACCGCCAACGCGCCCCTGCTCGCCGACCGTATCCCCGACGCCCGACTGCACATGGTCCCCCATGGCCGGCACGCCTGCTTCGAGGAGTGCCGCACCCACGCCGGCCCCCTCGTCCTGGACTTCCTCACCACCGCGCACAAGCCGTAAGAACAACGCAGCCGATACTCGGACACCATGCTCCACCGCGCACCAGCGACACCCCGCCCCCGACTCTCACAAACGAAAACGACGTTGGCGACCTCGAGCGACACGCCTGCCCGCGCTGCCTGCCCCATCCCGGCTCGCTCACCCCGGCCGGCCCTGGTGGCCCGGCACTCCGCCGCCGGCCGCCATCAACACGCGCCCCTCCCCCGCAGCCGTCATCCGCATCGGGTACGCCCCGTGCTCACACCTCCCTCAAGGAACTGCAGTCGCAGCTGGACGCGCTCAGCGCACCCGGCATCCCGCGCGACAAGATCTTCGAGACCGAGACCGAGACCGAGACCGTGCGCACCTCGTACCTGGAAGCCCGGTCCATCGCCGCCCTGGCCCGCGACCACGACACGGCCGCGTCGTCGACGACGTAGCCCTCCAGCCCGTCCGACCAGGAGCCTCGGGCTGCGCCGCGCCCGTGCCGAAGCGAAGCTTCTTGACTCCGCTCACCGGATCACCGGACCGCTCAGGAGAAGTCCGCGGCGGTGATGCCGTTCACCTGCGCACGACGAATCCCATCGAATCAACCTGCGCGACGGTACAGCTCAGGATCAACGTCACCAACGGCGCCGGCAGTGCGGCCGCCACACTTGCCATGGTCTTCAGCCTGCCGCCGGGCACAGCCAGCGGCGAGCAGCTCGCCCCTGGATCCGGGGCCACTGCATATCAAGAACCTCCTGCACCACGTCCGCGACCGCATCTTCCACGAGGACGACTCCAGGGTCCGCACCGGCCATCTGCCCGGGACCATGGCCAGCACTGCGTGCCGATCCCCGTTGCCGTCAGTCGTCGGCGTCGCCCTTTCGTCCTCAGTGCGGAACAGGCTCTACTCAGGCTGGAGTTGAGTGCGTGTACTCATACCCGGCGCCTGCTGCGCGGCCAGGATTGGTGCAACGGCGCAGCCAAGAGCGCCGGTCTTCCGATCCAGCTGATCCTCTTAGGGGAATTTCTCATGGCGCGTCGTGTCGTTCTGGCCGTTACCGCCGGTGTCGTCGGCCTCGGCGGTGCCGGTGCCTTCGCCCTCGCCTACGCCGGGGAGCAGTCCCCTTCGGTGGCGCACAGTGCCGCCCGCTACGCGGCTCCCGTCGGCGACCGCGCCGGCTCGTTGACCTTCACCACTGACGTCACGATGTCCTCCGGTGTCAAGAACGTGAAGGTCCTGGCGTGGCCGGCGAACTCATCCTTCGCCAAGAAGGGCCTGACCGCCAAGGACATGGCCTCCGTGGAGTCGGCCGTGTGCAAGCCGTCCGGCGAGGACACCGTGCGCTGCACCTATACGGCCGCTGTCACCCGGGCCGACGCCGAGGCGTCCGAGCGGGGTGTGTGGCACGTCGCGGTCCTGGCCACCTCGAAGGGCGGCGAGACGAAGCTGGTCACCAAGGCTGCCGACTTCAACGTTGCCTGATCCGGACGCGCAGGTGTTCGTGAGGGATGTGGAGTCGAGGCCGCGTGGGCAGTCGGGGCCCCGTGTGCTCCCGTGCCCGGGGATGCCCAGCGCGAGCCGGCCTACGGGAGCACACCGGAGCCGGGCTATCGCGCGCTGGGCCGCTCCCGCGGCGGGCTGTCGACCAAACTGCACCTGGCCTGCGAGCACGGACAAAGGCCCTTGTCGCTGGTCCTGAGCGCCGGGCAGGCCGGGGATGCCCCGCACTTCGAGACGGTGATGGCAGGTATCCGCATCGTCCGGCCGGATGGTGGCCGACCCCGGACCCGGCCGCAGCCGGTCCGCGCCGACAAGGCGTATTCCTGCCGCGCCGTCTGCGCCCACCTGCGGCGGCGCCAGATCGCCTGCACCATTCCCGAGCCTGCTGACCATGCCGGTCAACGGCGCAGACGCGGCAGCCGTGACGGCCGGCCGGCCGCCTTCGACCCGATCGACTACCGCAGCCGGCATGCCGTGGAGTGCGGCATCAAACCGCCTCAAACCCCACTGGGCGGCAGACGGTTCGACAAGCTCGCCGTCCGCCACCTGGCCACCGTCCACATCACCGCCAACAACGAGCGGCTCCCTTCGAAACACGGCCTACTGGTCGTGCTTGGGCCAGATGAGGCCCTGATCGGTCCAGATGACACCCTTGTTGCGGCAGAGGCAGAAGGGGTGGCCGAAGGGGTCGGCGTAGACGCGGAAACCGTAGCCGTCGGGGTCGATGCAGTCCCGCTGCAGGGTCGCGCCGAGGTCCAGGACGCGGCGCTGTTCGGCCTCGACGTCGTCGACTTCGAAGTCGAGGTGGAACTGCTTGGGGTGCTCGCTGTCGGGCCACTGCGGGGCGCGGTAGTCCTCCACCTGGATGAAGGCCAGTTCGATCTCGCCGAACTGGATACCGGCCCAGTTCTCGTTACTGCCCTCCTTGACCGGGAGCCCCGTCACCTCGGAGTAGAAGGCTGCCAGCTTCATCGTGTCCGGGCAATCGATGATGAAGTCGGTTAGTCGTAGCATCCCTCGATCTTGCCACAAGAACAAATGAGCCGGACTGTGAGACAGGCTCTAGCCCGATCATTCATGAGTCTCCGTCAGCTTGCTTACGGGGACTTTGCGGCTGTGTGGTGGGTCTTTTCAGGGCTGGGGCAGGTTGAGCGCCCGGTTGTCGCGTCGGGTGGGCGCCGGGTTCCACGGCTCCGGTGGGCTCGTTCTGCTCGCAGGGATGGGAAGGTGCTGTTCAGCCGGGGTTCGGGAGGGCGTGGAGCCGGACCAGGGCGTCGGTGATCTCGTCGGTCCAGGGCCAGTGTCCGGCGAGGCGGAGGACGCGGCGGCGGCCGGTGGTGACGAGTTGGGCGGCAGCGGAGAAAAGGCGGAGCCGCGGGCGGCGGGGCTCCCAGAGCCGGGCCTTTGCCACTCAGTGCAAGCACTGGCATCCAGGCGAGCAGGTCCAGGGCGGTCTGGATGATCTCCAGCCAGATATGGGTTCTGCGCGGCGTCGTGCAGTGGCAGATTACGCAGGCCAGTGGCGCGGGCGGCGCAGATGCGGTCCTCGGGCCGGGCCCGCTGCCGGTGACGCAGTTCGAGGGCGGCGATCGCCTCACCCGCCGTGTTGGTGGCGAAGCAGGTCAACCGCATGCCGTCGGCGTCGATGAAGCGCAACTGGGCGCCGGGGTGTGGCCGTTCCTTGCGCACGATCAGCCGCAGCCCCTTCGCTCGGCCGGTCAGGCAGTCGCCGGCGAGTTCGGCGCCCCAGGCGCCGTCGCGGATGTCGCCGTCGGGCTCAACGGCCGGCGTCCAGGCCGAGGCAGGGACCTTCAAGACGGCCTGGTGGATGGCCCTGAGCACCGCCGAGACCGCGGCCGCCTCAACGAGCGCTACAGTCGCGGCGAAGGCGCCTTGGGCCCCGCCGCCCGCCGGTCCCTGCACCAGGCCGGCACCGTACGGCGCTTCGAAGGCACCACCGTGAAGGCCGACTACGCCCGCAAGTACCTCGCCCGCGCCGGGACCGTTCTCTACGGACCCGGAACCGTGTGCCGTCGATCAGCTGCCGCCAAGGCCAGAGAGGTGGCCGCCCCGCCCTCGTCCCCTTCGGCAACAGCGGCTCCAGCGTCGCCCACTGATCGTCCGTGAGATCGCCCGGCTGCATGAAGCGTGATCAATTCAGTAATCCAGCCATAGATCGTTATGCGCCCCGGGCTTGGGGCTGTCTGCCACTGGCGGAAACTCAGGTGCCTCAGCGCACGACCTGGGTAGAGTCGGGCAATGCCCGAGCTGAAGCCGCTGCATGCCGACCACGCCCCGGCGGTCCTGGCCTTCGAGCTGGCGAACCGCGCCTACTTCACTGCCTCGGTCTCCGACCGCGGCGACGGCTTCTTCGACCAGTTCACCGACCGGTACAACGCCTCGCTGGCCGAGCAGGAGGCCGGCGTCTGCGCCCTCTACGTGCTCGTCGCCGAGGACGGCTCGGTGCTCGGCAGGTTCAACCTGTACGACTTGGAGGACGGCACTGCCAGACTCGGCTACCGGGTCGCGGAGCGGGTCGCCGGCCGCGGCGTGGCGACCGCGACCGTCCGGGAGCTGTGCCGGATGGCGACAGTGATGCACGGCCTGCGCACACTGCGGGCGGCCACCTCCCACGACAACGCCGCGTCCCAGAGGGTCTTGGCCAAGACTGGCTTCGTCCCGGTGGGCCCTGCCACCCCGGCCGATCTCGGCGGCAAGCCAGGCACCTGGTACCAGCGCGACCTCGAGCCGTAGACCTTGATCTTGCCCGTGGGTCGGCTGCGGAAAGGCTGCGGCCATCACTGATCATCGCTGTGCGAAGGCTGACGATCTTGCGGTGGCCGCAGGTCGCAGCGTCGACCCTGCTCGCCGGCAGGAAGCGTTCGAGGGCCTGATGAGTCAGGCGGATGGGTGGGGGGGGGGGGGGGGGGGGGGGGGGGGGGGGGGGGGCGGCGCCCCGCCCCCCCCCCCCCCCCCCCCCCCCCCCCCCCCACCGGCAACCTCACCAAGCACACAACGGACAGGACGACACCCGCCTGTCGAGGAACTTACTGGAACATAAAGGGCAATCCGGCTACTCGAAACGTCCTCTCAGGGCGGGGTGCGCGCGACAGCCCGGCCAACGAAGGTGCATTTCGCGTCTCTCTCGTCGGCGAAGGTAACCAGCAGTGCGGTTTCGCCTTCTCTATGGGTGACCGACCTACGGGGGGAAACGATGAAATGGTCCAGGGCCGTGGCCGTCACAGCGGCGGGTCTCATACTGTGCGGGTGCGCCACCGCGGCGAGCACGGCCGGAGCGGCACCGAGCACGGGCGTCTCCGCGCACAAGATCGCATCCACCGCCGCCGGCAGTCCCGGGGCCCCGAGCGGCAAGCCCGATCTGATCCTCAACGGCCAGACCGACGCCCGCCCCGGGCAACTGGTCCACATGATGCTCTACGGCGTCAGCCATGCGCAGGGCGGCGACGCGGTGACCGCCCAGTCGCCCGCGTTGAGCGGGCCGGTACGGCTGCGATGGGAGGGCGACCACTACTGGGCCGTGGCGACCCTCAAGATGACGGACAAGCCCGGCTGGTATCCGCTGATGGTCGCTGTCCACAGTCGCACCGTGGCCCACGACAGGATCCAGGTCGTACGATCCCAGCGGCCCTCCTTCACCCTGTCGGCATCGCAGGACGTGACCCGGCCCGGGGAGCCGGTGTGGGTGGGTTTCGACGACCTGTACCCCGGTGAGCGGGGCACCGACTTCACCGTGCGATCCGCGGCCCTGCCCGGTCCCGTGCGTCTCGTCCACGACCCGGATATGGACTTCTACAACCCGCGGGCCTTCTCGGCGCGGCCGGAGCTCAAGCCCGCCCTGGCAGACGGCACGTACACCTTCGAGCTGTACGGCCCGCACGGCCGCCGCATCTCCGAGAAGCGCCTGAAGGTCCGCGCGTCCCGGCCGGGCGACCGCGACTACCTGGGCAAGGCGTACGGCCCCGAGTTCTACGACCCGAGCCAGGGCTACTCGGGCGACACGCACAAGTTCCGGGTCGGCGCCGGGCGTCAGGTCGCGGTCATGTGGCACGACGAGTACCCGGACCCGGGCGAGGAGACGCGGCTGACCGCCACCTCCCCGGCGTTCACCGGGACGGTCCACCTCCGCCACGACGACAGCAAGGGCGCCGACGGCGACGACCCGCGCTTCTTCGGCACGGCCACCGTCCGCCCCGATCTCAAGCCCGGCCGCTACGCCGTGACGATCGTCGCCCATCACGGCCGGGTGAAGAAGACGGAGTACGTGACGGTGTCGGCGCGGTAGGCCTCCCAGCCACAGAGCACAAGGCGCTCTGCGTTCCGTCGAGGTGAGAGGAAGTCAGTAGAGGCCTTGTGACCTGCTCTTGCGTGTACGGACTGTTCGATGCCCGGCGCAGGGCCAGGGTGAACAACCGTTGCCGAGGGCTTCGCCGCCAAGCACGCCATTCCCCTGGCCGTCTTCCTGGAGCGCATAGCTCCAAGGATGACCCGCCTGGAGACCTTGCGGCTGTAGGAGTCCGCGCACAAACGTGGGTCCACAGGGGTACAAACCGACCTTGCGGGGATGCCGCTCACCCGATTGGCGACCTATGTGCTTTCGCTGCCGGTCGAGGACCGTCGGCGCCGGCGCACCGAGTCGACCCATGCAGGCGACCGGGGACTCGGCGAACGCGGTGAAGGCAGAGTTCGACAAGCACGTCCTTCCTGCGCGGACCGGACGCCCACCCCCTGGACCCGGCGGCGGGGCCGAACGCAGACGCCGTCCTTCGTCAGGGTTGACGCGCAATGGCTGCGGGCAGCCTTGTGGCGTCATCCCGCGAACCCGCACCATAGGAGACTTACGTCGTGTTGCGTCGATACGCTCTCACACTCTTCACCGTGGCGGGCCTGACCATGTCCGCGGCACTGACCGCGCCGGCCGTCGCGGCGACCCCGGCCACGGCCGCCGCCTACGCCCCCACCCCGGTCTACGTCTCCGACGGTGCCGGCAGTTACATCTCGGGCACCCTGACCTGGTACAACCGGTCGGTGGTGTTCACAGGGACGTTGAAGTCCGTCGGCTGCCGCAGAGCGTGGTACAGCGTGTTCGATGGCTATGCCAACCCGCTCGGCCCCAGGAGCAGCAGTACGCACTGCAACACGGTGACGTCGGTGCCCGCCACACTTCCCGCGGATGTTGTCGGCGGCGGCTCGTACGTGGGGGTCTGCCTCGACGATGCGAACGGCAAGCCGGTGACGTCGTGCGGGGTCTACCCCCGTCCGTGACCGACTTCCAGCCCCGCCGACAGCGTCCGGCCGGGGAAAGCAGCTGGTGACATGCCCTCGGCACCGTGATGTCGGCGGTGCCTGACGACACGGCGCCATGCCGGCAGCGCGTCAGTCCCCGCGATCGGCCGATCAGCACGCCAGTAATCGATCCGTACCTGCGGCAGGTGACCCGCCAGTGGCTGTTCTTCGCGAACCTGCAGCAACGCAAGGACGGCGATCCGCCGAACGGAATCGATCGTTGGCTGCACCCCGCTGCAACCGCCCGCCCCCTGTGGTCGTCTTGTGCGCTGACTGTGTACGAAACGGGCATGTGGGGGACGTTGTGACGCGGAACGTGACGAAGGCCGGTCTCATGGCGGCGGCCATGGTGACGCTGCTGGGGGCCTCGGCCTGCGGCGGGGAAGCCGGCGCGGCAGCCGGGAAGAGCGGCGGGACTCTCGCCGCGCAGGGGAAGGGCACTCCCGGCGCCGTGGGGAAGTTGTCCGGCATTGCCCAGGCCGCGGCGTCGCCCATCACCCGGCACGTGCCGTGGAACCTGGACATCCTGGACCAGCGGTCGCGGCCGCTGAACGGGACGTTCACCACCACCGCCACGGGCAAGGGCGTGCACGTCTATGTGATCGACACCGGGATGGACATCGCCCACAAGGAGTTCGGCGGACGCGCCCACCTCGGCGCCGACTTCGTGGGCCCCAAGGACTCCGGTGACTGCTTCAACGAGGAGGGGACCGGGCACGGCACGTTCGTCGCGGGCATCATCGGCGGAACGAAGTACGGGGTGGCGCCCAAGGCGGAGCTCGTACGGGTGCAGGGCATCCTGTGCGAGAGCGAGGGCGGGGGCTCCCCGGCAGCGGCCGAGGCAGCCCTGGTGAAGTCGGTCAACTGGGTCACCGCGCATGCGCAGAAGCCCGCGGTGGTGAACATGTCGCTCAACCTCGACCACCGGTCGGCGGCCCTGGAGTCCGCCGTGAAGAAGATGGTCGACGCGGGGATCCCGACGGTGGTGTCGGCCGGCAACTTCCATGACGACGCCTGCAAGCACTCCCCCGCCGGCGTCCCGGGCACGATCGTCGTGGCGGCCTCCACCGCCAACGACCGCGCGTGGAGCGACGGCGGCTCCTACGGATCGGGGTACGGACGGTGCGTGGACCTGTACGCCCCCGGCCAGAAGGTGACCGCCGCCCTCGCCGGCGGCGGCACGACCACGCAGAACGACGGCGCCACGTCCTGGGCTGCGCCGCATGCGACCGGCGTGATCGCGCTGTACCTGTCGGCACACCCCCACGCCACGGCCAACGAGGTCCACGTCTGGCTCGACCACACGGCCACCCGCGGCGTCGTACACGGCGTCCGCCCCGACACCCCCAACCGGCTGCTCAACACCGGCGGCCTCTGACCTGCCCCTGCCGCCATGGTTGCCCGAGCTGCGAGTTGCCGGGGCGAGGCCCGCGTAGGCGGCGAGGTGCGCGGCGGAAGGAACCTGGATCCGTCGCGGACGTCGATGAGGACTCGTGCTCCGGTCCTGACGCCGATCCCCGGCATGGACGTCAGGACTTTGGAAAGAGGGTGGGACTCCAGCAGTTCCTCGATCCTTGTGGCCATGAGTTTGCGCTGGTCGAACACCGCCTGGAGCGAATTGGCGAGGCTCGGGACGATCAGTGCAGCCGCGGCGGTGCCGGGAACAACGACGGTCTGTTCGTCCAGCACGGTGAAGATGTCCTCGACCAGGCGCTCGGCCATCCGCGGTGCCTTCGGCCGGAGCATGCTGACCAGCCGTCGCCGTCCGGCTTTGCGGATCTGAGCCGGGGAGCCGAACTGGTCGAGAAGCCTGAGCACGGCCGGGTGCTGCACTCAGGCCCTGGCCTGGGGTGAGCGCCGCTGTGCCGGAAGGCTCAGCGCGAAGGAGGCGCTGATGACGACCTCCCTGAGCGGGGAGACATCAACGCCTGTTGCGGGAGTACTCCCGCAGAAACCCTTCGCCCCAAGGAGCCGCGCACATGAACGCCCGTCCAGTCGGGCCCAAGGCGACCGGATACAGTGCGCGAGACGGCAGCCTGGTCACGGAGGGGAAGCATGACCAACACCAGCAACACCCGGCCCGCCGAGGGGGAAGCGCACGCTCCGCGGCAGAGCCGACTGCACCGCCTGATGCGCTACATCCCCCTGATCGCCCCCGTCCTGCTGTGGACCGTGCCCTGCTGGGTGCTCCTGTACGGCGGCCAGCACTGGCCGCTGCCTGTCACGCTGGTCGGCACCGCCCTGTTCGCCCTCGGCCTCATCGGCATGCCGCTCGCGATGGTGCGCGGCCACGGCCGGCGCCAGCAGGACTGGGCGGCGATCATCGGTGACACCCTGCTGGGAAGCAGCTGGGTCCTGTTCACGTGGTCCGTTCTGCTCGGTGTCCTGTTGCGGCTCGCCCTGACCGTGGCCGGCGTCGGCGAGAGTCAGGACCGGGCCCGAATCGTCACTTGGGCCGTCGTCGGCGTGACCGCCGTACTACTCGCCTGGGGGTATGCCGAGGCCCGCCGCGTGCCACGCGTGCGCCGACTCGACGTGCAACTCCCGCGACTGGGCGCCGGATTGGACGGCACCCGCGTCGTCCTCATCACCGACACCCACTACGGCCCCCTCGATCGCGCTCGCTGGTCGGCACGGGTATGCGAGACGGTGAACACTCTGGAAGCCGATCTGGTATGCCACACCGGCGACATCGCGGACGGCACGGCCGAACGCCGCCGCGCCCAGGCCGCCCCACTCGGAACCGTGCGGGCCGGCCGGGCCCGGGTATACGTCACCGGCAACCACGAGTACTACACCGAGGCCCAGGGCTGGGTCGACCTGATGGACGAGCTGGGCTGGGAACCGCTGCGCAACCGCCATCTGCTGCTCGAACGCGGAGGCGACACCCTCGTGGTCGCCGGCGTGGACGACGTCACCGCCGAGTCCTCCGGCCTGGCAGGCCACCGCGCCCACCTCGCCGGAGCCTTGAACGGCGCCGATCCCGACCTACCCGTCCTGCTCCTGGCACACCAGCCCAAGTTCATCGACCGGGCCGCAGCCGCCGGCATCGACCTCCAACTCTCCGGCCACACCCACGGCGGCCAGATCTGGCCCTTCCACCACCTGGTCCGCATCGACCAGCCCGTCGTCGCCGGCCTCAGCCACCACGGCACCCGCACCTTCCTCTACACCAGCCGCGGCACCGGCTTCTGGGGCCCGCCGTTCCGCGTCTTCGCCCCCAGCGAGATCACCCTGCTCGTCCTCCGGTCCCCGCACCCGCCCACCTCGCCGTAGCACCGGGCGGGCCGACACATCCGGTTGGAGCAGTCCACAAAATCCGGACCATTCCGGGGCCGACAGTCCAACAAGCCACATGCGGCCACGTTTTACGCAGGTCAGCGACGCCTGACGCCTGTACCACCGGCAGAGGAAGAACATTCTTTGTTCTTACGACCCTCAGAAACTTGGCTTTTTCTAGAGATCTTCAATGGCTGAGCCGGGTCTTCACCAGCGCGGTGAGCTGGGTGAGGCTGTGTTTGGCGAGGTTGGCCAGGGACCTTTCAGGTGCGACCAGACGCCCTCGACCGCGTTGAACTCGGATGCGTACGGAGGTAGTTGGCAGACGGTCAGCCATAATCGGGCGTCGACCAGCTCACGCATGGTGCGGCTGACGTGCGTGTTCAGACTGTCCCAGACCAACACCATCGGACCGCCGAGCTGCTGGTGTGCGGCGTCGAGCAGGCGGGCGTAGTCGGTCTCGGTGAAGCCCTTGCGCCGGCCTTTGGCGGGGCCGCGGTCGAGGTGGATGCGATAGATCAGCCGGGACCGGTGGCCGGCCTTGGTGCACATCAGTGCAGCCACGGAGACGCGTTTGGCGCCCGCGGCGGTGACCCGCACGACGGGTGCGGCCTCGTCGGCCCCAGGTGCGGCCTTCGGGCGGTCTCAGCCCCTGGCCGGCTTCGTCCTCGAAGCAGAGCCGGGCGCCCAGGTCCGCCGCCGTCTTTTTATGACGGGCCACTGCTCGTCCTTCCAGGCGGCGATCTTCTCCTCGTCGCGCTCGGTGGCCTTGCGGGAGGGAACCTGCACGCTCCAGCCGATGCGGTGCAGCAGCAGGTCCATCCCGGCCAGGGTGTACTCCACACCGAACCAGTGGCGCACGATCTCCGCGATCCTCGCCAGAGTCCAGCACTGGTCAGACCAGCCGGCAGCGGCCGGACCTGCTTCCAACACCGCCTCCAGCGCACGTGGTCGAATTGCATCGAGCCTGCAGCGGGCACCGCCGGGCCCCTTGGAGACCAGGGCCTGCCGGCCACCCGCAGCCAACGCCCGCAGCCAACGCCCACCGCCAGCGGTTCGCCGACATTCGGGTCACCGTGAAGCGCCGGGCCACCTCCCGGTCACTGGCCCCAGCCTCGATCAGATCAGCGGCCGCCAATCGGGCCCGCTCACGCCGAACCCGTTCCTCATCCGTCAGCCCTCCGCCATCGGGATACCTCATCCCCCCGGCATAGCGCGACACACGACAGCCGTCACGACCCCGCGTAACCCGCACATTTAAAGATCTCTAGTTGCGTACGGCGTCCGAGATCGGCTTGGCGCCGCCGTGCGCGGTGAGGCCGCCGTCCACGGGGATCTCGGCTCCGGTGATGAAGGACGACTCGTCGGAGAGGAGGAAGGTGACGAGCGGGGTGATGTCGTCGACGGTTCCGGTGCGGCCGAGTGGTGTCCCGGCGAGGTTGGCCTCGCGGAAGGCGGGCGCGGCGGAGGCGGTCATCTCTGTCTCGATGAAGCCGGGGTGGATGGTGTTCACGCGGATGCCGCGTGGCCCCAGTTCCATGGCGGCGGTGGCCGACAGGCCGCGCAGTGCCCACTTGCTGGCGGTGTAGGCGACCGGGTAGTGGGCGGTCAGTGCCGCCGAGGAGCCGACGTTCACGATGGATGCCCCGGGGCGCATCAGCCGGGCCAGGTGCTGGATGCCCAGGAGCGGCCCGGTGACGTTGACCGCGTGGACGCGGGCCATGTCCTCGGGACGTACGGCGTCGAGGCGGGCGCGCCAGGTGACACCGGCGTTGTTGACCAGGCCGTGCACCTGGCCGTACGACTCCCCCAGTTCGGCGGCGAGTTCGGCCCAATCCTTCTCGCTGGTGACGTCGAGCCGGCGGCAGCCAGGTGCCTCGGTCACGTCGGTGGCGATGACCCGGGCGCCCTCGCGGGTCAGCGCCTGGGCTTCCGCGGCGCCCTGGCCGCGGGCGGCGCCGGTGAGCACGACGACCTTGCCGAGAAGCCTCTTGGGGTGGAGGTCGGTCACGGTCGCTCCCGGGAGCGGCGTCGGCCGGTCGGCAGCGGGGCCGGGGCGGCTCCGGCGACAACCGTGTTGGAGACGCTGCCGATTCCTTCGACGGTGAGGGTCACCGTGTCGCCGGGCTTGAGCGGCGGCGGGTCCTGCCTGCCGCGTACGCCCCACAGTTCGGCGAGGCAGCCGCCGTTGCCGCAGGTGCCGGAGCCGAGGACGTCGCCGGGGCGGACGAGGGTGCCACGGGAGGCGTAGGCGACCATCTCCTCGAAGGTCCAGCTCATGTTGGACAGAAGGTCCGTGCCGACGGTCTCGCCGTTGACCGAGGCGGTGAGCCCGAGCCGCAGGAAACCGTCCTCGTCCCGGTACTTCTCCAGTTCGTCCGCGGTGACCAGGTACGGGCCCAGCGTGGTGGCGGTGTCCTTGCCCTTGCACGGGCCGAGGCCCACCCTCATCTCCGCGGACTGCAGGTCGCGTGCCGACCAGTCGTTGAAGACCGTGTAGCCGACGATGTGGTCGCGAGCCTGCTCGGGTGTGAGGTCGCGGCCCTCCTTGCCGATCACGGCGGCCACTTCGAGTTCGAAGTCCAGCACGGTCGAGCCGGGCGGCATGGGGATGTCGTCGTGTGGGCCGTACACCGCGTAGGGGTTGGTGAAGTAGAAGGTCGGGGCCGCGTACCACTGCTCCGGTACGCCTGCGGTGCCGTCCACGGAGCGTCGTACACCCTCGACGTGCTCCTCGAAGGTGACGAAGTCCCGCACGGTGGGCGGCTGGAACGGGGGGAGCAGCCGCACCTCGGAGACATGGGGGCCGGCGGGGATGTCAGGCGTGGCGGAGCCCGCCTCCAGCAGCTGGGGCAGGCCGCCGCCCTGGGCGAGCAGGCCGGTCAGGGAGCCGACACCGGGGAGAGGGTAGAGCGTGCCGTCCTCTTCGACGACGGCCACGTGGCGTCGGTTGCGGTACTCGTACGCGGCGAAGCGCATGGCGGTTTCCTGTCGGCGTGAGGGGTGGGCGCGAAGGCCGGGGGCGCGGCGTGGGAGTCAGGGCGTTGACAGGGCCACCGCGCCCCCGGGGACCGAGGGCTTCGCCGATCAGACCGGCGGGGCGACGAACACGCCGCGGTCGACGTCGTTGAAGGATTCCTTGGTGACCAGTTCGTTCATGGGGTTGGCGGTGCCCCACTGGTCGGTCACTTCGGGCTGGGAGAAGTCGTAGACGTGCGGGTGCCAGGTGTCCTCGTCCAGGAGCTCCAGTTCCGTCGTGTACTCGACGGTGTTGCCGTGCGGGTCGAGGAAGTACGTGAAGGTGTTGTCACCCGCCATGTGCCGGCCCGGCCCCCAGATCTTCTTGAAGCCGGCGCGCATCACACGGCCGGAGCCGCGCATGTACTCGTCGACGCCGCGCATCTCGAAGGAGATGTGGTGCAGCGAGGTGTGCGGGCCCTTGGCGATGGCCATGGAGTGGTGCTGGTTGCTGATCCGCATGAAGTGCATGACGTCGCCGATGTGCGGATGGCCGAGCGTGTCGGACAGCCGGAAGCCGAGGTGCTGCTCGTACCACGCCTTGGTCTTGTCCAGGTCCGGCGAGTTCAGCACGACGTGCGACAGCTTGACCGGGATCGACTCCTTCTCCTCGATCCTGCGGTGCTGCCGTACCTCGACATCGGCCGAGACCTCGATGGTGCGTCCGTCGACGTCGAAGAAACGGAAGCCGTAACCGCCACCGGGCGTCTCCGCCTTGCCCGGCTGGGAGATCAACTGCACTCCGCCCGCGAGGAGTTGCTCGGCGAGTATGTCCACGTCGGCGGCGTTCGCGGCGCCGTAGGAGACCAGGTCGAGACGCTTCTCCTCGGCTTTGCGCAGCCGGACGACGTACTGCTCCGGGGAGCCCTCGGCGGCGAGGAAGGAGATGCCGGAGTCCTCGGCGACCTTGGTCAGGCCCCAGACCCCGGAGTAGAAGTCGAGCTGCTTGTCGTAGTCGGGCACGGCGAGGTCGACGTGCCGTAGATGAGTGAGCAAGCGGTTGGACATGGGGACCTCCTCAGGAGAGGTTGAGAAGTGCGGCGGCGTTTCCGCCGCGGATGGCGTGGAAGTCGGGGTCGGGCAGCCGGGCGGCGCGCAGGGCGGCGACCGGGTCCTCGGCGCCCATGTCGAAGGCGTAGTCGGAGCCCAGCAGCACTCGGTCCGCGCCCGCCGCCCGGACGAGCTCCCGCAGCACGTGCGGGTCGTGGACGAGGGAGTCGAAGTACAGGCGCTTGAGGTAGCTGCTGGGCAGGTGGGCGCAGCCGGCGCCCGCGTCGGAGCGGGCGGACCAGGCGTGGTCGGAGCGGCCGATGTGCGTGGGCAGATAGCCGCCACCGTGCGCGGCGATCAGCTTCAGCCCCGGATGACGGTCCAGCACCCCGGAGAAGATCAGATGGGACAGCGCGACCGCGTTCTCCACCGGCTGGCCGACGACGTTGGACAGGTACCAGCGGTCGAGGCGCTCGTCGAGGGTGCAGCCGAAGGGGTGCAGGAACAGGATCGCGCCGGTCTCCTCGGCGCGGGACCAGAAGGGTTCGTACGCCGCGTCCGAGAGCTCGCGGCCAGGGGCGTGACTGGAGATTTCGACGCCCAACAGGCCTTGCTCCAGAGCGTGTTCGAGGGCGCGTACGGCCAGCTCGGGGTGCTGCAGGGGGACGAGGCCGAGTCCGTGCAGCCGTCCGGGAGCCTGGGCGCAGTGGGCGGCCGTCGCCTCGTTCGCACGCCGGAAGACCTTCTCGGCCGTCTCCTCGTCCGCCCAGTAGTGGTAGTGCGAGGGAGACGGGCTGACCAGCTGTACGTCCACCCCCTGGGCGTCCATCGCGTCGAGCCGCGTGGTGACGTCGATCATCCTCGGGGCGCGCTCGCGGACCATGGGGCCGCTGACGGCGAGGGCCGCCGGACCGTTGCGGCGGGCGTCGAGGGCACGGGCCTCGGCCAATCCCGGCAGGTCCGCCACCAGGGCGTCGACCTCGGGTAGCAGGACGTGCGCGTGCACATCCACGGTGGGCACTGTCACGGCAGTTCCTTGAGGGAGTTCATCGTGCGGCCGATCAGCCCCGGGATGTCGGCGTCACGCACGCCGTCCAGCTGCCACTGGCCGATCTGCACGGACGCCTCGACGACGGTCCGCACCCGAGGAATGCGGCGCTCGTAGTAGCTCTGGAGCAGCTCGCTGTCCCAGCCCCGTCCGCTGGTGAGCAGCTCGGCGAGCACCAGGGCGTCCTCCAGGGACATCGCCGCGCCCTGGGCCATGGTGGGCGGGCAGCAGTGAGCGGCGTCGCCGATCAGCACGACCCGGCCGCGGTGCCAGGAGCCCTCCAACAGCAGCCGGTCGAACCAGGTGTAGTTGACCTTCGTCGGGTCAGTGATGTGCTTGGTGATCTCTGGCCAGACTCCGCCGTAGGCCTGCGCCAGGCGGGCCATCTCGTCGGCGTAGGTGGCCGCGTCGATGGAGGTGCGGTCGCGGCATCCCTCGACGACGAAGGCGTAGATGGTGTTCTCGCTGGTGGGGGTGTAGCCGGCGATGTAGGCCGGACCGCCGTAGGCGAGGTCGCTGCGCTCCAGGCCTTCGGGGCGCGGGGCGGTGATGCGCCAGATGGCCATGCCGGTCGGCTCGGGTTTCTCGGTGATGCCGATGGCGGCGCGGGTGGCGGAGTTCAGGCCGTCGGCTCCGATCACCAGGTCGTAGCGTCCCTCGGTGCCGTCGCTGAAGCGCACCGCGACACCGTCGGCGTCCTGCTCCAGGGACTCGGCGGTGGTGCCCAGGCGGACGGTGGCGCCGGAGGAGCGGACGGCGTCGATGAGGATCTGCTGGAGCTGGGGGCGCTGCATGCCGAGGGTTGCTGGCAGGTCGTCGCCGCCGGTCCTGATGTCCTCGGCGACGTGCAGCACGGTGCCGTCAGGCGTGGTGATGCCCAGCGTGCCGAAGGGGAAGCCGGAGGCGCTCACCTGCTCCCACACTCCCAGTTCGCGCAGCACGCGCAGGGCGTTCCCCTGAAGAGTGATGCCGGAGCCGGTGGTGGCGTTCCAGTCGGGCTTGGCCTCGATGAGGTCGACGGTGATGCCGGCGCGGCTCAGCAGAATGGTCACGGCGTTGCCGGAGGCGCCGCCGCCGATGACGAGGACTCTGCATGTCGGGCTGTCTGCCATGTCGGGATCCTCCCGAGGTTGGGCCGCGCGGCTTCGGGCGGCGGGGGTGCGGCTCGCCCGCCGGGAGGGCGGGCCAGGGGCTCTGGTGAATCACCCGTCGGCGGGTGGAGCGGGTGGGGGCCGGATGCGCCGCTGCTGTCCGGGGAGGACGCATCCGGCCGGTTCTGCGGGCTACTTGACGGCGATCGGGTTGACCGGGGAGCCGACGGCGCCCGTGATGGGCAGAGGTGCGGCGGTGAGCCAGAACTCGTACACGCCGTCCGCCGCGCAGTCCGCGGCGAGCGCGTCGAGGTCCCACATCTCGCCGATCAGGAGGCCCATGTTGGGGATGACGACCTGGTGCAGCGGCTGGAAGGCGTTCTCGAACTCGTTGGGCCGGACCTCGAAGCCCCAGGTGTCGGTGGCGATCGCGGCGATCTCGCTGCCGTGCAGCCAGCCGGCCGTGCTGAACGACAGACCCGGCGCGGGCCCGCCCGCGTAGTCTCCCCAGCCGTCGCGCCGTACGCGAGCCAGCTGCCCGGTCCGAACGAGAACGATGTCCCCGCGGCCCACGCTCACCCCGTGCGCCTCGGCGGTCCCGGTCAGGTGCTCCGCGGTGATCGCGAACGCGTCCGGCAGTTGGCCGTCCGTGCCGAGGGCTTGGCCCACATCCAGCAGGACGCCGCGCCCGGCGACGTACGGCGCCATGTGCTCGATGCCGGTGACGAGGTCGCCGTCGGAGGTGACGACCTTCTCGGCCTTCCGCCCGT
This sequence comes from Streptomyces sp. NPDC050121, assembly GCF_044460385.1. Classification (NCBI taxonomy): domain Bacteria; kingdom Bacillati; phylum Actinomycetota; class Actinomycetes; order Kitasatosporales; family Streptomycetaceae; genus Streptomyces; species Streptomyces sp. NPDC050121. The sequence goes on along the minus strand of NZ_JBITJV010000037.1, from coordinate 73,502 downwards.
TCCATGCTTTGCCGTGGTCGAAGATGTGCCCGAGCCCGTCCCACTGGGTGGAACACTGCAGCGGCATCGCGATCACGTCGTCTGCGCCGCCGATGCCGTGCGGGAAGCCCTGGTTGCCGAGAGCCGCGTCGGTGCCGGTGTCGAGCATGGTGTGCACGGGGTTGGTCCGACGCCGCCAGCCCTTCTGCGGGCCGTTCATGTCGAACCGCTGGGACAGCGAGAAGCTCACGCCCCGGCGTACGAGCGCCGCGCCCTCACGGCGCTTGGCCTCGTCGAGGAAGTTGAGGGTGCCGAGGACATCGTCCTCGCCCCAACGGCCCCAGTTGGAGTACTTCTCGGCGGCCTCGGCGATCGCGCCTTCGGGATCCGTACGGTCGATCATGCGTCTGCCTCCTCGGCGACACAGCGGGTGCGCTGGACGCCCAGTCCGGTGATCGAGCCCTCCATGACGTCGCCGTCGCGCAGCAGCCGCCCCCAGTGAATGCCGTTGCCGGCCGGGCTGCCGGTCAGCACCAGGTCACCGGGCAGCAGCCGGGCTGTCTGCGAGATGTACGACACCAGGCGGGCGATGCCGAAGAGCATGTCCTTGGTCGACTCGTCCTGCATGGTCTCGCCGTTCAGCTTCAGCGTCACCCGCAGGTCACCCGGGTCCGCGATCGAGGCGGCGGGCACGATCCACGGGCCGAGCGGCGTGAAGCCGGGCGCGTTCTTGCTGAGCAGCCAGTCCGTGCCGATGGCCTTCATGTCCCGGCGGAAGACGGTGGCCCGGTCGGTGAGGTCGTTGGCGATGGTGTACCCGGCGACGTACTCCAGCGCCTCCTCCACGGAGACCCGGTGGGCGGGTCTGGCGATGACGGCCGCCAGCTCCAGTTCCCAGTCCGGCTGTGTGGCCCAGGCGGGGAGCAAGACGTCGTCGTACGGGCCGGTGATCGCGCTCGGCAGGCCGATGAACACGTACGGCAGGTCCTCCGCCGCCCGCCGGTCCATCACCGCCGCGATCTCCGCCCGCGCCTCCTCGACCGTACGCGGGTCGTCCGGGGAGCGGTGGGCGACCTCCAGGTCGATCACGTGCTGCCGGTAGTTGGCACCGGACTGGAAAATCTGACGGGGTTCCACCGGGGCATGCACGCTCAGACTGTCGAGCCGCTGCCACTCCAGGGCGTCTTCGCCCGCGAGGGTGTGCAGAACGGGAAGGGTCTCCTCCCACCGTTCCAGCACGGAACGCACATCGGTCGGCTCCCAGGCCAGAGCCTGGCTCAGGTCCAGCACCCGGTCCCGGACCGCCAGGCCGGGAAACCGTCTCCCGTCAGCCGCGGAAAGCGTGCCGAGCGCGAACGGGCCGACAGGTTGCGCGTGCGTTGCCATGAGATTTCCTCCCGCTGAGTTGCGGTCTACTCTGACCTGGATCATCAGATCGTGGAAATGAATCCTGTGGATGACGCACATCCACGCTACGAATACCTCTCTGTCCAGGTGGTGTCCGGTGAACCTGTCCCGTCTCGACCTCAATCTGGTCGTCGCCCTCCGCGCACTTCTGGAGGAACGCAACGTCACCCGGGCCGGCGAGCGCATCGGACTCAGCCAGCCCGCGATGAGCGCGGCGCTGTCCCGGCTGCGCCGCCATTTCGACGACGAACTGCTCGCCCGGACCGGAAACTCCTACGAGCTGACCCCGCTCGGCACCGCCCTGCGCGACCGCAGCGCCACCGCGTGCGACCTGCTGGAGCGGGTCTTCGCCAGCCAGGCCGACTTCGATCCGACGGCCGAGACCCGCGAGTTCACGCTGCTCGCATCGGACTACGGCGCGGCCGTGTTCGGGGCCGCCCTGGCCCGCGCCCTGCACCGGGAGGCACCCGGAATCCGGCTCGCCTTCCAGCACCCGGCGCCCTCCGTCGTGGAGAACGCCGCGACCGTGCTGAGCACCGTCGACGGACTGCTGATGCCGCACGGCGTCATCGACGGTCTGCCCGCGGTCGACCTCTTCAGCGACCGCTGGCTGTGTCTGGTCGCCGACGACCACCCCGAGGTCCGCGATGAACTCACCCTCGACCATCTGGCCCGGCTGCCCTGGGCCGTCTACCAGCGCCCGTACGACGCCCCGGCCGTGCGCCAGCTGAGCATGCTCGGCATCAGCCCCCGGGTGGAGGTCTCCGTGCAGACGTTCCAGCTGCTGCCCCACATGATCGAGGGCACCCGCCGGATCGCGATGATCCAGGAACGCCTGGCCCGCACGGCGGTCCGCGCCGCCGCGGTACGCGTCCTGCCCTTCCCGTTCGAGGCCGTACCGGTGCAGGAGGCGATGTGGTGGCACCCGGTGCACGCCCAGGACGCGGCGCACATCTGGCTGCGGCGGAAGGCGGAGGAGGTGGGGGCGACGTTGATGACCAACGGCGACGGCGACGTCCTCGAGGGGCGCGGGGATGCGTCGCGCTGACACGACTGGCCACGATGGCGCGGCAACCGCGCTGCGGCACATCGTGGCAGTCCCGATGGAGAGTACGTCCGTCAGGCCGTCTGCTCCGGCAGCGGCCGGGGGGCGACGGCACCGGCGCGGCGGCGGGCCACACGGAGGCCGGCGGATACGAGGGCGGCGGCCAGCCCCAGCACACCCACCGCACCCGCGAGACTGCCGACCGCCGACTCCACGGCCAGCAGCACCAGCGGGCAGACGAACTCACCGCCGAAGAAGGCCGCCATCCACAACCCCGTTCCTCGACCGCGGTCCTCGAACGCCAGCCGGGACATGGCACTGGTGAGGAGGGCGGGCAGCAACATGCCCGTGCCCACGCAGTTGATCACGGCCCCGACGACCAGCAGCGGAGCGTTGCCCGCCAGGAACATCACCCCGAAACCGACCGCGCAGAGCACGAGGACGGCAGGCAGCATCGGGTCCGGGGATCGCTTCAGCCGGGCGAAGGTGACGGCTCCGCCCACGGTGGCGGCGCTCGACACCGCGGTGGCCAGGCCGATGACACCGGAGTTCTCCACCCCGAGGTCGTCAAGCAGGTACGACATCTCGACCGGGACGGCGTAGAAGACCATCGCCCCGAAGAAGGTGAGGGCGCAGATGCCCCGCAACCGCCGCCACGGGAAGCGGCGGCGGACTTCCGCCTCGGCCGGGAGCTCGCCAACGGTGGCGTGGGCAGCCGGGTTGGGCAGAGCGGTCGCCATCAGCGGGGCGAGCACCAGGCTCACGGCGTACACCCAGAAGGGCACCCGCCAGCCCGCCGACCCGGCGGCCCCACCGATCACGAAGAAGACGGTGGCCGACGCGGAAGCGCACATGGTCTGCAGGGCGAGGTACTTCACCCGCCGTGCACCGTTGTAGTAGTCGCCGATCAGCGTGGTGCAGCACGTCATGATGGCGGCTTCGGCGACGCCGACCAGGGCACGGCTGACGATGATCGCGCCGAGGGAGTCCAGATAGAGCGGGGCCGTTCCGAAAACGGCGTACAGGAGAGTCGTCACGATCAGCAGGCGCTTGCGCCCCAGCCGGTCGACGATCACTCCGGCGAAGGGGGCCAGCAGCGCCAGTGCCAGCGCCGGAACGGTCAGCGCCAACGGCACCAGCGCCTTGGCAGCCGGGGTCGACTCGAAATGGTCCTGCATCTTCGGCAGCACCGGAGCGATCAGCACCGCCCCGAGGATCGGCAGGCAACTGCCCGCCATCAGCAGGGACACGCGCAGCAGATGGGCCGGGCCGGAGACAGCGACGGGCAGCGACGCGACATCGTCGACCGCGGTCGCGGACGGCGGGACGGAACCAGGCATGGCGACTCCAGGGGACGGCGTACGGAAGGGGGACATGCCTTAGGGGCACCGACGGCGCACGGCATGTTGGGAGTGGCCGCATGTCGGCCGCTGATCCGGACAGCGGCGTACGAGTACGTGCGGGTCGGGACGACTATGGGCTGCCCGCGGCCCCGCTGCCATCCCTCGGGCGATTCGAATCTCGTATCCGGCTCATCCACACCGTGGATGAGCGTGGTGACAGCACTGTTCAGGGCATGCGCAGACAGCTGTGTCCCGGGAAGCGTCACGGGACAGGCAGCGGCAGGACGCGCCGGCAGGCGACTACGGCCCTTGCCGGGCGTGTCCCCACCGAGCAGGGCCAGGTCGGGCACGGACGAGACGTCCGCGACGACGGGCACGGGCCATCGCAGCAGTCCTGCGGGGTTCTTGGCCGCGCGATGGACGGCCACCCAGCCGATGGCTCCGAAATGCGAGCCGGGATCAAGTTCATGGCCTGCTCCGGGCATGTCCTCGCTCACCGGGCAGCTCACGTTCACGCGCAGCAGGTTCACGCGTGCGGTGATCCGCCTGGAGGAGTCCGGCCACGTACGACCGGCCGTACGCACCGACGTCGGCATGGAGCTCTGACCAGGGCGGCCCCAGACATGTGGCCGCCCTCCGTCGCGCGGTGTTCGGGGCACTCAGCCCGTGCAGACAGAACAGCTCGCCGACATCACCGCGGCGATCACCGCATCCCTCAAACGAGCCGACGAGGAGGACACCTACCTGTCCGCCCCGCCGTGGCACCGCCGCTGACCCGCGGCAGCCCTCCCCGGCGCGTCCGTCCGATCTGTCGCCCCCCTGACCATGACCATCCTCGGCGTGGATGTGCAGCGAGCGGCACGGCCCTCCCCCAGAGCCTGAGACGTCGGGGCCGGCCGCGAGGGAGATACCGACCGCGTACCGCCCACCCCACGACAGCCGGACCGCATACCCGACCCCAGGCCGCGGCCACGGCGATCACGCCGCCCTCAAGACAGCGCGGCGGCACACGTCACGCGGATCGGCAGAGCACCGCGGTCAGTGCCTGCCGCAGCAGATCGGTCGCCTCGGTGATGTCGGTGGCGCCCTCCGGAGTACGCCAGGCCACGTATCCGTCCGGGCGGACCAGCAGCGCGCCCTCCTCGTCGATCTCCGCGCGGCGGCTCCACTCGCCGTACGCGTCGTGGGCGTCGCGGTCGATGACGACACCGCGCAGGTCCAGGCCGAGTTCCCGGGCCAGGATGTCGGCGGCGTCCGCCCAGGATGTTCCGGCGAGGCCGGTGACGACCGAGAAGCTGCCCCTGGCGACCAGGTCGAGCGTCGAGATCCGCCCGCCCTTGCCGTCGACGAGCCAGGCGTGCGGCAGCTTCGCGCCGGGGCGGGAGGTGGGGTGGCCGAAGAGTTCTCCGTCGCTGGAGATCGTCTCGATTGTGCCGTCGGGGATGACGGCGCCCGACTTGTAGCGCTGGTTGTGCTCGACGCCGTGGGCGTTGAACTCGTAGTGCTTCAGTTCGATCGCCTCGCGGATGGCCCGCCGCTTCTTCGCCCCGTCGGCGTCCGGCTGCCGGGCCGCGTGCAGCGCCTTGGTGATGCCCTCCTCGTCGCCGCCCACGACGCCGAGAGCCTCGAACAGGGGCAGGAACTGGTCCCGGGAGAGGTTCGCGCGTTCGACGATCTGCTTCGCGACCGGGGCTCGTTCGTCGGAGTAGGTGTCCAGCAGCTCGGCCCCGGCGTGGCCTTTGACGACGGCCGCCAGCTTCCACGCCAGGTTGTAGGAGTCCTGGACGGAGGTGTTGGAGCCGAGGCCGTTGGACGGCGGGTGGCGGTGGACGGCGTCCCCGGCGCAGAAGACGCGGCCGACGTGCAGCCGGGTGGCGTAGGCGTGGTTGACCGTCCACAGGGAGGCGCTGTCGATCTGCACGTCGAGTTCGTCGTCGCCGACGAGGTCGCGGACGATCGCTGCCGCAGCTTCGTCGGTGAGCGCGGGCGGGGGGTTGTCGATGTCGTAGCCCCAGACAATGAGCCACTCGTTCCAGGGCCGGACCATGCGCAGCAGGCCCATCCCGATTCCTCCGACGTCGGCACCCGGGCGCATGATCCAGTACAGGACGCTGGGGCGGTGTTCGACGTACTGCGTGAGGTCGGCCCTGAAGACGATGTTCATGCTCCCGGCCTTGCCCATCTGCCCTTCCATCGGCAGACCGAGCTTGTCCGCGACGATGCTGCGGCCGCCGTCGGCGCCGATCATGTAGCGGGCGCGGACGGTGTGTTCAGTGCCGCTGGGCCGGTCGCGCAGGCGCGCGGTCACGCCGTCCGCGTCCTGTTCGAAGTCGATCAGCTCGGTGTTCAGCCGGACCACGGCGCCCCGCTTGGCGGCGTTGGACAGGAGGATGGGCTCCAGGTAGGTCTGCGGGAGGTCGATCATCTCGCAGGGACTCTGGGAGGCGTACTCGGTCAGGGTCTCGTCACCGGTGCCCCAGGTGCGGATGCGGCCGATCTCGTCGCCGAGGAGGGAGGTGGCGAACACGGTGTCGCCCATCAGATGGCTCGGTGTGCCCTTCTCCAGCGCCTCCTGCTCGATGCCGAGGTCGCGGAAGACCTCCATGGCGCGCTGGTTGGTGATGTGGGCCCGCGGGGTGTCGGCGAGCCATCCGTACTTGGTGACCAGGTGGGTGCGCACACCGTAGGTGGCCAGCAGCAGTGCCGCGGTGCCGCCGGCGGGTCCGCTGCCGATGACCAGGACGTCGGTGTCGTACTTCTCAGGCGTGCTCATGCTGTCTGTCTCCGGGAAGCTGGGTGAAACGCGTCAGGGGGTTGCGTGCTGTGCGGCACCCGAGGGGTGCTCAGTTGCCGAGGCGCGCAATGCGGAAGGTGAACTCGAGCAGGCGCCACTCACCGTCGATGGGCCGACCGTCGGGCGTCGGACCGGTCCGCCGGACGAAGTCGGTGATCAGGTCGTCCTTGACGCCGAAGACGGCATCCCGCTGCCCGGGGGCTCCGTCGAGGTAGGCCCCGCCACGCACGAACAGCTGGGTGATCAGCGGCTGGTGGCCAGGGGCGTCGATCAGGAAGTGCACGTGCGGGGCGCGGTAGGGATGGCGTCCCACGGCCGAGAGCATCCTGCCGACCGGTCCGTCGTCCGGGATCGGGTACTCCGAGGGGAGGATCGACCAGAACGTGAACCGGCCGGCGGCATCCGTAATGAACCGGGCGCGCAGCACCGGCCCGTCGAGGTCCGGGAGTTGGACGTCGTAGAAGCCGTCCTCGTTGGACTGCCACACGTCCACCACGGCACCGGCGACCGGCTCCCCTTCCTGGTCGGTCACCTGGATGTCCGCCCACGTCGGCGTGCCCGTGAGCCCTGCGGCGATGTCGCTGCCGTGTTCGGCGGCAGGCGGCCCGGCCACGTAGAAGGGGCCGAGGATCGCGGAGGAAGTGGTGTGCGGGTTACGGGAGTTGGCGAGGGCGTCGACGACGCTGGACACGCCGAGGGTGTCGGAGAGGAGGATGAACTCCTGCCGGGTGTCGGTGGTGATGTGGCCGGCCTCGGTGAGGAAGTCGATGGCCCGCTGCCACTCCTGCGGGGTGAGGTCGTTGCGGATCGTGTAGGCGTGCAGGGTGCGGGCGAGATCGGTGAGCAGTTGCTTCAGGCGCGGGTTCGCGCAGCCGTCGAAGCTCGCCGCGACCTCGTCGGTCAGCGGGCGCAGGTCGGGAACCGTGACATGGGGACGCCCGCCCTGCCAGGCGTTCCTCAGCAGGTCCGCGATGCCGTCGCGGGTCACCTCGCGCGGGTTCGGATACGGCTGTGCGGTGGCCAGTTCCGCCGCGCGGTCCAGGTCGGCCTCCGCCATGCCGAGACCCCGCAGCGACGTCGGGCCGCCGACCCGGTGGATCAGGTCGAAGATGCCGGTGGGGGCGTCGGGCACGCCCAAGGCGCGCGCGATGCGGTCCATCGCCTCGGGTGCGGCGGGCGCATTGTACGCCATGGCGTGCGCAAGGACCACGGTGTGGGTCTCGGCGTGCGGGAGACCGAAGGTGCCGCCCAGCGTGTGACAGAGCTTGTGGTGCAGTCCCATGCCGACGGCACCGAGGCAGGTGCCCGCCAGCCACGCCGCCTGGAGCAGTTCCGCCCGCGCCTGAAGGTCGGACGGGTCGTCGTGGAGGGCGGGGAGGGCACGGGCGATGGCGGCGACCGCCTCCAGGGCCATGGCGTCGGTGACCGGAGTGGCGTCCGGTGAGTAGAGGGCTTCCACGGCGTGGGCCAGTGCGTTGACACCGCTGGTCACCGACATCGGGACCGGTAGCCCGAGGGTGAGCTCGACGTCGTACACGACCGTTTCCGGCAGGATCGCGGGCGAGGACCGGGTGACCTTGCGGCCGTCCACCGTCTCGCCGAGCACGGGGGTGACCTCGGAACCGGCATAGGTGGTCGGCACGATGATCTGGGGCAGATCCGTGCGGACCGCCAACGCCTTCGCGAGACCGGTCGTCGAACCGCCGCCGATCGCCACCAGGCAGTCCACGTCCCGCTCGCGCAGCAGGCCCAGGGCCCGCTCGGTCACCTCGACGGGCGTGTGCATGGCCGCGCCGTCGAACTCGGCCACCACCAAGCCGCCCAGGGCTTCGCGGAGCCGTTCGGTGGCCTTGCGCAGGGACGGTGATCCGTCGGAGAGGAGCAGTACCCGGCACCCGCCGAGCCGCTCGACCTCATCACGGACCTGCGGAAGCGTACTCGTGCCGAAGACGACCCGGCTCGGGCCGGTGGTGTGCACAAAACTCCTCATGAAGGTGCTCTCCGTGCTGCGGGGTCTGGGGTCTCCCGCAGTATTCGAGCCCGTGCGCCGGCCGTTCCTGCATAATCTCCGCATCACCTTGCACGAAAACGGCGTCGGCTGCGGCTCGGTCCGTGCTTGCCCGTCTGTGCCGGAGGGCAGCAGGACCGTGTCCCGAGGGAGGGCCTCATGAGCGAGATGGGCCTCGGTGACACCCACGGCATCCTGACGCGGCCCGGGGTGCGTCCCGTCCGCACCAGCGCGGGACTCGGCTGGGAACAGTTGTATCTGTCGACGCAACGGGAACTGCCGTATCGGGACGCCTTCCAGGGAGCCGACAGCCACCTGGTGATCCTGCATCTCGACGGCCCCGTCACGGTGCGGAGGGGACGCCGGGGGTTGACGGCCGCACGGCAGGTGCCGCCCGGCGGTCTGTTCCTGCATCCGGCCGACACGGAGCTGGACGTGGAACTCGGCGGTCATCTGAACACGGTGCACGTCTACCTGTCGGACGCGGCCCTCCAAGCGACGGCTGAGACGGCGGGGGACGGCCGGCCGGTGCGGCTGAAGGAGGAGTTCGGCACCACGGATCCGCTGCTGGAGCAGCTCGTTCTGGCGCTCGACGGTGTCGTACGGCGCTGGGAGCCCAGCGGGAGCACCTATGCGGATCAGCTCGCGCTGATGACCGCGGCCCAGTTGGCCCGCCGCCACAGCGTGCGGCATCTCGTCGCCGAACCGACGCGGCGCCAAGTGGGCCTGAGCGACCGGCAGTTCACGGCCGTTCGGGAACTCATGGACGCCCGACTCTCCGAGCCGCTGTCGCTGGAGGACCTCGCCTCGGCCGTGGGGCTCGGTGTCAGCCAGTTCGCCCGGCGTTTCAGGGCCCGCACGGGGTGCCCTCCGCACCGGTACCTCGTGCGGCTGCGCGTGGAGCGAGCCGCCCGCCTCCTGCGTGCCGGATCCATGCCCATCGCCCAGGTGGCGGCCGCCTGCGGCTTCTCCCACCAGGAACACCTGACCCGAGTGATCCGCTCCCACTTCGGCACGACGCCGGCCGCACTGCGCCGCGAGGGCTGACACAGGCCGGCGGGCCGAGGGCTGTGGTTCCCCGGCACCGAACGAAGGGAGCGACGATGGTCGCCCCCCTGGCCTGGTTCCTGCCCGGGGACATGAGCGAGGAACAAGCCGCGGTACGGGACCAGGCCGATGCCCAGCTCCCGCAGGACCGGCAGGGTCTTCTCCTCCACCTCCCGCTCGAAGAGCGAGTACTCGAACTGCAGCGCCGTGACCGGCGTGACGGCGTGAGCGCGACGGATGTACTGCGGGCCGACGTTGCTCAGGCCGAAGTACTTCACCTTGCCCTCGGCGATCAGTTCACCGACGACGCCGGCGACCTCCTCGACGGGTACCTCGGGGTCGCAGACGTGCTGGTAGAAAAGGTCGATACGGTCGGTGTAGCGCAGGCTGTTCTCCGCGACCTTGCGGATGTTCTCCGGGCGGCTGTCGAAACCGGCACCGATCTGCTGCGCGGTCATGTCGAAACCGAACTTGGTGGCCAGGACCACCTCGTCCCGGAGGTCCTTCACGGCCTTGCCGAGCAGGATCTCGTTACTCCCGGTGCCAAGGCCGTACAGCTCGGCGGTGTCGAAGAAGTCGACTCCGAGTTCATGAGCGCGGCGGATGGTGGCTGTGCTCTCCGCGTCGTCGGAGGAGCCGTAGGCGAGGGTCATCCCCATGGTGCCGAGGCCGAGAGCGGAGACGCGCAGGCCTTGTGAGCTCAGGTCGCGGTGGTGCATGAGTTCTCTCCAGACCGTAGGTACCAGCCCGGCCGGAACCAAACCAGACGCCGGCTCCCCGAAGGCCGTGACAGATCACGTCGGCACCTCTCCAGGCGCTCGCGGTGGAACCAACGGCCCCACCGTGATCCCTTCCGAGCGGAAGAGGTTGTGGAGATACCGGACCGATATGTGGTGCGCGACCGCGATCCTCTCCGGTGAGAGCTCGGGGTCGGCCAGGTTCCGAAGGACGTACACCTTGACTCGTGCCAGCATGCCCCGGGCCGTTTCCGAAACATGAGGGTCCAGTCGGCCCTGGCGTTCACGCATCAGTACCCTCAGCAGATCCACTGCGGTCATCGCGAGTTGCCGCCCCACGTGCGGCTCGAATCCGGCAGCCTGATCGGCCAGCCGTGCCAGACTGGGCAAGGCGTCGTTTCCGCAGGTGAGCCCGCTCAGGCCGGGCGACGGGGGTTGACCTCGGCAGCGTCCTCGCCGGCACCGGCCGCCGGCGTGAGCCGCCGGGCCGCGCCCTCGACAAGCTCCAAGGCGGCATCCGGCCAGCCAGAACACCGCGCGCTCGACCACCCGGCGGCCGCGCACCTGCAAGCCGGCATCACCGCTTCCGCGCCTGCTTCGACCTCTTGTACAAGGCCGGAGAGTTGTGCGCCCTCACCTACCGCAGGGGAGTGGAGACGCGCTGACTGCCCAGGTGGACCGGCCGACAGTCACGACGGCGCTCGGAGAACGCATTCCCAAGACCTGGGACATCGGAGCTCGCCCGCCACTCGCTGTAGATGGAGCTCAGCGGGGTCAGTAGCGGGCCCCCGTCGCTGCCTCAGCGGACAGTTGCAGCGGCGCACCGGTCTTCGCCCGAACCTCTTCCTCGGTAACGCCCGGAGCGAGAGCCCGCAATCGCAGGCCATCCCTGCTCACGTCGATGGTGGCGAGATCGGTGATGATGCGATTGACCACGCCGGCGGCGGTCAGCGGCAGCGTGCAGTCGGCGACGATCTTCGGACTTCCGTCCTTGGCGACGTGGTCGGTGAGCACGACGATCCGGCGGGCGCCGACCACGAGGTCCATGGCGCCGCCCATGCCCTTCACGAGGGCGCCGGGGATGGTCCAGTTCGCGAGGTCGCCCTTCGCGCTCACCTGCAGGGCTCCCAGGATGGCGATGTCGATGTGACCGCCGCGGATCATGCCGAAGGACGTCGCCGAGTCGAAGTAACTCGCACCCGGGTTGACGGTGACCGTCTGCTTGCCCGCGTTGATGACGTCGGCGTCCTCTTCGCCCTCCCAGGGGAACGGGCCGAGGCCGAGGATGCCGTTCTCGCTCTGCAAGGTCACCTGGACGCCGTCGGGAATGTGGTTGGCCACGAGGGTCGGGATCCCGATGCCTAGGTTCACATAGTCGCCGTCGTTGAGTTCGGCGGCCGCGATCGCGGCCATCTCGTCGCGTGTCCGGGGCACGAGTCGTCTCTCCTATGCTTCGACGGTCACGCGGGAACGGACCGTGCGCTGTTCTATTTCCTTGGTCCGCTTGCGCGCGACCACCACACGGCTGACGTAGACGCCGGGGGTGGTGACCGATTCGGGGTCGATGAACTCCTCGGTGAGGTGCTCGGCCTCGGCGACGGTCACCCGGCCGCAGGTGGCCACGAGGGGGTTGAAGTTGCGTGCGGCGGCCCGGTACGTCAGGTTGCCCGCCCGGTCGACGGTGTGGGCGTGCACGAGTGCGAGGTCGGCGACGATCGCGCGCTCCCGGACATGGACGTGTCCGTCGAACTCGGCGTGCGGCTTGCCCTCGGCGACGGGTGTACCCACGCCGGCCCTGGTGTAGAAGGCCGGGATGCCCGCCCCGCCGGCACGCATGCGCTCGGCGAGCGTGCCCTGCGGCGCGAACTCCACATCGAGAACCTTGTCCAGGTACTGCTGGGCGAACAGCTTGTTCTCGCCGACGTAGGAGGCGATCACCTTGGCCACCTGACGGTTCTCCAGCAGCAGACCCAGGCCTTTGCCGTCGACCCCCATGTTGTTGGACACGACCGTCAGCCCCGTGACCCCGCTGTCCCGTACGACCTCGATGAGGTCGTACGGAACGCCGCAGAGACCGAACCCGCCGACGGCGATTGTCATCCCATCGGTCAGCACGCCGGCCAAGGCCTCTTCCGCAGTCGCGCGCAGCTTGATCAACTCGTCCACCTCCCATCCGATGCGTTCACTGTCCGAGCGGCAGAGTCAACTCTCGCGCGCCCCTGACATGCAAGGAATGGGGTCCCTGGCAGGGAAAACCGGTTGACGGGCGAGCGGGGACCTCACACAGCGTCCACTCAGTGAACGTACGATGAAGGCATGGACGCGACCCCGGCAGCTCACCTCATCGGCAGGATGGGCGCGCTGCTGCGCGCGCTGTCGACGGTCAACGAGGCCGGTGCCGGCACTGCCGAGCTGGCGAGAGCGACAAGCCTGCCGAGGCCGACCGTGCACCGGCTGCTCGTCTCGTTGGCGGAGGAGGGGTTCGTCGACCGCGATCGACGCAGTGGGCGTTGGTTCCTCGGCCCCGAGCTGTATCTGCTCGGCGGGGTGGCAGGCATTCGCTACGACATCACCCGCCAGGCACGTGAGAGCGTGCATCGGCTCGCGGCGGTGACGGGAGAGAGCGCGTTCTTCTCGGCCCGGCGGGGTGACGAGACGGTGTGCCTGCTGCGTGAGGACGGGGACTTTCCGATCCGCTCCTTCGTGCTGTACGAGGGTGCGCGTTTCCCGCTCGGAGTCGTATCGGCGGGCCTGGCGGTCCTGTCGTTCCTCGACGACACCGAGATCGACGCCTATCTCGCGGACGGGGACCTGGTCGACCGGTGGGGTCCGGCACACGCGCCGGACGCGGTGCGCGAGCGGATCGCGCAGACCCGGATCGACGGCTACGCCGTGAACCCCGGACTCGTCGTGGAAGGCAGCTGGGGCATGGCGGCAGCGGTGTTCGACCGTGCCGGGCAGCCCGCGTGGGCGTTGACCGTGACGGGGGTGGAGACCAGGTTCCGCGCCGAGCGCAGACCTGAACTCGGCGCGCTCCTCCTGCGCGAGGCGCATGCGCTCGGCCGCACGCTGAACACCGGCACCGGCACCGGCACCGGCACCGGTGGCCGACGCTGACCGGCGCGGACGTCGGGAACCGATGTCGGAGAACGGCACCGCGCAGTCGTCAGGCGCCGTCACTCACGATGAGGGGTCCGTGGTCGATCGCCTCTTGACCTCAACCGTGCTTGAGCCAGCACCGTGGTTCACATGACCACGGAATCCACGGCGCACGCCGCAGACATCGAAGCCATCGAACAGGTCGTTGCCACCGACAAGGTCCTCCCCGCGGCGGACCTCGCTCTCGTCGCCCGGGTCACGTAGAGCTGACGAACCTCGGCAAGGTCACCTACGAGGTGGTCCACGTGTTCTTCATTCGCCCGGACGTCGCGCGGTCCCATGAGGACCTTGCCGCCGCCCGTCGTCCAGATCGCGTTGGGGTGGAAGAGGCGAGGAACTCATCGGGGTTCTTGTGCTGTTGTGCGTGCTCGAGGACGACGGCCGTTGGCTGCTGACCGCCTGCCAGACACGGGGGTCATGGCCGACTGAGTGGCCCTGACGTGGTGGTGCTTGCGCTGCGGCCCGCGGCCGTCAGTCCTTTCGGCGTGCGGTCCGAGGGCATGGCCTGCTACGGACGTCCCACCCGGTGGGCTGCCACCGTGATGGCCGCTCCCCCAGGCGGTCGGCCTCGGCGCGACGTGGCCGGCTTTGCGGACCGGGACCGTCACGCAGCCGACGGCAGCGGCCTCGTCTCTCGCCCCGCCGTGGAGGCCGCGGCGGTTCTTGTGGCGCTGGATGGGCGACGGCGCTGCGGCCCGGCCGCCGTCACGGCGGGCGGCCGGGCGGGCTGGACTCCCCGCGCGGCACGCCGCCCGCTCGCGGTCGCGCCGGCCCGGTACTTCGAGACGCCCCGACCTCGACCGGTGCCCCCGTGGCGTACGGCATGGAGCCAGGCTCACTTCGGCGGAGGCTCGCGGCTGCTGTCGGACGGGGGCGCGAAGGCCCGAGCCCCGTCCACTCCGGCACCTGGCAGCCCGAACGCACCGGCCGGAGCGCCGTGGAGCGGCAGCCGATCTAGGCTGGAAGCAGCCGCTGGAAACCAGCCCTGACGGGCACGGCTGTCCGGACGGAGGCCTGGCACGTGGAAATGGCCGACAGGCAGGATGCCCCCACTGCCGCTGTTGTGGTGGACGCAGGCGGCCTGGTGAGCGGCTGGAGCGAGGCAGGGCGGCTGCTGCTGGGCTGGACGGCGGAGGACACCGTCGGCCGCCCCGTGGCCGACCTGCTGGTCGACCCCCCGCCGCCCGGCTTCCCCGAGGGCTACGGCGCAGGCCCCGACCCCACGGGGTTCATCCCCCTGCGCCACCGGGACGGTTCCACGATGGACGCCGTGGTGGCGGCTCACCCGCTGTTCGGCCCCGGCGAGCGGGTAGTGGGTCACGTGCTGACCATCCAGCGCTGGGGACGTCGCCCGGTGATCGCCGACCGGGCTTTCGAGCAGTGCCCATTCGCTCTGGGCGTCTACGACCCTGAGCTGCGGTTTTTGTGGATCAACGCCTCCTCGGGCCGGGTGATCGCGCACTCCGAGGAGCAGGTGCTCGGCAGGAAGTACCGCGAGGTGCTTCCCGAGTTCGACCGCACGCTGTTTCCCGAAAGGGACGACAAGCCCTACACCGACGCGCTGGCCCGAGTGGCGAGGACGGGCGATCCCACGCGTCTCATCACCGTCTTCCGCCCGCGCGGCAGCAACTACGCCAACGCCTGGGCCACCAGTATCTGGCCCGTCCGGGATGCCGAGGGCAGGGTCCGCGCGGTCGCCAACTGGGGATTCGACATGAGCGCCGAGTACTGGGCCCGGCAGCGCCTGCTCATCCTCAACAAGGCCAGCGGCGGCATCGGCCGGACACTCGACGTGATCGGCACCGCCCAGGAACTGGCCGGGACCCCGGTGCCGGGATTCGCCGACCTCGTCAGCGTGGATCTGCTCGACGAGGTGCTGCGCGGAGAGGAACCGCCCTCCGTGTCCACCTTCGCCCCCGGCGAGGACATCTCGCTCAGTCGTGCCGCCCAGCACAGCGCGAAGGAGGACACCGACCGGGCTCCCGGGCCCCCGACACCGGTCCGTCACGCGCCTGGATCCGTTGCCGCCCGCTGCATGACCACCGGCAGGTCCGCGGTGGAACTCGCCGCTGAGCCCGGCGAGGGCGGCGAATGGGCCTTCGGGCCCGGGCTCGCCGCCGACCCGGCCCACTGGCCGCCGGGCAATCCGGTGATCGACGAGTCCCTTGCCGCGGACGGGCTGACCGGCCGGATCACCGTGCCGCTCCGTGCGCGTGGCGCGCTGCTCGGCGTCGTCGCCTTCTCCCGCCTCGACCGGCCAGAGGCCTTCACCGCCGACGACCTGATCCTCGCCGAAGAACTGACCGCCAAGGCAGCCGTCGCCATCGACAACGCCCGCCGGTACTCGCGCGAGCGCACGACCGCGCTGACCCTGCAACGCAGCCTGCTGCCGCAGGGACTGCCGAACCAGGAGGCGGTCGAGGTGGCGACCCGCTACCTGCCCGCCGGGACCGGCGCGGAAGTGGGCGGCGACTGGTTCGACGTCATTCCGCTGTCCGGCGCCCGGGTCGCCCTGGTCGTCGGCGATGTCGTCGGCCACGGCCTGCACGCCTCGGCCAGCATGGGCCGGCTGCGTACGGCGGTCCGCACCCTCGCCGACGTCGACCTGCCACCCGACGAGCTGCTGACCCACCTCGACGACCTGGTCCTCCACCTCGCCAGCGACCTCCAGTCCACCGGCCATTTCCACCCGACCGGCGAGACCGGCGCCACCTGCCTGTACACCGTCTACGACCCGGTCTCCCGCCGCCTCACGCTGGCCAGCGCCGGCCATCGCCTGCCGCTGGTCATCTCCCCGGACGGCACCAGGACCCCGGTACCCGCCCACCCGGGACCGCCGCTCGGCATCGGCGGGCTGCCCTTCGAAGCCACCGAGCTCGAGCTGCCCGAGGGCAGCCTGCTCACCCTCTACACCGACGGACTGCTGGAAAGCCGCGAGCGCGACGTCGATACGGGGGTCGTCGAACTGCAGCGGGTCCTGAACCACTCGGCCACCTCGCTGGAAGCACTGTGCGACACGGTGATCAACGCCATGCTCCCTGATCACCGCACCGACGACGCCGCCCTGCTGCTCGCTCGCACGCACGCGCTGGATCCCCACCACGTCGCCGACTGGGACGTCGAGCCCGACCCCGCGCAGGTGCCGCGGGCCAGGAAGTTCGCCGTCGACCAGGTGGACGCCTGGGGCCTGGAGGAGGCGTCATTCGTCACCGAACTGGTCGTCAGCGAGCTGGTCACCAACGCCATCAGATACGGCGAGCCGCCGATCAAGCTGCGGCTGATCCGCGACACCTCCCTGATCTGCGAGGTCTCCGACGCCAGCAACACCGCCCCGCACCTGCGCCGGGCCCGCGCCTTCGACGAGGGCGGCCGGGGCCTGCTGCTCGTCGCCCAACTCACCCAGGGGTGGGGCACCCGGCACACGACCAATGGCAAGACGATCTGGTGCGCGCAGAACCTCCCCCGGCCTGAGCCGCGCTGAGCGCCACACCCGGGCCGACAACGCACGGTCGCTGCGTGGGCAACGGCCCCCGGACCGTTGCCCCTGGCAGCCGCTGTCGCCGTCATCCCGCTGCTCTGTCGGCACGAGCAGGGCCCGCCTCCGCGCAGCCAGGCCCCGTACGCAGGCCCCGTACGCAGGCCCCGTACGGCCTGGTTCACCAGCCTGTCGGCAGACCGGCGATGAAGGGGGTGAGCCGGTCGGCGATGAGGCGGTCGTCGTGGGCGGAGTAGTGCCAGTCGCAGCCGAGGAAGTCCAGGCCCGTGTCGTCGAGGGACCAGTAGCGGACCCGGCTGTCGCCGGCGTCGTTGCGCGCCTTGACCACCTGCTGGACATGAGCGGCGTACTGACCGGCGCCCACCGCCACGATGGTCGTGTCGGCCCCGTATCGCGTGCGCAGCTTCTGGATGAAGTCGCCGTAGGCGCTGCGGTAGGCGGCCGCGAGGCTGTCGGGCGTCCACGGCTCACCGGGGTTGATGGCGGTCGAGAAGTCGTTGGTGCCGAGGTTCACGACCACGACCTGGGGGCGCCACGTGCCCGGGTTCTGCCAGACGTCGCCGGGAACGTTCAGCAGGGCACGGTCGTAGAAGCTCCGGTACGTGACGTCCGTCCGGCCTCCGTTGTAGTTGCGCACCATGCCAAGGCCCGAGTAGCCGTTGATCTGGTAGTCGGCGTTCAACTGCCGGGCGGTGAGGGCGCCGTAGCTCACATCGGAGTTGGTGCTTCGCTTGAGCTGGTCCGAGGTGCAGGTGCGGGAGGTCGACAGGTTGCCGTAGCCCACCGTGAGGGAGTCGCCGATGAACTCGATCTGACGGCTGCGGGCGGCCGGCTTGCTCAGTACGGCACCGCCGGGCGCGGCGACGAAGCCCCCGAACGTGCTGGTGTCCCCCGGGGTGTCGTTGCGCTTGACGAGCCGGACGGTGTGCGTGCTGTTGGACAGGCCGTTGATCCAGTGCGTGGTGTTGCCGGGCGTGACGAGCGTGGCCACGGTGGCGCCGTCGATCTGGACGTCGTAGTCGGCGGCCGAGTCGTTGAGCACGATCCCCACGCCGGTGCCGCCGACGCGGCCCTCGAAGTACACGCCGGGCCAGCTGTACTGCGCCGTGTTCCCGGCGTCCTTGACCCGTCCCGCGGTGTGCACCTGCGCCAGCGCTTCCGCGGAGCCGACGCGGACCAGTTGCCACTGCTGGTTGGCCCCGCCCCAGTCGGTGAACTGCACGACCTTGGCACCGTTTGCGGTGGAGGCGTTCTCCACCTCGACGGCCTTGCCGCTGTTGCGGTTGATCAGCCGGACGTAACCGTCCGACGAGTCCGCCAGCCGGAACTGCTGGTTGGTGCCATTGGCGTCGCGCCACTGCACGACGTCCGCGTGATCGGCCGTGGAGTAGTTGAGGACGTCCAGCACCTTGCCGGAGTGCTGCGCCCTCAGCCGGTAGTAACCGCCGCCCGAATCGACCAACTGGAACCGCTGGTTGGCGCCGTCATGGCGAGTCCACTGCGACAGAGCCGCTCCGTCGGCGCTGCTCGCGCCCGCCACGTCGAGCGCCTTGCCACTGCCACGGTTGACCAACACGTACCACGCGCTCGTGTCCACGGTGGCCGCCTGCGCCGTCCCAGCAACGCCAAGTCCGGTCAACAGCGCCACCATCAGGGCGGTCACCGCGGTGAGCACCCCGGTACGCCTCCCGCATCTCCGCCACGGAACCCTGAATGTCATATGCATGCCCTTCATCGGTGTCTCGTTCACTGAGAGCGTCAGCCCGCTCGCCTCGGGGCGCCAGACAGAACCCGGCCACCACCTGAGCGCCGGCAACCCGGGCCGGGCGAGCTCGCGCACCCTGACCCGCGCGGGGTCAAGGGCCGGAGCGGTCCTCCACCTTCTCGAAGAAGAACTCGTGTTTGAGGAAGGAGACGTCGTACTCATGACCGGGCTGAGGCGGCAGCAGTTGGGAGGCCTGGAACAGGCGCCACCCGTCGTGCAGCGCGGCAATCCCTGTGGGATAGGGCGGTTCGTCGCTGTCGCCGGTCGTCGGACGGGTCCGGCCGGTCCCGTCGTATCGGGACCAGCCCACGACGTCGGAGTCCAGCGCCGATGTGGCGAGATAGAGGACCAGGACCTGCTGCCTCATGCGTGACTCCTCAGGGTCGGCCGGTTGCTGACACGTGTGACCCAGTACTCGACATCGAACGAGTCGTCACCGGTCAGGGCCCGCCACAGCAGGACCCGGTTGTAGATCTCCAGTCGGGCCGTGGCCTGCTCGTACCAGGGGAAGTAGGCGTTGAGTTCGGCTGTCACCGCAGGGTCGTGCAGGTCGGAGAGGTCCCACAGACGCACCTGCGGCACGGTCGGGTTGAGGCGGAGCTTGTACATGTAGCGGCGGCCCGCGGTGTCGTTGCGGCGGCCACCGTGCCAGATGCCGTGGTGCACGAGAACGACAGTGCCTGCCGGGCAGGTCAGACGGGTCTGCCCCCTGAGGTTCTGGACGCGGCCGACGTCCGTCTCGTTGATCCTGCGCAGATGGCTTCCGGGCACGCTGAGGGTGCCGCCCATCTCGGCGGTCACCTCGTGCGGGTAGTACATGAGCTGGATGTCGAACGCATCCGGCCGTACATCGATGATCGCGTCTGCGTGGAGCGGCTGCGCCTGTCCCTCGTGCGGCTCGCGCACATGCACCGCCTGGTGGTCGACGGTGGGCTCGCGGCCGACCAGGCTCTCGACAGCGCCTGCGACGACCGGCAGGGCGAGCAGCGCGTGGACGAAGGTGTCCCGCGCGAACGCCTTGCCCAGCGGAGTGCCGTAGGACACTTCCGGCAGTCCCTCGGTCAAGGCCGCGACGGCCCGTTCATTGATCTCCTGCGGCACCACCCCGTCCAGGCGCAGGAATCCCTGCGCGACGAAGCGCGCCACCTGAACCGATGTCAGGAGTTGCTTGCTGGTTGACATGCGACGAACGTACGTGCCCTGTCCGGATCGGTCGTGGGCTGAATTCGTCCAGTGCTGGTAATTTTCCGTCCTCGTGAAACACGCAACACTGCGGCTCGACGAGGCACCCACCGTGGTCGCCGCCGGCATCGGGGTACACGGCGTCTCCACCGCCCACGACGTCTTCCGGCTGCCCGACCTCTGGCAGCTGCACCTCTACCACTACGAGGGTGCCCTGTCCCTCGGGCCGTCGGTCCACCCCATACGCCCCGGCCACGTCAGCCTGGTGCCGCCGAACACGGAGGTGCACTTTCACTACCGGGGCAGATCGGAGCACTTCTACGTCCATCTGCGACTGCACGACCGTGGAACCGCGCGGGTGGTGCCAGTGATGCAGGACGCCGCCGCCGAGAGCACACGCCTGGCCGATCTGCTTCGACACGCCGTGACAGCCATGGCGACTTCTCCCCCGCGAGCCACGGCCGAGGTCTGGACCGCTCTGTGGCGCATCGCCGCGTTGCCGAGGGGCGACGGAGCCGGGCGCCGCCACCCCTTCGTGGCCGCCGCACAGGCCTACGTCGAGGAACACCTGGCCGGACCACTGTCCGTACCGGACGTCGCTCACGCCGTCGGAATCTCCCACACACACCTGACGCGCGTGTTCCGTGCCGAAACCGGCCTCACGGTCGTGTCGTACATCCGGCACCGACGCCTGCAACGCGCCCGCCACCTCCTGTTGTCCTCCACTCTGTCCATCACCGCCGTCGCCGCGGCCGTGGGCATCCCCGACCTCCAGGCCTTCAACAAGGCCTGCCGCCGTGAACTCGGCGCGAGCCCACGTGACGTACGTGCGGACGCCCCGGCGGGGCTGGACCGCCCAGAACCGTAAGCGGTGCCGACGGACAGCTGCCGCCGGACCGGAGCACCCATGCCCGACCTCTCGCGCCGGACACATCGGCAGTCATCAACGACCGCCACAGCAGTCGAGGGCGGACCGGCTACGCCTTACTGCAGGGGCCCGACGCTCTCCGGGTCGGGCGGCCGGGCCGAGAGCGAAGGCCGGGACCGTCAACCCCGGTCCCGGCCTTCCCCTCATCTCGTCCGCGGACGATCACACCCCGCCTGGGGTGGGTTCAACTCCCTGCCGCCGACTCCTGGCCTTCGGACACCTCTCTCCAGCGGCACGGGCGAGGCCACCGGAGGCCCCATGACTGCGTCTCCGCACGGTCCCGCCGCGCCCGCGCGGTGGAAGATTCAGCGCTGGCGGACGGGACGTACGACGATCTCGTTGACGTCGACGTCGGGTGGCTGGGCGAGGGCGTAGGAGACCGCGCCGGCGATGGCGTCGGATCCGATCGCGTGGGCGCGGTATGCCCGCATGGCTTCGGCAGCTCCGGCCTCGGTGATGGTGTCGGCGAGTTCGGAGTCGACCACGCCGGGCGAGATGGTCGTGACCCGGATCGAGGGGTCGGACTCCTGGCGCAGGCCCTCGGTGATCGCCCAGGCCGCGTACTTCGTGCCGCAGTAGACGGCGCCGGTGGGCACGACTTGGTGGGCGCCGATGCTCGCGACCGTGACGAAGTGGCCCGAGCCCTGCGCGGTGAACACGGGCAGCGCCGCAGCGATGCCGTGCAGCAGGCCGCGGACGTTCACATCGATCATCCGGTCCCACTCCTCGACGAGCAGGGAGTCCATCCGCGACAGGGGCATGACCCCGGCGTTGCTGACAAGGACGTCGACCCGGCCATGGCGGTCGCGGGCGGCCTGGACGAAGGCCGCGACGTCCGCGCGGTCCGTCACGTCCAGCCGTACCGGCTGCAGGGCGCCGCCGGAGCGGGCGGCGGCCTCGTCCGCGTGCTTCGCCAGAGCCCGCAGGCGGTCGGTGCGGCGCGCACCGGCCACTACCTGGTGTCCCTCTGCTGCGAGTCGTGCGGCGACGGCCGCGCCGATGCCGCTGCTGGCGCCGGTGACGAGGACGACCTTGCGGCCGGTCGGCTCCGCGCGTTCGGGTTGCTGTGTGGTCATGGCCTCGAGGCTGGCCCGGCCGGCTCGCCCGCAAAAGGGGCGGCATCCTCCTGGGTGCAGCGCACCCAGGACGCGCGGCGGGCCCGGACCTAGCATGGCGGCATGGCACGCTCAGAGCTCGGCTCCTATCTCACCGCCCGACGCGCCCGCGTCACCCCGGCCGAGGCGAACCTCCCCACCACCGGGCACCGCCGGGTGCCAGGGCTGCGGCGCGAGGAAGTCGCCCTGCTCGCCGGGGTCAGTGCCGACTACTACATACGCCTGGAGCAGGGGCGGGAGCGCACGCCCTCCGCACAGGTGCTCGACGCGTTGGCCGCCGCCCTGCGGCTGGACGAGGACGGCCGCCGGCATCTGTTCCGGCTCGCCGGCCTCGGCCCCCGCTCCCAGGCCGCCGCCGTGACCGACCGGGTCGAGCCGAGCCTGCTGGGGCTCATGGACGCCTGGCCGCACAACCCCGCCATCGTCTACAACCGCGCGTACGACGTCCTGGCGGCCAACGCCATCGCCGACGCGCTCTTCCACGGCTGGACACACTCGCGCAACCTCATGCACGTCGTGTTCACCGACCCGGCCTCCCGCACCTTCTACCGCGACTGGCACGACGTCGCGCGCAACTCCGTGGCCGGCTTCCGGCTCGGCCACGGCGCGGCGCCGAACGACCCGCGGGTTCGGCAGGTGCTCGGCGAACTGCTCGAGCAGAGCCCGGAGTTCGCCGAGCAGTGGGATCGCCACGATGCCCGCGGCAAGGCGCTGGAACACAAGCGCTTCGAGCACAGCGACGTCGGGCCCCTGACGCTGACCATGCAGACCTTCGACGTCCGCTCGGCCCCGGGCCAGGAGCTCGTCGTCTACCACGCGGAGCCGGCCTCACCGAGCAGCGAGGCGCTCTTGCTCCTCGGCTCGCTGGCCGCGACCTCGCGCCGGGAGCACTGAACCGGGGCGAGCAGCCGCCCAGCAGGCCGCGCCTCCCTGTACCGGCGGAGCCCCGGCATGTGCCGGCGGAGCCCCGGGCCGAGGGCCGTTCGGGCGTCCTGTCGCCGCAGGCGTGGCCGTCATGGTGTCGGCCACGCCTGGCGGAAGGGATGCAGGTTCGTCTGTGTGGAGAGTGGCCTGGTGTCAGGGGGTGGGGCTGCTGCCCGCGACCCACTCGCTCCACGGCATGTTCCAATCGCTGAGACCGTTGTCGGGGGCCAACGTGGTCTTGTCCTCGGAGTTCTTGACGATCACGACGTCGCCGATCATCGAGTGGTCGAAGAACCACGCCGCGGGTTGCCTGCCGTCGCCGCCGCCCCTGACATCCTTCAGGCCTACGCAGCCGTGGCTGGTGTTGACCTTGCCGAAGACAGAGTCGGTACCCCAGTAGTTGCCATGGATGAACGTGCCCGAGTCGGTCAGGCGCATGGCGTGCGGTACGGCCTTGATGTCGTACGAGGGCTTGCCGTTCTTCTCCGTGAGGCCGACGCTCGCACCGTTCATATGGGTGTGCCAGAACTTCTCGGAGATCACCATCCGACCGTTGTACGTCGGGTGCTCGGCGCTGCCTGCCGAGATCGGGATGGTCTTGATCGTCTTGCCGTCCCGGACGACGGTCATCTGCTTCGTCTTCGCGTCGACGGTGCTGATCTGGCTCCGGCCGATCCTGAACGTGACCGTCTTCTGGATGCCGTGGCGGTTGAGCGCGACGGTGACGATGGAGCCGGGCTTCCAGTAATGCTCGGGGCGGAAGTCCAGGCGGTGGTCGTTGAACCAGTGGCCGACGACCCACTGGCCGCTGCTGGAGCTGACCTGGATCTCCGACTGCACGGCGGCCTTGTCGCTGATCGCGTTGTTGAAGTTGACCGTCACCGGCATGGCCACGCCGACGGTCGAGCCGTCCTCGGGGGAAAGGTGCCCGATGAAGTCGTTGGCCGGGGAGACCGTGGTGATCGTGGCGGTGCCGGTCGCGGAGCGGCCCTTGGCGTCCTCGGCCTCTGCGGTGATCTGATACTTGGTGGCACGTTCCAGTCGAGTGTTGAGCTTCCAGGAGGTACCGTCCGCGGACAGAGTGCCCGGGATCTCGGCACCGGTCGCGACGGCGGTCATCGTCACCTTGGTGAGCTTGCCCTTGCTGACGGTGACACTGACCGGGCCGTTGATCCCGACGTCGTAGGCGCCTTGCCCGGACGTTATCTCTATTCGGGCGTCGGAGGCTTCCTGGGCGTCCGCCTGACTTACCCGCGCCTGAGACTTCGAGGGGGTCCCGGCATCGTTGCCGCCGACGGCAGCATTGCTCGTACCGCCGAGGGCCGTGACTGCGAGTACGCCGCCGAGTACGCCGGCCGTAGCCACGAGTCCGGTGCGTCGATTACACAGCGCGATCAAACACTTCTCCAACCACTGGTCTTTTGCATCCCTGCGCTGATCGCCGAAGGAGTGCAACCAGCTTTCCCATCACTTATAGACTCGCCCCTGTCCATAAATGGGTAAATTGTGGCGAACACCACCCATTGTCGGATGCGCCATGCCGGATGCGTCGCGGAGATCCCCGACCTGCCCGCTCATGCCAGAGGTCCGGCTCGGCCGGGGCGGCATGGGCGAGGTCTGGTTGGCGGAGGACCTCAAGCCCGGAAGGCCGGTCGCGATCAAGCTGCTCATCATGCCTCAGGATGCCGGCCATGCAGACCCGGCGGTGAAGCGGCTGGGCAACGAGGCACGTGCACCCAGAGCACCCTGCCGTGGTGGGCCGACGCGCTGGCCGGCACCGGCGAAGCGCTGGGCATCGGCATCGCTGCCTCCGGCATCTCCACGGTGCCGGCGGACGACGGTTCCCGGAACGTGGGACCGACCCTCCTCAACGGATTGACGCTGAGTGCGATCGGGAACCGAGGGAGTGCACGCGAATGCCGCCGAGACCGCGACATGGTCTCGCTGAACCGACGCGACAACGGTCACGCGCGCAGGCAAGATGGAGTGCCTGGATCAGAAGGACGTGTACCACTCGCCGATCGACCGACGTCCCGTCCGACTTCGCCGGGCCCCACCCGTTCTCCGGAGGCTCAGGCGGACGCCGGCTTGCGGATGCGCGGGTGGCTCTCCAGCGCCCACCGCACGGTCTTCGGCGGGCGTCCGAGGAGGGCAGCTGGTCCGTGGTGCCGCGGTATCCGCCACCGCCCATCAGCCGGGTCAGCTTCCTCAGGTGCTCCGCGGTGTGCGGGATCGCGGCCAGGGCGGGGTCGATGTAGGTCTCGTTCCAGGTTTCGACGTCTTCGGGAACGTAGACGACCGGGCGTCCCAGCACGGCCGCATGGTCCTCCGCGAAGCCGTGCATGTCCTTCAGCTCCGGACCGTGGAGGTCGTAGGACCTGGAGATGTGCGGCGCCGGGTCGGTCAGGATCTTCACGCACAGCTCCTCCACGTCGTAGCCGGCGATGGGCGCGAGCCGGTGGTCGCCGAAGGGCAGGCGCAGCTCACCCCTGCTCAGCGGCTCCAGCGCCAGCCAGGTCATCAGGGGGTTCTCGACGAACATGGCTCCCCGCACATTGACAGTCGGCAGGCCGGACCACTGAAGCACCTGTTCGGCGACCCAGTGGGCCCGCTGCTGCGGCGACCAGTTCGCGATGAGTCCGCCGAGCCACCCACGCCGTTCCTCCTCCGGCGCGGTCATCCTGTCGAACGTCATGAACGACTGCTCGCACTCGGAGATGTTGACGAACACCTCGGTGTCGCCCCGGTCCCGCGCCGCCGCGGCCATCAGGCTGACGGCGTCGGTGTAGTACGGCGACAGGCTCATGCTGAAGTAGATGCGCCGGACGCCCTTCAGCGCGGCGGTCACGTCGGCGACCGTGAGCAGGTCGCCGACGAAGACCTCGGCCCCGGCCTGGCGCAGCGACCGCACGCGCTCGTCGTCGGTGCGCACGAACGCGCGTACCGGGTGCTCTTGTTCGAGCAGCATGTCGACCATCGTCCGGCTCACACCGCCGATTTCGCCGGCGGCACCGGTGATCAGGATGGGATTACGCTCCGACATCAATGTGTCCTGTGTGGTGGTGGAGTGAGTCAGCTGCGACAGCGGGAGATCAGCGCGGTGTTTGCGGTGCCGTGCATGCCCTCGACCGGCACGGCGGGGTTGGCCCGCAAGGCCGCTACGGCGTCCGGCTCCAGTGGCCCCGGAGCCGGTCGCCCCTGGACCGGGTCCGGTTCGGGAACGACGCGTTGCCGGGAGCGGCAAGCAGGTGCTACCCGGCCAGCCGCGCGTACAGGGCTGCGGCCCCGGGAAGGATCGCCGCGGGCGAGATGGCGCCCGGCGGGAGCGAGGCGGCGCAGTATGCGCGCGCGTGCGGCCATGGGGCCGGCGGTGTAGCGCAGTTCCGGCTGCGCGTCGGTCGCTGCCGTGACGATCGTCTTGGCGACGACGGCGGGCGCGTCGCCGTCGCTGATGGCCTGCGCCATCACGCGGTCGACGGCCTGCCGCTGCTGTGCGTAGGCGGACAGGGGCGTGTCGGACTTCGCACTGTTGGCCTCGAACCCGGTGTCGGTGTAGGCGGGTCGCCTCGGCCCCGGTCCGGGCGGTCAGCTCCTTGCCCATGTGGAGCGAGGAGTTCTCGGCCGCCTGCGTGGTCGCGACCCGCGCCAGACCGGAGCCCAGGCTGCCGGCCGACTGGTTCGTCAGCACTGTCAGCGCCGGGCGGGCCGGAGTTTGGGCTACCGCGGTGCCGGTCAGGGCGGCAACGGAGGACGTGAAGTCGCCGGGCACGACGAGCGCGCCGAACAGCTTGCCCTCGCCGCCCACTGGCGGCTCTCAGTCGGCTCGGCCGATGGTCACGGTGCGGGATCCCGGAGCGAAATCATCGAAGGACTGTTCCCAGGACTCGCCGGGCCAGTAGTAGGTCACACGACCCTCGGAGGGCCGGTAATGGGCGGTATAGACGGTTCCCAGCCCCTCGTCGTACGCGGACTGGTACAGCGGCGGTTTCAGCATCGCCGCCACGTCCGTGCCCGCTGCGCGGACGGCGCTCAGTCTCTCCTGGGTCCGGGAGGACTGCTCCTGCTCGTCGGGCACCGGCATGTGCTGGTGGTTGGCGGCGCAGGCGTCCGGTGCCTCAGTCAGTGAGATGTCCGGTCCCACGAACACCGTCACCGCCTGTTCCGGGTCGACAAGGGTGACGTTCTGCGGGATTGCGATCGGTATGGACTTCAGTTTGCCGACTGCCTCGTCAACGGTGTCACAGGTCTCCAGCAGGTAGCGCAGGACGATGAGGATGGCGAAGCCCGGGCCGTGGACGAAACGGCCGCCGAAGGTGAGTGAGACGGCGAGCCCGGCATCGTTCATCCCGTCCAGCAAGCCCCACGCGGCATCCTGCGTTCCGATCACCGGTCGGAGGAAGCGGGAGGAGACAATGGTGCCCTCGCAGTCATCGGGGCTGAAGTCGTAGTTGCGCAGCAGGGTGCCGCTGCCGCCGATCTGGGTGCAGCCCGAGAAGAACGGTCGCAAGGTCGCGAGGGTGAGGAAGGTCATCGCTTCGGGCCGGTCGAGTTGGCCCGCGAGGCGGTGCAGTACCGGTACCAGCTCCGGCAGGTGTGCCTCAAACAGCTTCCGGGCACGGTCCGCGCCCTCCACGGTCCGGCTCTCCTTGGTCATCCACCCCTCCGCGAGCGGCCACAGAGCCTGTGTATGGGTGGCCCATCGCCCGTCGCTTCCATCGCCGACCTCGATCGCACGGAATGTCTTCTGATGTTGGCTCATGGCTGCCGCTCCCTTGCGGACGTCGGGCGAAGTGAGGGCAACCTAGCCAATTTCCCGGGCAGTTCACCACAGCGCGCATACCAGAACGGGCATAGCCGGTGGAGGACTACGGCCAATCGTGGGCGCCGGTCGTCATGGGCGCCGGGCGCGTCGAAGGGGCCGGCGGCGCCGTCGCCGCTGGAGAGAGCCCAGGCCGCCCATCGACAGCCCGGCGACCACCCGCCGGGTTCCGGCGCCGTAGCTGTGCTCCAGCAGCGGGCGCAGCTCGCCGAGGTGGAATGTCTCCCAGACCGGCGGTCCGAGCACGGCCAGGATGCAGAATTCCAGCGGTGGTTGATTCCGCGTTCGTTACCGTGTCGGTCCATGACGGTCCTGATCATCGGGGGCAGTGGTTTCCTGGGCGCCGAGCTGATCCGGCAGGCCACCGCGGCGGGGCTCGAGACGTCCGCGACGTTCGCATCCCGGCCCGGCACGGCCGCGGGGGTGTCCTGGCATGCGCTCGACATCCGCGACCCCGCGCGTGTCGCCACGGTGGTCGCGGACGTGGCCCCGTCGGTCGTGGTCAACGCGTCGAGCGGCGGGGCCGACTGGGCGGTGACCGCCGACGGCGCCGTCCTCGTGGCGCTGGCCGCCGCCGAGCGGGGCTGCCGCCTGGTCCATGTCTCCAGCGACGCGGTGTTCTCCGGCGCGCGCGTCCGCTACGACGAGCGCTGCCTGCCCGATCCGCTCACCCCGTACGGCGCCGCGAAGGCCGCCGCCGAGACGGCGGTGCGACTGCTGATGCCGGCCGCCGCCGTCGCCCGGACTTCGCTGATCGTCGGACATGGCCGGTCCGCGCACGAGCGCACCGTGCACGCTCTGGCGGACGGCACCCACGAGGGGGTCTTGTTCACCGACGACATCCGCTGCCCCGTCCATGTCGAGGACCTGGCCGCCGCGTTGTGGGAGATCGCGCTGTCCGACGCGGCCGGGATGTTCCATCTCGCCGGGCCGGACGCCCTGAGCCGCTACGACCTCGGCGTGCTGATCGCCCGGCGCGACGGCCTCGACGACGCGCGGCTGCCTGCCGGGCGACGAGCCGACACCTCCCTGCCCGGGGCCCTCGACGTACGCCTCGACAGTGGCGCGACACAGCAGTTGTTGCGGACGCGGCTCCGCGGCGCCCGCACATTCCTGCACTGGGCCGCGACGACCAACGCGTTCGCAGGCGTGGCAGAGGAAGTGACGGAGAAAGTGGCAGAGGATGTCGAGAAGGGCCTGCCGGGCCCGGCGCCTCAAGCGCCGTCCGGGTGTGACCGCTTGTACCCGACATGACCGGGCACAGATTGTCGGGTCCGGCCCGATGCCTGCCGCCTAGCGTGGTGATCACAAGCAAGGAAGGAGACCGGACGTGCTGGAGCGGCTCAACAAGGCCATGGAGCACATCGAGCGGGAGCTCGATCAGACCGTCGACGTGGCCGGGCTGGCGCGGATCGCGGCCACCTCGGAGTACCACCTGCGCCGGATGTTCTCCGCGCTCGCGGGCATGCCGCTGTCGGAGTACATACGGCGGCGTCGGCTCACCGTCGCGGGCGCCGAGGTGCTCGCAGGGCGTGAGTCGCTGTTGGAGATCGCGGTGCGTTACGGCTATGGCTCGGGCGAGGCGTTCGCCCGGGCGTTTCGCGCCATGCACGGTGTCGGGCCGGGCGAGGCCAGGCGCACCGGCGCCGCGCTCGTCTCCCAGCCCCGGTTGTCCTTCCGCCTCACTGTGGAAGGAAGCAGCAGCATGCGCTATCGCGTAGTGGACAGGCCGGAGTTCAACGTCGTCGGCCTCAAGGCCCGGGTGCCCTTGGTGCACGTGGGGCCGAACCAGGCGATCATCGACTTCGTTCGCGGGATCGACCCGCAGGTCCTGGAACACCTGGGGAAGCTGTCGAACCAGGAGCCGTACGGCATGGTGGCGGTCTGTGACGACCTCGACCCGAGCCGGGCCGAGGGCACCGAACTCGACTACTACCAGGGGGTGATCACGTCAGCGGCTGCCCCCGACGGCACCGTGCTTCTCCCTGTCCCGGCCGGAACCTGGGCGGTCTTCACCACCTCCGGGCCGGCGCCGCAGGCCATCCAGGAGCTGTGGCGGGACGTGTTCACGGAGTGGTTCCCGTCCAACCCGTACCGCAGCCGCCCCGGCCCGGAGATCCTGAGCACCCGCCTCTCGCCCGACAAGCGCGAGGGCGACGCCGAACTGTGGCTTCCGGTGGAGCGGGAACAGGGCTGAGCACCGCACGCCCCATGCAGGGGCGGGGTGAACCGCGCTTCCGCGAGGGGTACGGAGGCCGGCGGATCCGCTTGGTCTCACCTAGGGCTGTCCCGCGGATCATGCCTCAGACGGGGAATGGAACGCCCTCCCCCACTCTCGGCTGCGCCCTCCTCCGCCTTGCAGTCGGACGCACCGTTCCCCGCTCACCTGCGTCGATCAGGCGCCGCTGCTTCCCTGCGACTTGATCCGCCGGACAGGCCCTAGCCCGCGCGGTCCAGGCGGAAGCGGGGGTGAGGTTCGGCGCGGCCGGTGGCGAGGTCGGCCGCCATCGCGCCGATCAGCGGGGCGAATTTCGCGCCGTGGCCGGAGCACGGGGAGGCGATGACGAACGGGCCGTGGCGGTCGACGACGAAGTCCTCGTCGACGGTGGTGGTGTAGAGGCAGCTCGCCTCGGCCACCGGGTCGGGCTCGAGGCCCGGGAGGCGGTCGCGTACGAAGCCGCTCACCCGGGCCCGCGAGGACGGGTCGACGACGCCGGTGCGGGTGCGGGCGGTGGTGGGGGTGCCGCGGTCGTGCTCGGCGACCTTGACGGTGGGGAGCGGGCCGCCGTCACTGCCCGACGGGAGGCCGTACAGGTGCAGGGTGCCGTCCCAGATCAGGGTCGGCCACCGCTCGGAGGGCTCTCGCTGCCGGAAGTGGAAGACCTGCTGCTGGGTCACCTCCAACTGCGGGAGAGAAAGGGGTAGTTCGAGATCGGGCAGCCAGGGGCCGGCCGCGATCACCACCGTTTCGGCGACGATCTCGCGGCCGTCCTCGGTGCGCAGGAGCACCTGCTCCCGGGTGTCCTGGACGTCGATGCCCGTGACGCGTGTGCCGATGATCGCCTGCGCCCCGTGCTCGATCGCCCGTCGTACGCAGGCTGCGACGGTCCGGTCGGCGTCGACCACGCCCGCGTCCGGGTGGTACAGCACCGGGCCCGTGATGCGGATGTACGGCCAGCGCTCCGAGGCCTCTTCCGGGGCGAGGAGTTCGTGGGGCACGTCGGCCGCGGCAAGGAGTTCCGCGATCGGACGCGGGTCGCGGTCCTCCCCCATGTCGAGACCACCGGTCGTGCGCAGCAAGGGAGTTGAGGCGTCGTCCTCCAGTTCCCGCCACCGCTCGTGGGCCTGCCCGGTGAGCCGTACGTAGAAGGGGTCGGCGTAGGCCCGTCGGAAGATCCGTGAGCTGCCGTGCGAACTGCCCTGTCTGTGGCCGATGTCGTACGCCTCGATCAGCGTGACCTCATGGCCTCGCCGGGCCAGTTGCCAGGCGGTGGCCGCGCCCGTCAGCCCGGCACCCACGACGGCGATCACAGACCCTCCCCGGGGATCGAGTTCGTGCCCGTGAGGGACGCGGGCCATGGCAGTGAGCTCGATCGTAGGCCGAAGGGCCGGGCGCCGCCCCCGAGGAGGCGGCACCCGGCCCTGACGTTTTCCCGCCAGAACACGACAGCGGACGGTTCACCGGACGTCGGCTCGGACGAACCCCCGGAACCCCCGGGAGGGGCTCCGCACCCCCAGTGGCTTCGGCGGGTACGTCGGCAGGTACAGCACCACGCCCGCCCCGGCCGCGACGAACATGCCCAGGTCGACGGTGACCGCCTGGGAACTGCTGCCGTGAACGTTCTCGGGTCCTTCGGCGTCACAGCGGTAACCGACCCCGAGGGAGTCACCATGACCGCCGGACGTTCCCGTGTTCGATTCGTGGCCACGGCCGCGCTGCTCGGGGCCCTGCCGCTCGCGACCACGGCCTGCGGCGCCTCGACCGCCACGACCTCCGCCGACACCAAGGAGCCGGCGAGCGGCTGGGAGGAGCCTGCCTCGTACTCCTACACACTGACGTCGAGCACCCAGGTCCTGGCGGGGACGTTCCGGGTGACGGTGCACGACGGCGAGGTGACGGAGATAATCGGGCTCGACGAGGACAGCCGGCGGCAGGCGCGGGATCTGCCGGGCGAAGTGCCCACCCTCGGCAAGCTGTTGAAGACACTGCACCGGGCCCGCAGCGAGGACGCGGACACGGCCGAGGCGCAGTACGCCGCCGACGGGCACCCTGTGCGGATCTCCCTGGACTGGGACAAGAACTCCATCGACGACGAAGCCCTGTACACCATCAGCTCCTACGAACCGGCCCCCGGCCAGGCGGCTTCGTCCGCATCACCGAGCCGGGCAGACGGCGCTGCTTTGCGGACACGACCTAGGGGCGCGCGCCACCGCTGGTGAACGGTTCGAAGGATTGGCTGAAGCGCCAGGTGTCCTGGGCGATGCCGGAGCACGAATCGGAGCCGGCGGTGCCCGGGCAGCCGCCGTTGTCGCGCTGGAGCGCCCAGAACGAGAGCGTGTTGATCTTCTTTGCCTCGGCCCATTTCTCCACCGTGACCGCGTCCTGCGGGGTGAAGGTCTCCTCGGGTCCGAAGTCGTCGATGCCGGGCATCTCGATGACGCCGATCATGTTCCACAGCCTCGCGGAGCTCTCCTTCGGGTAGAGCGCGGCCAGTTGATCGTGCAGGCCGGCGGCGGCCGTCTCGGTGTCGGCCGCCATGTCGTGGGTGGCGCCGTCGTAGTAGTCGAACGTCATGAGGTTGACGACGTCCACCCGCGCGCCGTTGTCGACGGCGTTCTGCAGCAGGGCCAGGCCGTTGGCTTCGAGGCCGGTCGTGGAGGTCGGCAGGGTGTAGGAGAACTGGACGCTGCGGCCGGTGCGGTCGGCCCAGCGCTGGACCTCGGCGATCGCCTTGTTGCGGCGGTCGATGCCGGCGGCGTTGTCGATGGAGTCGCCCTCGACGTCGAGGTCGATCCGGGTGATGCCGTACGTCGTGACGAGGCTCTCGTACACCTTGGCGATGGCGTCGACGCTGGTGCAGCTGTCCGCCAGTTCGGTGCCGGTGGTGTCGGCGGACCAGCCGCCGAAGGACGGGATGGCGTTGCCGCCGCGTGCCTGGATCGTGGCGATGTCGCGGCCGAACGTGGTGCGGGCGATCGGCTGGTCGGTCTCGCCGTTCCAGTACGCGGTGCACGAGCCCGCCGTGGCCGTCTGGAGGAAGGCCAGGGTGAGGTACTTGTTGCCCGAGGCGGCGGCGAGTCGGGCCGGGCTCTCGCCGGTCCACGCCTCGAAGTAGGGCGCCGCCACATGGGGCGGCATGGGCCTGCCGGGGGCCGGGAGGGAGTCCGGCACGGCAAGCGCATCCCCTCCTCCCAGTGCGACAAGCCCGGCGGACACAGCGGTCACGCTCAGGCAGGACAGCAACATACGAAGAGGACCAGGTCGTCTCACTGACGCTCCCATGGGGAAAAGGGCAGGCGGGGACAGCGGAAGGACAGAACCGCGGGGTGAACAGTGACCCATGATTGGACTAGACCAGCTAACTGTCAATGTTCTTTACAGTTATCTGACCAAGCCCGGAGAGCCGCTCGTCCCGGTGGCCCGCCCCCTTGTCCCCCCGGTTCGGTTCGCCACGGACACCCTGCGGAGCCGGCGCCGTCCTCAGTGATCCGCTCGGGCCCCCGCCATCCCCCACACCGACACCTCGGGGCGCGGGCGCATTCCGCCCTTTCGAATCTTTCCGGATATGGTTTTTCATATCCGGATATCGCCTCCCGGGGAGGTAGCACGGTGAATGCCCCTCAGAGGGCGGGACAGGCGCCCGCGCGGCCTTTGGGGGCTGTCGGATACGCGGGCGTGCTGCGCGAGCTGCTTCCGATCGCACTGTGGCGTGAGGACGCGGACGGCCGCATCGTCGAATGGTCGCTCGCCGCCCAGGATCTGCTCGGATTCCGGCCGCAGGACGTACTCGACCGGCCGGCGTCGACCCTGCTGGTCCCCGACGGCAACCGTGAGCTGGCCGACCAGCTCACGCAACGCGTCCAGGGCGGGGAGACCGTCGTCGGCACCCTGTCGGTGCGTCACCGCGACGGCCATGAGGTCACCATGGAGATGTGGATCGTGCCGGCCTCCGACGCGCGGGGACGGCCCGGAGCACTGCTGATCGCCGTGGAGACGTCCCAGGTGCTGCGCATGCGGGATTCCCTGGCGGCCCTGGAGAGCCTCTTTCGTCAGTCCCCCATCGGTCTGGCCACCCTCGGCACCGATCTGCGCTTCCTGCGGGTCAACGACGCACTCGCCCGGATGAGCGGCGTCCCGGCCGCCGATCATGTCGGACGGCGGTTGACGGAGGTCGTGCCCGGCGTCGACGCGGTGGCTCTGGAGTCGATGATGCGGGAGGTACTGACCCGGGGCACGGCGATCGTCGACGTCCGCCGTTCCGGGCGGACTCCGGCGGACCCCCACCGTGAACGGACCTGGTCGTGTTCCTACGCGCCGCTGCTCGACGGCGCCGGCCGGATCCTGGGCCTGATCGCCTCCCTCATCGACATCACGGAGAGCCAGCGGGCCGAACGCGACGCCGAACGCGCCCGCCGCCGCTTCGCGCTGCTCGCGGAGGCCGGCACCCGGATCGGCACCACCTTGGACCTGCGGCAGACCTCCGAGGAGATCGTGCGGATGCTGGTGCCCCAGCTCGCGGACTCCGCCGACGTCCAGCTCCTCGAAGAGGTCATCGCGCCCGACGAGTCCACCGCCGCCACCCACGGCGTGGTCCGGCGGATGGCCGCTCTCTTCCCCGATCCCGGTGCCCCCACGGCGAAGCTGGTCCCGGGCATGACGTCCCGGATCGCACCCGGCTCCCTCTACGAACGCGTCATCGCCGACGGCAGTCCCACCAACCTCTACCGGTCCGACGTCCCGGCGCTGATCACCGATCCCCGCGCCGGCGACCTGCGCGCCTATCTCATGAACCTGGGCTCCGCGAGACTGGTCCCGCTGGTCGCCCGGGGCAAGGTGCTCGGCGCGATGGTGGTGACGCGGCTGCGCGGCCGTGAGCCCTTCGACGAGCAGGACTGCGTACTCGTCGACGAGTTGGCCGCGCGCGCCGCCCTGAACATCGACAACGCGCTCATGTACACCCGGCAGCGCGCGGCGGCCCTCACCCTGCAGCGCAGTCTCACCAACAGCGCGCTGCCCGCCGTCCCCGGCCTGGAGCTCACCGGACGGTACCTGCCCGCCAGCGAACACGACGTCGGCGGCGACTGGTTCGACGTCATCGCGCTGCCCACGGAACGGACCGCACTCGTCATCGGGGACGTCATGGGGCACGGCATCCGCGCCGCGGCCGTCATGGGCCAGCTCCGTGCGGCGGTGCGTACGCTCGCCCGGCACGGCATCGAGCCGGCCCACATGCTCCGCTCGCTGGACGCCGTCGTGGCCGACATGGGCGAGGACCAGATGGCGACCTGCGTCTACGCCGTCCACGATCCCGCCTCGGGCGGATGCCTCGTCGCGCGGGCCGGCCACCCCCCGCCCGCGGTGGTGGCGCCGGGCGGCGCGATCACCTTCCTCGACGGCTCGCCGGGGACCCCGCTGGGAACGGGAGGGCAGCAGTTCGGGACCGAGGTCGTCCCGCTGCCGGCGGGCAGTCTGCTCGTGCTGTACACCGACGGGCTCGTCGAAGCCCGCGGCAGGGACCTCGATCAGGGACTCGACCGGCTCGCACGGGCTCTGCGGTGCCCCGGTCAGCCGCTCGCCGCGCTCTGCGACGGCGTCCTTGAGCAGATGCTGCCGCATCCCGCCCAGGACGACGTCGCGGTGCTGATGGCCCGACCGCAGTGAATGTGCCGACGTGCCTGTCGAGCGGATTCGGGGTACCCGCACTTGCGGAGGTACCTCATGTTCGAGGCTGGCGATATCCGTGAATGGCGCGGTCACAACGTGGTCGACCCACAGGGGCACAGGATCGGCGTCCTGGAGTCGGTCTACGTGGACACCGGCACCGACAAGCCCTCCTTCGCAACAGTGACCGTGGGTCTTCCCACCCGTCGCCGCCTGGTGTTCGTGCCGCTCCGCGGGGCGACCGTCGGCCCGGGTTATCTGAAGGTCGCCCACAGCAAAAACGCAGTGAAGAAGGCCCCGGCGATCGGCGTCGACGGCCAGCTGCGCGCCCAGGACGAACCGAAGGTGTTCGCACACTACGAACTGGACTATGCGCCGGGCGCCGGCGGCGAGCGACGCCTTGCCCGCCGCTGAGGCGTCGAGGCCGTCGGGAGTACCCATGAGCCCGTTTCTGTTTCTGATCCTCGTGGCCCTCGTCCTGGGCATCATCGGGTTCGCGGCCCACGGGATGTTCTACCTGCTGATCATCGGCGCCCTCGTTCTCCTCGCCGATCTCATCTACGCCGCGATGCGTTTCCGCCGAGGCGGAAGAAAGCACCGCCTGGCCCGTTGACGGGCCTTGCCCCTGCCGGGCTTTGCCCCTGCCGGGGCCTTGTCCCTGCCCCGCTGACCGTCGACCCCGCCGCAGGCGTCACCCATGCCGGTGATCACCGGCGAAGCAGCCCCGTGTCACCCGGCCCACCGTCACCCTGTGGGCATGCGCCGTCCCCTCGCCCTCGCCCCCGTCCTGGCCGCCGTCCTCCTCACCGGCGGCTGCGTCTCCCTCCCGTCCGGCGCACCGCCGCCCCCGCACATGGCCCCGGACGCCGCCCGCACACCCTCCCCCGTCCCCGCGCCGGGCCAGGCCTCCGCGCGCACCGCCCTCGTCACCACCACCCCCACCCGGGCACCGCAGCAGCACAGCCGAGGCCACCGCGTCGTCACGGAGCGCCGTTCCTCGGGCGCCGAGGGGCACCCGCGCTCGCACGCCCGGACTCCGGCGCGCCCGGACACGGCCCCGGCGGCACGACCCGCACGTCCCGCACCGCCCGGGCCCGCCACGCCTCCGCCGGCCCGTCGCCGGTCCGCGGCCCCTGTCGCGCCCCGCCACCAGACCCCTGGGCCGCGGACCACCCAGCCCCGGCCCACATACGACATGCGCACCGTGTGCGAGTGGTCGCACCAGTCACCCGTGCCCCCTGCCGTACGCGGCCTCTGCGACGCCTACGTCCGCTGAGCGACCCGCCTCGCCGCGCGCGAAGCCGGCTCCCGCAGCCGGTGCTCATCCGACGTGGCGGCGGACCGCGTCGAGGAACCCGTCGATGTCGCCCGGCATGTGGGAGAACGCGGTGACGAGCCGGACGACTCCAGGGCCCCAGCGACCGTGGTGGAAGGTGTAGCCCTCGGCGAGGAGTCCTCCGACGGCCTGCTGGGGCAGACGGCAGAAGACGATGTTCGCCTGCGGGGTGGCCGACAGGCCGATACCGGGGACGGCCTTGAGGCCGTCGCTGAGCCGCCTGGCCATGGCGTTCGCCTGGCGGGCGTTGCGCAGCCACAGGTCGTCGGTGAGGTAGGCGTCGAGCTGGGCGGCGTGGAAGCGCATCTTGGAGGCCAGTTGCCCGGCACGCTTGGCGCGGAAGGCGAGTTCGCCGGCGAGTGCGGGGTCGAAGGAGACGACGGCCTCGACGGTCATCGCGCCGTTCTTGGTGGCTCCGAACGACAGCACGTCCACGCCGGCCTTCCAGGTCATCTCCGCCGGGGAGGCGCCGAGGTGGTCCAGGGCGTTGGCGAAGCGTGCGCCGTCCATGTGGACACGCAGACCGGCGTCCTTGGCGATGGCGCACAGGCGGCGGATCTCCTCCAGGGTGTGGACACTGCCGCTTTCGGTGGCCTGGCTGATGCTCAGGACGGACGGCTGCACGGCGTGCACGTCCCCCACCCGGTGACGCACCGCCTGCTGAAGAGCGTCCGGGTCGACCTTGGTGTCGTCTCCGGCCACGGTGACGATCTTGGCTCCGTCGGTGAAGAACTCGGGGGCTCCGCATTCACTGGTGTTGATGTGACTGGCGGGGTGGGCCAGCACGCTTCCCCAGGGCCGGGTCAGGGCGGCCAGGCTCAGGGCGTTGGCAACCGAACCGGTGGAGACCAGGAGGACGGCGGTGTCCCGTTCGAAGATCGTGTCCAGCTTGCGGCGCACCTTGTCGGTGAACGGATCGCTGCCGTACGGCAGGACCTGGCCCGAGGCTGCCTCGACGACGGCCTGGACGATCTCCGGGGACGCCCCGGCCATGTTGTCGCTGATGAATGCGCGGCTGGAGGGGATGGAACCGGTGCTGGTGTCCATGGGCGGGCTTCCTTGGGTACGGTGCGTGCGCTCATGGTCTGGTCAGAGGGTGAGCAGTTCCTCGTGGAAGCCGCCGAACTCCCGCTCCCGGTCGATGAGATGGATCTCCAGGATCCAGTGGCAGCGGCGCCGGGCCTTGTCGGTGCGCCGCAGCGGGGTTTCGTTGGCCGGGGTGATGTACGACTCCGTGTCGGCGCCGTCGATCCACTCGTGCGGGAACTCGCCGACCAGGTGCCCGGCGTGCCAGCCGCCCAGCTCCCAGCCGGCGTCGGCGGCCAGCCGCTCGACCTCGGTGTACAGCTGCTTGCCGGTGATGTCCGGGGTGCTCTCGAAGATGTGCTTGCCGGCGGCGAAGATCTTCGGCAGGTCGTCCCGCAGCCGTTTCTTGACCGGGTCGTCGCCGAGGACGAAGGTCCGGCCGAAGTCGGCCTCGTACTCCTCGAAGACGGGCCCGAAGTCGGCGAAGACGATGTCGTCCGCGCTCATCACCCGGTCCGGCGGGTTCTCGCGGTACGGCGCGAGCGTGTTCGGGCCCGACCGCACGATCCGCTTGTGCCAGTGCCGGGTCGTGCCGAACAGCTCGTTCGCCAGGTCCCGGATCCGGTCGCTGACCGCTCGCTCGCCTTCCCCCGGCGCGACGAGCCCGCGTCCCTCGATCTCCGCGAAGAGCCGTTCGGCCTTGGCCTGTGCGTCCAACAGTCGTGCCGCGCGCGTGGGTTCGTCGTCCGCCATGGGGCCGACCGTAGTGATCGGGGCCGCTGCCGGCAACGGGGTTCCGCCGACCGGCGGGCGGCTTTCGGTACCGATCGGTGTCATGCCCATGTGGTGTAGCCGCGGGGGCGCCGCCGAAGTCGGGGTCGGTCTCCGCCCAGGACAGCAGTGCGTGGTGGCCGTCGGCGCCGGACACCGCGATCAGGAAGCGCAGGCGGTCCTTGCGGCGGGCGGGGTCGAAGGCGGGCGGTGCGGCCATGAGGACGTCGTGCAG
Organism: Streptomyces sp. NPDC050121; assembly: GCF_044460385.1. NCBI lineage: Bacteria > Bacillati > Actinomycetota > Actinomycetes > Kitasatosporales > Streptomycetaceae > Streptomyces > Streptomyces sp. NPDC050121. The sequence continues at coordinate 34,504 of NZ_JBITJV010000037.1, read as the reverse complement.
CAGTGGTCCGGTGAAGCCGTGGTGCCGGACGCCGCCGGTGGCGCACTCGAAGCTGACGTCGGTTCGGTGCTGCGACCAGGCGAGCAGGTCGGGCACCGTCAGCCGGGCCGGACGGGTCAGGTCTTTGGTGAGGGCGAGTTCTGCGACCGGGCCGGCGGCCGTACCGGCGGGTGCGAGGGACTGACTCACGGGCTATCACCTCCCGGATGACCGCACCCGAAGCCACTCCTCACTCAAACGCAGATGCCAACCATTATTACGACAGGGCCAGCTCATGCAATGTACTTAGTTTATATCTCCTTGCACTTGCGGTGATCAATGACGAGGGGACCGGCCTGTCGTTCTTCATGGTGACGCGCGAAAACCCCTGCGTCCGCCGTTGTCCCGCGTCATACGCTGACGCCCGCTGTCTGCTGAGGGAGGACATATGGAGTTCCGGAGCCTGACCCGTACGGAAGCCGAGCGCCGGGGTGCGTTGTTGACGGTCGAGCGGTACGACGTCGACATCGACCTCACCGGTCTGACCGACGGGCCGGAGGTCCGGTGCGTCTCCACCGTGACCTTCGGCTGCCGGGAGCCGGGCGCGGAGACCTTCGTGGACTGTGCGGCGCAGGTCCGCAGCGCCACGCTGAACGGCCGCCCGCTCACCCCCGCCGGGGACGGCCGGATACTCCTGCCCGGCCTCGCCGAGCACAACGTCCTGCGGGTGGAGAGCGTGCAGGCCGACACGGCGACCGGCGCGGGCGTGCACAAGGCGACCGACCCCGCGGACGGCGAGGTCTATGTGTGGATGAGCTTCGAACCGGACGAGGCCCGGTTCGTCTGGGCGTGCTTCGACCAGCCCGACCTGAAGGCCCCGCACGCCTTCACCGTCACCGCCCCGACCGCATGGACCGTCACCAGCAACGCGCAGGATCCGCGCGTCGAGGAGCTGGCCGGCGCCCGCCGCTGGACGTTCCCGGCCACCCCGCCCCTGTCCGTGTACAACACGGTCGTCAATGCGGGGCCGTTCCACGAGGTCCGCCGCGAGGCCGACGGACACGACCTCGGCCTCTACGCCCGCCGCTCCCTCGCCGCGGTCCTCGACCGCGACGCCGACGAGATCTTCACCCTCACCCGTCAGGGCCTCGCCTTCTTCGGCGAGGCCTTCGCCATGCCGTTCCCGCAAGCCAAGTACGACCAGGTGTTCATGCCGGAGTTCGGCGGGGCGATGGAGAACTACGGCTGTGTGACCTGGTCGGACGGCTTCCTGCGGCGGGCCACGCCGACGCCCGCCGAGAGCGAGCTGCTGGCGAAGGTGCTGCTGCACGAGATGGCCCACATGTGGTTCGGCAACATCGTCACCATGCGCTGGTGGGACGACCTGTGGCTCAACGAGGCGTTCGCGGAGTTCGCCTGCCACTGGGCCGCCGAGCGCGCCACCCGGTACACCGACGCCTGGGCGGGCCATCTGGCGGACGGCAAGCTCAGGGCGTACCTCTCCGACCAGGGGCCCGTGTCGCACCCGATCCATCAGCCCATCCACGACGTCGCCCAGGCCGCCTCGATCTTCGACAACATCACCTACCCCAAGGGCGCGTCCGTTCTCCAGCAGCTCATGACGTATGTCGGCGAGGAACGCTTCAGGGCCGGCATGACCTCCTACTTCGCCCGCCACGCGTGGGGCAGCGCCACACTCCAGGACCTCATCGACGCACTGTCCGAGGCGAGCGGGCGCGACCTGGACACCTGGCGCACGGCGTGGCTCGGCACCGCGGGCCCGGACCGCTTCACCGTGGAACGCGACGGCGACACCGTGACGCTGGCGGCCGTGGGCGTCCCGCGCCCGCAGGTGCTGGCCGTGGGCGCATATCGCAGGAACGGCGAAGCCCTCGAACGCGAGGCGCTGGTACGCGTCGAGGTGACACAGGCCCGCACGCCGCTCACCGGTCTGCCGCCCGAGGCGGACACCGGCCTCCTGCTGATCAACGACGACGATCTGACCTTCGCCACCACCCGCCCGGATCCCGCGACGAGGGACGCCCTGTTCGGCGCCGCGGCGCAGCTGCCCACGGCCATCTCCCGGGGGGTGGCCGTGGCGACCGTGTGGGACATGCTGACCGCCGGGGAGGCCACTGCGGCGGAAGCCGGGCGGTGCATCACCGCCGTCCTCGCGGCCGAGACGTCCGACGCCGTGATCGAGCCCTATCTGACGCTCGCCGCGAACATCGCCGAACTGTGGGCGCCGCACGACGAGCGCGCCGCACTGACGGCGGCGGTGGCAGCGGTCTGTCGGCGGCTCGCCGCGGGCCCCGGCCGCCGCCGGGTCGCCCTGCGCGGCCTGGCCCGCACCGCGACAAACCCGGAGGACCTGGCATGGCTGCGTGAACAGGCGGGCGACGACGTGGATCTGCGCTGGCGCGCGCTGGTCCGCGAAGCGGAACTGGGCGGGGACGTCTCGGCCGAGGCCGCCGTGCTCCTGGCCGACGACCCGGATCCCGACGCCTGGGTCCGCGCCCTCACCGTGCGGGCCGCCGTGCCGGACCCCGCCGCCAAGGCGGAGGTGTGGCAGAGGGTGGCGGTGGACCGCGCGGTCCCCGTCAACGCGGTCGGCCAGGTGGCGGCGGCGTTCTGGCGCCCCGCCCAGGACGCGCTGCTGGCGCCGTACGCCCAGAGTTATCTGGAATCCGTCCCGCAGTTGCACCGAGGCGGGATGATCCCGGCGATGGTCTTCGCGAGCCACCTCTTCCCACCGCACGCCGTCGACACCGCGTATGTCGAGAAGGCCCGGCAGGCCTCCCACGAGGCGGCCCCGGTGGTGCGCAACACGCTCCTGGAACGTTCGGACGCGGTGTGGCGGATGCTCCGTTCCCGAACCCGCACGGCCTGACCGAAGGCCGACTCGGCTTCCTCGACGGGGAGCACCTGCTCGCCGGTTGCGGGCGGAGCGCCGCCAGGCCCCCCGGTCAGTGCTGTCCTGACGTGCCGTGAGATGTCGTCGGTCGGCGCCGTGTGGGCGGCCGTGATGCCGAGCCCCATGGCGGCCGGCCGTCGGCCCCTCCCTCACGCCGCGTGTCTCCTCGCCCCCGTCGTCCGTACCGGGGCGGCCGTGGGGCGGGGGGCTGCGGCCGGAGTGCGGGCGGGGCAGGCCCGGTAGGTGGTCTTCGTCGGATCCGTGACGGGCTCGCCGAGCGTGATCCGTCCCGCCGCGTACAGCGCGTCGCACTCGGCGGTGGACAGGGCGACATAGCAGCCTCCCCATCCGCCGTCGGCGTCCAGCGGCCGCCAGTAGCCGTACACCCGGCGTCCGCCGGCGTACTCGGTCACGAACACCGGCGTACGCGGATCGGAGACGATGCTCAGGACGTCGCGGACCTGCGGCTTGGCGGCGGAGGACGGCATCATGAAGGACCTTTCCTGGGCGGGGACATGAGACCGCCTACCCCGCGGAGCGGAAGTTGATCTCACCTGGGGCATCCTTCATCACGGCACTGACAACGGGCCGCCCCCGGCCCAGTTGCACCTGCGGCGCCTACGCGCGGGCCGGTGATTCCCCTGCCTCGCGGGCCCACTTCTCGACGAGGGGCACGCAGGCCTCGGCGAAGTGGTCGTAGTCCTCGGGGGTGTTGTAGACGTGGGCGGACAGCCGGAGGTAGCCGAGCCCGTCGAAGCTGGTGAACGCGGCTTCCACGCCCAGCTCGGCGGTCGCACGGTCGCGCAGGGCGTCCGCCGCGACCCGGCTCGTGCCCAGTCCCTCGGGCAGCCGGACCAGGCGCATGCCGGGGACGGGCATCCCGACGTCGACGGGGTCCGCCGTGGTCCCGGTCCGGGCGAAGGCGGCCGCGACGACGTGGGCGCCGTACTCCGCCAGCTCGTCCATGTACCGGCGGGCGGTGTCCCAGCCCCAGGTGTCGTCGATGAAGTCCAGCGCGGTGGGCGCGGCCAGGCAGCCCGTGGCGTCGAGCGTGCCCTGATGGTCGAAGCGGTCCGGGAAGGGTTCGGCGGCGCCCCAGGAGTCGATCAGCGGGTGCAGGTCCGTGCGCAGCGGGCCGCGGGCGACGAGCGCCGCCGTGCCGCGCGGGGCGCACCCCCACTTGTGGAGGTTGCCGACCCAGGCGTCGCAGACCAGGCCGTCCAGCGGCGCGGCGAGCAGTCCGGGTGCGTGGGCGCCGTCGACGAGCAGGGTGACCCCGCGCCGCGCGGCTTCCGCGGCGACGCGTTCGACCGGCATCAGCCGTGCCGTCGCGGAGGTGATGTGGTCCAGGACGAGGAGGGCGACGTCCTCGTCCACCTCCGCCATCACCGCCTGGTAGGCCTGCTCGGCGTCGGCCGCCAGGGGGACCCGGGCGGTGCGCACGCTCCTCCCCCAGCGGTCTGCCAGCCGATGGGCGCCCATGGTGACGGCACCGTAGCCGTGGTCGGTGACCACGATGTCCCCGCCGGGGCGGTCGGCGAGCGCGGCGAAGACGACGCTGGCCCCGGCGCTGGCGTTCGGCACGAGAGCCAGGTCCCCGACGTCGGTCCGCAGGTGACCGGCGAGGGCCGCGCGGGCGACGGCGATCCGGCCGGGCAGCGACGGGAACCATACGACCGGCGCGCGTTCCATCTCGGCCCGCAGCGCGCTCTGCCGCTGCTGCGCCACCAGCGGGACGGCGCCGAACGAGCCGTGGTTGAGATGCCGCAGCCGGGGGTCGAGCGTCCAGGCCGCCATCGCGGGCCGCCCGTCGGGCAGCACCAACGGCCGGGGGACGGTGCCGACTTCGACCTCGTTCATGGGACTCCGTGTGCTCAGGAGAAGAACGACCGCTGCGCGGGCAGGCCGGGAGTGAAGGAGGACGGGGCGCTCATGACCCGGTCCAGGTCTCTCTTGATGCGTTCGGCCTCGCCACGCACCTGGGCGGGCACATCACCGCGTTCGGTGACGAGGCGATGGTAGATCGGGGTGTCGTCGAAGACGGGGATCACCGGGGCGCTCTGCTTTCATGGACGGTCGCTTCCGAGGCGTCGCCCGACGGCCGGAACAGCGGAACCGTTGACGGCGACAACATCGTATTGTCCCCCATGAGTTCGGCGCGGGTGACCACGGGACCCGTCGGCCGCGCGCACAGGGACCGTGAACTGGCGATTCCCGCCCCGGACGGCTCGGGCGCACGAACTGCCTCCTGACGGCCAGCGCCGGGTCCGCGACATCACCGAAGAGGTGGAGAGTGCCACCGTCCGGCCGGCCCCGGCTTCAGCAGCGGGGCCGGCCGGGGTCGCGTCAGCGGGCGAGGAGTTCGAGGGTGTCGACCACGCGGTGGGAGAAGCCCCACTCGTTGTCGTACCAGGCGACGACCTTGATGTGGCGGCCGTCGACGCGGGTGAGTTCCGAGTCGAAGATCGAGGAGGCCGGGTTGCCGACGATGTCGGACGACACCAGCGCGTCCTCGGAGTACTCCAGGATCCCGGCCAGCGGGCCTTCGGCGGCCGTACGGTAGGCCGCCAGGACCTCCTCGCGGGTCACGTCACGCGCGACGCTCGTGTTGAGCTCGACGATCGAGCCCACCGGGATCGGCACCCGCAGCGAGTCGCCGGACAGCTTGCCGTCGAGGTTGGGCAGCACCCGGCCGATCGCCTTGGCCGCGCCGGTCGTGGTCGGCGCGATGTTGACGGCCGCGGCACGGGCCCGGCGGGCGTCGCGGTGCGGCCCGTCCTGCAGGTTCTGCTCCTGCGTGTAGGCGTGCACCGTGGTCATGAACCCGTGCTCGATGCCGGCCAGGTCGTCCAGGACCGCGGCCAGCGGGGCCAGCGCGTTGGTCGTGCACGAGGCGTTGGAGACGATCGTGTGCAGTTCGGGGTCGTAGGCGTCGGTGTTGACGCCATAGGCCAGGGTGACGTCTGCACCGTCGGAGGGCGCGCTGACCAGCACCTTGCGCGCGCCCGCGTCGAGGTGGGCGCGGGCGGCCTTGGCGGAGGTGAAGCGGCCGGTGGCCTCCAGCACGAGGTCGACGCCGAGTTCGCCCCAGGGCAGCCGGCCCGGCTCGCGCTCGGCGAGGACCTTGATGCGCCGGCCGTCCACGACGAGGGTGTCGCCGTCGACGGTGACCGGACGGCCCAGCCGGCCGGCCGTCGAGTCGAAGGCGAGCAGCCGCGCGAGAGCCGCGGGCTCCGTGAGGTCGTTGACCGCGACGATCTCCAGGGCGCTGTCGCGCTCCAGGAGCGCACGCAGCACATTGCGTCCGATACGACCGAAACCGTTGATGGCGATGCGAGTCATGAATGGTGTCCCTTCGGTTCAGCACCAGCCTCGCGCGCGACGCCCGACCGTGACCGGGGCGTGAGCGCCAGGGTTCGCAAGGATCTCGCCAGGCCGAGGAAGTGGGCGCCCGGCGCGCTCCCCGGCTACTCGCCCCGGGTGAAGGTGCTCCGGTACTCGCTCGGTGTGGTGCCGAGGATCTGCTGGAAGTGCGCCCGCAGGTTCGCCCCCGTGCCGAGGCCTACGTCGTTCGCGATCTGCTCGATGCTGCGCTCGGAGCGTTCCAGCAGCTCGCGGGCCATGTCGATGCGGGCGCGCATCACCCACTGCATCGGTGTGTACCCGGTGTCCTCGACGAAGCGTCGCGAGAAGGTGCGCTCCGAGACCGCCGCGTGCCGGGCCAGCGTCTCCAGGGTGAGGGGTTCGCCGAGCCGGTGCAGCGCCCACTCGCGGGTGGCGGCGAACCGTTCCCCCAGCGGCTCGGGCACGCTGCGCGGCACGTACTGCGCCTGGCCGCCGCTGCGGTAGGGGGCGGCGACCAGGCGCCGGGCCGCGTGGTTGGAGGCGGCCACCCCGAGGTCGCGGCGCAGGATGTGCAGGCACAGGTCGATGCCGGAGGCGGCTCCGGCCGACGTCAGCACGCTGCCCTCGTCGACGAACAGGACGTTCTCGTCGACCTTCACCTGCGGGTGCTTCGCCGCCAGCGCCCGTGTGTAGTGCCAGTGCGTGGTGGCCCGTCGGCCGTCGAGCAGGCCGGTGGCGGCGAGCGCGAAGGCCCCCGTCGAGATGGCGGCCAGCCGGGCGCCCCGGGCATGGGCGGCGAGCAGCGCGCCGACGACGGCCTGCGGCGGGTCGTCGCGGTCGGGGAGCCGGTAGCCGGGGATGAAGACGACATCGGCCCAGTCGAGCGCGTCCAGGCCGTGGGCCACGTGGTACGACAGGCCGTCTCCGCCGGTCACCAGGCCGGGCGCCGCGCCGCACACCCGCACCTCGTAGGGCATGCTCGCGCGGGTCGCGAACACCTGCGCGGGGATGCCGACGTCGAGCGGCTTGGCGCCGGCCAGCACCAGGACGGCGACGCGTTGGAGGCGGGAGGACGACACCCGGCACAGGGTACGGGGGTGCGAACCGCTACCGGTACGCCGTCCCGCGTCGGCACCAGCATCGTTCGGGCCCTTGGGACTGGCGCTGGTACTGGTACGGGAATTCGTACGGGCTTCGGACCGGTATTGGTATGGACCTGACACCCTGAGCGGGCTAGGCTCTGCCGCGCCACACCTGAGAGCGCTCTCACCCATCCGCTGTTCCACCCCCCACTCACTGGAACGACGAAGGGCAACACCCATGAGACGCACAAGGCTCAAGCACGTCTGCCTGGCCGCATTACTGACGCTCGCCGGCCTCGGCGGCGCGGGCACCCTCCCCGCCGCGGCGAACGGCGGCGAGGCCACCGCCGCGCCCGCCACAACCGCCTCCACCTCCGCCTCCGCCTCCGCCTCCGCCTCCGCCTCCGCTTCTGCTTCTGCTTCTGCTTCTGCTTCTGCTTCTGCTTCGAGTACCGCCCCCGCCGCCGCGCTGCTCGACGCCATGCGGCAGGACTTGGGGCTGACCGAGGAACAGGCCGCCGCCCGGCTGGACGCCGAGCGGGCCGCCACCGCACTCGAACCGAAGGCGCGCCGCACGGCGGGCGCCGCCTACGCGGGGTCCTGGTTCGACGCCGCCGACGGCCGTCTGACGGTCGCCGTCACCTCGCAGGCCACGCGGTCGACCCGCGCGACGCTGCGCGCCGAGGGGGCCGGTGTCCGTGTCGTCGAGCACAGCGCAAGGGCGCTGGACACGGCGAAGTCACGCATCGACCGGCTCTCCGCCCCCTTTGGGGTGGGGAGTTGGCATGTCGACCCGGTGGCGAACGCCGTCGTGGTCTCCGTCGTCGGCGACCGGCGCTCCGACAACGATGTCCAGCGGTTCCTGGCGCAGGCCCGCACCGCCGGTCCCGTCACCGTCGAGACCGTCGCCTCGGCTCCGCGCACGTTCGCGGCGGGCACGGTGGGCGGCGACCCCTACTACACGGGCAACGTGCGCTGTTCCATCGGCTTCTCGGTGTACGGCGGGTTCGTCACCGCCGGCCACTGCGGCCGGGCCGGCGCGGGCGTCTCGGGCTGGGACGGCTCCTACGTCGGCGCCTTCCAGGGCTCCTCGTTCCCCGACAACGACTATGCCTGGGTGAGCGTGGGCAGTGGCTGGTGGACCGTTCCGGTCGTGCTCGGCTGGGGCACGGTCTCCGACCAGCTGGTGCGCGGCTCGGCCGAGGCCCCCGTGGGCGCCTCCGTCTGCCGGTCCGGGTCGACCACGCACTGGCACTGCGGCACGGTGCTGGCGAAGGACGAGACGGTCAACTACAGCGAGGGCGCGGTGCACCAGATGACGAAGACGAACGTCTGTGCCGAAGGGGGCGACTCCGGCGGCTCGTTCATCAGCGGCGACCAGGCGCAGGGCGTCACCTCCGGCGGCTGGGGCAACTGCTCCTCCGGCGGCGAGACCTGGTTCCAGCCGGTGAACGAGATCCTCAACCGCTACGGGCTCACGCTGCACACCTACTGACCGTCTTCCCGCGGTCTCCTCGCGGTCTCCCCGCACGTGGGGGTGGCCCTCTGTCAGGGAGGGCCACCCCCGCCTTCGTCGGCGCTGTTGGGGGCACCGTCGAACGGAACCCCCAGTGGGCCGAACCGGCCGTACACACCGCCTCGGCGGCCGTGGAACGGACATACCGCCTCGTCGTGGGGACGCGTTGGCTCCCGCCTCTGGCCCCGGCGACCAACCCGGCGGTATACAAGCCCAGTTGAACGCGACGACGGCCGGACTGGACGACGTCGTCGGTGGGCGTGGGCTTCGAGGGGGAGGAACGCGATGCAGGGCGACATACGCACGGGGAGAGTGGCGGGACTGGCCGGTCGTCGCCGAAAGGGCGTCACCTTTCTGGCGGCGCTGGGAGGTTGTGCCCTCGTGGCCGCTTCGGCCGCGCCCGCGGCGGCGCACGGCGGGGGCGATGACGGTGATGGTGGCGGAAGCCGGTATGTGGCGCTCGGCGACTCCTACACCTCCGGCCCCTTCATCCCCCGGCAGGTCGACGCCAACTGCGCCCGCTCCGACCACAACTACCCGTCGCTCGTGGCCGGGCAGCTGCGGGCGAGCCTGTTCAAGGACGTCAGCTGCAGCGGGGCGACGACCGAGAACATGTGGAAGCCGCAGGGGACCAACGGCCCTCAGCTCGACGCGCTGAGCCGCAACAGCAGCCTCGTGACGGTCCAGATCGGCGGCAACGACATCGGCTTCGGTTCGATCATCGGCACCTGTGCCCAACTGGCCCCGCAGGATCCGACGGGCAATCCGTGCCAACGTCACTACGGGTCCTCGGGCGTCGACCAGCTCACGGTCGAGATCGCCAGGACGGCGCCCAAGGTCGCGCGGGTGCTTGCAGCCGTGCACGACAGGGCCCCCCGCGCCCGGGTCCTCGTCGTCGGCTACCCCGACCTTCTGCCCGACGACGGCAGCAGCTGTGCGCCCGCCGTGCCGTTCGCGTCGCGGGACTTCCCCTACCTCCGGGACACCGGCAAACGCCTCAATCTGATGCTGCGTCTGGTGGCCCGCTGGAACCACGCCGAGTACGTCGACACCTACGGTCCGACCATCGGCCACGACATGTGCAAGCCCCCGGCGGAACGGTGGATCGAGCCGTTGCGGCCCGCCTCGCCGGCCGCTCCGGCCCACCCCAACGCCAAGGGCGAGGAGGCGATGGCAGGTGCGGTGCTGAAGCGGCTGACCCACGGGCGATACGGCCACTGACTCCGGCCGACTCGGCGGGTGGGCCTTCGGACGGGCGATCGTGCACCCGGAGGTGCCCGTTCGGACCTTTCCCGGTCGGCCTGCGCCTGGGTAGAGAAGGAGGATCGAGGAAAGGTCCGCCATGCGTGCGAAGGAACAGCCCGAGAAGGACGCCGGCCCACGGCGCGTGCCGAACCCGCCGGGACAGACAGCCGCGGTGGTGCAGCCCGCCGCCGCCCCCATGTCCCCGGCGGCGCTCGCGTCCTTGCAGCGCACCGCCGGAAACGCGGTGGTGGCACGGATGGTCGAGGAGCAGCGGGGCGACGCCGGCGCGGACCCCGGGCACGAGCAGGCTGTGCAACGGTCCGCGGTGCACGACGTGCTGCGCTCGACCGGCCGGCCGCTGGACGAGCCGCTGCGCGCCGAGATGGAAGCGCGGCTGGGCAGCGACTTCTCCGACGTGCGTCTGCACACCGGCGCCGCCGCGCAGCGTTCCGCGGCCTCGGTGGGTGCCCGTGCGTTCACCTCCGGCAACCATGTGGTCATCGGCGACGGCGGGAGCGACAAGCACACCCTGGCGCATGAGCTGACCCATGTCATCCAGCAACGGCAGGGACCGGTCGCGGGGACGGACGACGGCACCGGGTTGAGCATCTCGGACCCGTCGGACCGCTTCGAGCGCGAGGCGGAGGCCCGGGCGACCGAGGTCATGCGCGGGGAAGTCGCGGACACCGCGCACACCCCTGCCGCCGCCCCTGCCTCCGCGCCGGGCGGAGCCGCGGGCGGGACGCCGCCCGCGCCCGTCCAGCGCATGAGGTCGGCCACCCAGGCGCATCTCAATCTCCCTTTCCACAACGCCGAGTTGGAGGAGACGGGGCAGCACCGGATGGGCGTGCACGGCCGTTTCCTCACGCCCACGCCCGAACTGACGGAGGAACAAGAGCAGGACGGGCGTCTGCGCCGGAAGATCACCGAGGAGCAGGCGAAGCAGTACAAGCGGATACAGCAGGACGTGATCGCGAAGGAGGAGGAGCACGGTGGCGACCACTACCCCTTCTTCCACGCCCAGGATCCCCGCATCCGGGTGGCCCAGGACGTCTACAAGCGGGTCTACTCCCGCCATCACCGCGAGGAAGTGCCGGACGACTTCCACTTCCTGAGGTACCCGGGGCCGAAGGACACCGACTATTCGCACTACGAGAACATCTCGCAGTTCTTCGACGCGGACATGAAGCAGAACGGACTGATCGACGACAACATCACCCCCACCAAGTCCAACATCATTTCTGCCAACCTGTCCCTGCACGGCGGCCTGAACCACCCGGGCGAGGAGACCTTCCACTACTTCCAGATCGGCAAGGGGCAGACCGAAATCCCCGTGGCAGCGTTCATCAAGGACTTCCTGACCAAGTTCGGCCTGGACACCAGCGGAGTCGAGGAACTCTACGAAGAGGCCGAAAAACTCAACGACACAAAAGAGGGCAGCCTCTTCCAGATCCTCGTCCCCAAGAACCTGGCCGACGACGTGGCCTACCTCGCCCATCCGCATGGTCTGCCGCATGACGACGAGCTCCTCGACGACCTCCACACGCTGGGTCCCATCCGCTACAACAAGTTCGCGGCCGCCTCACCGGACCAGGTCGAGAACGAGCGGATCAAGCTTCCCGTCGACCATGAGCGCGAGAAGATGAACGACGAGATCACCAGAAACCTCGACGCCGTCCGCGCGGTGTGGAACACCGACGTCCAGGAGCCGTCGCCGATTCCGGGCAGCGACGTCCTCCCGCCCGGCCCCGGCATCACCGCGGACCAGGTGGGAGCCGCGCGTCCGCAACTCGATGCGCATGCGAAGCAGCAACAGCAGTGGCATCTCAAGCAGCAGGCCACCGCCCTCCACAACAGAACGCTTGAACGGTTCCACCAGGGCGCATACGCGCCGACCACCCACCTCGACGACTATGTCAACCATCCGGAGAAGCTGAGCCACCCGGAACTCGGACGGCAGCGGGAGCTCGTCGGGAAGAACCCCGAGCATTTCCAGGGGCAGGGAAAGAAGAGCCGCCACGAGATGATGCGGGTGGCGAACCGGCAGAACTTCATGCAGGCCCGCGTGCTCCTGTCGAAGAACTTCATGCTGAACCCCAAGAGCGGCATCAAGATCGTCCGGCACACCACCATGGACCCGGAGAACGCCAAGAAATACGAGACGCTGCTCGACAAGTACGTCGAGAAACTCTTCCCCGACCAGGCCTCGAAGCAGTAGCCGGGGTTCCCGTGCAACCGCCGGTACGTATCGCGTGTCTTCATCGACAAAGGGGATGATTTCCACCATCCATTCCGACTCGTTCCAACGGGGGAACACATGAGTCTCGCTCGCATGCGAACCCGCGGCGTCGCGGCCGCGGTCCTCGTCGCCCTGACGGCGACCACGCTCGCGGCCGCCGACGCTGGGGCCTCCGATGCCGGGCTTTCCGGCGCGGGGGTTTCCGGCGCGAAGGCCGCGACGCCGCAGACACGTCAGATCGCCTCGTCCGTCCTCGGCAGCGACTACAGGGTCACCCTGACGGCTCTGCGGTCGGCCGACGACGCCTACGCCGCCTCGGTGCGCCTGCAGGTCTATACGCAGGCAGGCGGTGCCTGGAAGGAGTCGGACCGGGTGACCGTGGGCGACGTCGACGGCTGGTTCTGGTACCCGCTGACGGGCAAGGGCGCCGTCTGCCAGTTCTCGACCGCCGGCACCGAGCCCGCACCGATCACGGTGAGCCTGCTGCTCACACCCTCCCTGGGCTGCTCCGGGCCGACGCACTTCGTCGTGCGTCAGGGCAGGGTGTACGCCGGCTGAGCGGAGGCGGCCGAAGGGACCCGGTTCCCCGGGTCCAGGCGTGGTACCACTGGTACCGTGGGCTGCATGTCGGAGCCCAAAGCGATGAATCTGCGTTTCCCCGACCCCGAGCAGCGGGCCGCCATCGCCGCCGCCGCGAAGCAGGAGGGGGTCAGTCTGCAGGAGTACATCCTCTCGGCCGCCTACGCCCGTGCGACCGCCGTCGAAGCGCGGTTCCTGGAGGGCTTCAAGGAGTCCATGGCCCGCAGCGGTGCGGCGTTCGCGGCCGAACCGAGCGCCGCGGACCCGCGCGCCGAGGAGCGAGCGGCCGAACGGGAAGCACGGCGCGACCTCGAACAGCAGGAGCGAGGGCACGCGGCGTGACCCAGCCGGACCACCCGTTGGACGTCACGTTTCTGCTGCATGCCGCCGAGCTGCTCGACGGTGATCCGCAGGTCGACGACTACGGGCCGCTGTACGCCGCGGTGGCGCGGGTCAACGCGCGGGCGCTGGAGCACGACGTCTACGGTTCGCTGCACCTCAAGGCCGGCGCCCTGCTGCAGACCCTGGCGAAGCTGCCGTGCCTGGAGCACTCGAACGAAGCCTTCGCTTGGCATGCCACCGAGGCCTACCTGATCCTCAACGCGCGCAGGCTCGACTACCCGCCCAAGGCGGCCGTCGCGCTCGTGCGCGACGCCGCTTCCGGAGCTCTCGGTGTCGCCCGGATCGCCCGCCAACTGCGGGACTGGTCCGTCGCCTGATCCCTCACGGGGCGGCCCGCCGCGGGCACGTCGGGCCTCGCCGGGTTCGCGGGCGGGCCGTTACTGTCGCCGGCATGGACCGTGAGCGCCGAGGATGGATCCCCTGTGTGCTCGGCGGGGCCGTGTTCGCCGTGTGCATGGCGGGCACCACGCTGCCGACCCCTCTGTACGGCCTCTACCAGGACAAGTTCGACTTCTCCGAACTGACGGTCACCGTGGTGTACGCGGTGTACGCCTTCGCGGTGATCGGCATACTGCTGGTGGCGGGCAACGCCTCGGACACCGTGGGCAGACGACCTGTGCTGCTGTGGGGCCTGGGATGCGCGGCGGCAAGCGCCGTCTGCTTCCTGAGCGCCACCGGGCTGGGCTGGCTGTACGCGGGACGGCTGTTTTCGGGACTGTCCGCCGGTCTGTTCACCGGAGCGGCCACGGCATACGTGATGGACCTGGCGCCGGCCGGCGGCGCCTTGCGGGCCACGTTCGTGGCGACGGCCGCCAACATGGGCGGCCTGGGCTGCGGGCCGCTGCTCGCCGGGATCCTCGCGCAGTACGCGGCCTGGCCGCTGTACCTGCCGTTCGCCGTGTACCTCGCCCTGGTCGCCTGCTCGGCCGCGGTCGTGGCGGGCCTTCCGGAGACCGTGCGGGACCGGAGGCCGCCGAGCACCGTACGGCCGCAGCGGCCCGCTCTGCCGCCACAGGTGCGGACGGTGTTCGGGCCGGCGGCGATCGCCTCGTTCGTGGGGTTCGCGCTGTTCGGGGTGTTCACCTCGGTCAGCCCCGCGTTCCTCGCGCACTCCCTCGACGTGGGCAACCACGCCGTGAGCGGTCTGATCGTCGCGTTGGCCTTCTTCGCCTCGACCGCCGGGCAGTTGGCCGTGGGCCGGGTCGGGGTCGGACGATCGCTGCCTCTGGGGTGCGGGGCGCTGCTGGCCGGGCTGGCGCTGCTCGCGGGCGCCCTGCGATGGGAGGTGCTGTCACTGGTGGTGCTGAGCGCGCTCGTCGGCGGGGCCGGGCAGGGGCTGGCCTTCCGCGGTGCGCTGTCGGCGGTGGCCGAGGCGTCTCCCGCCAACCGGCGCGCGGCGGTGATCTCGACGCTCTTCGTGGTGGCCTACGCCGGCATCTCGGTGCCGGTGATCGGCGTGGGCGTACTGACGGGCCCGATCGGCCTGGAGGGTGCGGGGCTGGTGTTCATCGCCTGCATGGCCGTTCTCGTGTCGACCGCGGCCGCCTACCTGGTGCGCCGGCCGGTGCCGACGAGGGCCTGAGACACCTGGGGAGCCCGGCCCGCCACACGCTTGGCCGCGCCCGTACGAGTGGGGTCGATCCGGCGGCGAAGCGACACGGGGCCGACCGGCGTTGTGCAGAGCCCATCCGTCTTCACCGGAAAGGTCCTTCCATGCGACGTACCGCCCTCTTCGCCGTCTGTGCCCTGGTCAGCGCCGCGGCAATGGGATTCTTCACCACCAGCGCCATCCGCAGCCGCTGACTCACGGGGCTGGACGACGTCTGCGCTGCGCCTCACGAACAACCCCGTCCGGAGCGGCGCCGCGTCGTCCCGGACGGGGCGAGGTGGAGCCGCCGGCTCCTCCCGCCCCGGGTCGACTCCCCGGCGCGACGGCGCTGTCAGTGGCCCCGGCTACGGTGGCGTCGTGGACAGAGAACAGCTGGTCGATGCGCTCACCGGTCGTGGGGAAGACCCCCGGACGGCCCGCGACGCCCTCGTGGCGCGAGGCGCCGAGGTGGTGTTCGGGGTGCTGGACGTGCTCTGCGACGAGCAGTCGCCCGTCAACTGGGCCTACCCCGGGGAGGTGTTGAGCCGCATCGGCGAGCCCGCGCTCGTCCCGCTCGTCGACGCCGTCGTCTCGGCCGCTTCGCCCGAAGTGGAGCGCAGGGCCGGATGGGCACTGGGAGGCCTTCAGGTCCAGGACATGACGGTCTTCCTGCCCCTGCTGAAGCATCCGCACCCCCAGGTCCGCGTGAGCGCGCTCACCGCCTTTCAGGGGCGGGCGCAGTCGGCGTTGCCGTTCACCGACCGGCTGTTGCCGTCACTGGGTGACCCTGTGGAGGAGGTCCGGCGGCGCGCCGTGACGGCCTGCACGGCCCTGGGCGCCGGCGCGGTCGCCGCCCTGCGGCGGATACGCCGGGCGCCCGCGCGCGGGCCCCGGCTGCGGGCGGGGGCATTGGAAGCACTCGCCGCCATCGGCGGGCCGGCCGCGCTGGATTCCGAAGACCTTGACGCACTGCGCCGGTTGACGCGGATCAAGCAGCACACGGAGGTGCCCGAGCGCATGCACCTGTGCGGATCCTGGTACGCGGTGCCGTGCGCCGATCCGCGGGCGGTGTTGGACGCCTTCGATCTGGGCGACGCCCAGTCGGTCACCCTGCGCACCGGCGCGGCCGCCTGGAACCACGACCGTCACAACTGGCGCCGGGCGCACGGCCACGAAGCCTGCGCCCGGGCGTTCGTCAGCCCGGTGCTGGACGGCTGGACCCTGGTCTTCGGCCAGCCGTCGCAGGACGCCCACCGCATGGAGGACGCCGACGACGCCTGTCGCGACGAGGTCATGGCGGGTGTGGTGCGCGAGCGGTGTGCGGAGCTCAGCGACCGGTTCGGGGCGGCCCAGTGGTACGGGATGAGCTGCGGGGACAGCTGGACCGCCTGGTGCATCGCCGAGGCCGGTGAAGTGGTGCGCTTCTACGACGCGTTCAGCGCCGAAGAAGACAACGACGAAGGAGACGGCGACGAACTGGGCGACCGGCAACCGGGACACCCCGCCGAAGCCGGATACCTGCTGCCGCATCAGAGAGGCTCTTTCCCCGACGACCTCTTCGACGGGGTGGACCCTTCGGACATCGCGGCGCTCGACTCCAGATACCGGCAGGTGAAAGAGGAACTCGGCATCCCCGACACCTGTTACGCCGTCGACGTGGCCGCCCGGCTGTCGGTCGATCCCGGCTCCCTCGGCCCCGGGACGACAGTCGCCGGGCACGGCGTACTCGCTCTCACCGCATGCGGCCGGGAACACGGCCACCCGGCCGGAGCACTGCCGGTCTGACGCAGCGGCCGAGGACCTCCGGCGTGGGCGAGCGGGGTGGTCCCGGCGCGACCGGGGTCTCCCGCGCTCCCGTTCGTCACTCCGGCTGAGTCACCGTCAGCGCCCATCGGACGGACTGCGACGAGGCGTCCACGCCGATGGTGAAGGAGCCCGGTCGGACGACGCCGGCGGCCATGGTCGCCGAGCCGACTCCGGTGCTCCCCGCCGGGCAGTCGACCGAGAAGTCGGCCACCTCCGCCTCCTGCGACTGCATCGTCACGCGCACGCTGCCGTCGCCCTCGCACGCCACCGTGAGGACGGTCGGCAGGCCGTCCCAGGCGCCGCCCGACGCGACGCCGCCGTCACCGGTCCGTTCCTCCACCCACACCAGGCCGTCCGGGCCGGGGTGGGGCAACAGGGGACCGCCGGCTGCGGCGGCGGGCCCCGCCCCGACGCCCGCCAACGCACAGGCGGCCAGCGCCGTCACGGTCAGCGCTCTGCTCGTTCGACTCATGTTCGCTCCTCGGTGATCCGTCATGGACCCCGGAGTCTGCCGGGTTGATCGCTTCCGTTGCTGAGTACGCGTACTCAGCAACCATCAAGTTGGCCGAAACCGGCCCCCGAAGAACGGGCCGCCAGTCGGCAGTCCCAGTGCCCGGCTCGCTCCTTCAGCATGCGCAACCGCGAGGCGAACCGCTCGACTTCTGCGTATTCACTCATGATTCCCCCCTGATCCGCGGCCCGCCGGTCGCCGTCCCCACGGCATTCCAGCGGCTCGGCGCAGGCCTGGGCCGGCACAGGTCGGCGTCCCGGCATCTCGATGCACTGGAGGCAGCTTGGCAGGTTCAGAGCAATTCCAGCAGCCATCTCCGGGGGAGCCTGCCACACCCCGTGTCTGCGGCATGATCGGCCCGGGCAGGCCCCGGGGTTCGCGGCCGGCCCGGCGGTACCTTCCGCCGGCCGCCCCGGGGCCGCGCGGTGCAGTGACGCGGGCGCTCCAGGAGCGGGCGCCGCATGCCGACGGCAGCCGTCCGGCCCGTCGACCAATTCTTCAGGAGGAACGGATGCGACCGAGGACGTTTCGCCGGGGTCTGGCCTTCACGAGTGCCTTGATCATGCTCGGGTTCGGGTCGGCGGAGAGCGACGCCAAGGCCGCGATCGCCGTATGCGGTCACACCGCCGAACAGCCGGTGCTGCGGCAGGGATCCACCGGGCCGGCGGCGCTCGAAGCGCAGTGTGAGCTCAACCTGGCCACCAAGCACGGCAGTTACACGCCGATCGCGGTGGACGGGAGTTTCGGGCCCGGCACCGCGGAACGGGTCCAGACGTTTCAGCGGTGTGCGGGACTGACCGCCGACGGCGAGATCGGCCCCCTCACCTGGGCCGCGCTGAACACCTGGTCCGCGCACCCGCGTTCGTGCCCGCCCGGCGGGACACCGGGCGTCGCGCAGGCGTCCGTGTGCGGGCACACCGACACCCGACCCACGCTGCGCCGGGGCGCGAAAGGCGTCGAGGTCAAGGAGGTGCAGTGTCGTCTCGACCTGGCGATGGAGCCGGGCCACTACCCGCCGCTGTCCATCGACGGCGACTTCGGCGGCGGGACCGAGAACCGGGTCGTCGAGTTCCAGATGTGCGCAGGCCTGAGCGCGGACGGGGTGGTCGGGCCGAACACCTGGGCCGGACTTGCCGACTGGTCCAGCCGGAACATGTACTGCACACCGCCCCGGCCGGCCGGCTATCCGATCGACGGTCTGGACACCGCCAAGTACCAGCATCCCAACGGCGCCCCCGTCGACTGGGCCGCGGTGCGGGCCTCCGGCGTCGAGTTCACCACCGTCAAGGCCACCCGGGGTCTCAACGTGACCGACGAATACCTCGCCACCGATCTGGAAGGCGCCAGGGCGGCGGGACTCGCCGTCGCGCCCTACCACTTCTACACCGCCTCCTCCCCCGACACCGGGACCGCCCAGGCCGACCGGTTCATCGCCGCGGTACGCGCGGTCGGCTACACCGGTCAGCGTCCCGGTGACCTGCCGCCGGTCTTCGATCTGGAGCGCATGGACGACGGCAGTGAGGGCTGTCCCACCTATGTCTCGGTCTCCGACGCCAAGGCCTGGCTCGACACGGTGGAAGCGGCGTTCGGCCGGAAGCCCGTCATCTACACCCAGAAGTCGTTCCTCGACGACTGCCTGGGCTCCACCACCGCCTTCGCCGCGTATCCCCTCCAGCTCGCGGACTACCGTCGGTCGATCACCGAGCCGCCGCTGCCGAACGGTTCCGGCACCTGGCTCATGTGGCAGTACACCGACGCCGCGCTCTTCGACGGCATCGCGGCCCCGGCCACCGCGGACGTCTTCAACGGCACCCAGGCCGACCTCGACCGTCTGGCCAACCGGTGAGCCGTTGAACCGGTGAGCCATTGGCCGGTCAAGCCTGCCCCCCGGCGCGGCGGCGGAGCGGCCCGAGGTGCGCGCCGGTCCTGCCGGGGGGAAGCTGACGATCATGGCACGCAAGGGTGGGCGGCCCGCCGAGGGGCACGACGTGGAGAGGCTTCTCGACGAGCTCTACGTCACGCCGCCGTCCGGCTTCGTCTCCCGACGCGAGGAGCTGGCCGCCGAGGCCAGGGCGGCCGGCCGCGGGGAGGACGCCCGCCGGATCCGTGCCGCCCGCCGCCCCACGCTCGCCGCCTGGGCCGCCAACCTGCTGCTGCGCTCGCAGCCGCGGGAGAGCCGGCGGTTCCTGGAGCTGGGGCGAGCGCTGCGTGAGGCGTACCGGATCCTGGACGCCGAGGGGATCAGGGAGCTGTCCGAGCAGCGCCGCACGGTCGTCTCCGCGCTGTCCCGGCAGGCCGCCGAGCTGGCCCGGGTGGCCGGGCACCGGCTGTCGGACACAGCCCAGCGGGACGTCGAAGCCACCCTGCGGGCCGTGCTCGCCGATCAGGCGGCCGCCGACCGGTGGGCCGGCGGCCGCCTGGAGAGCACCCTCACCCCGCCTGCGGACTTTCCCGCAGACGACGCCGAGGCGGCCGGCCCGGCGCGCGTGCCGGCCCGGGCGGTGGTTGCGGCGCCCTCGGCGCGGTCGCGGGCGAAGGACGAACTCACCGAGCGGCGCCGTCTGCGGCAGGAGCAGCTCGCTCAGGCCCGCCGGGCGGCCGAGGCCGCTGACCAGCGGCTCCGTGAGGTGCATGCCGAGCAGGCGGACGCCGAAGCCGCGTTGCAGCAGGCCCGTGAGCGGCTCGACCAGGTCGCTCGGCAGGAGTCCGCCGCCGAGCAGCGGCTGCGCCAGGCACGCCAAGAGCTCCGGCGGGCCGACCAGGAACGCAGCGAGGCCGAGGAACGGCTTCGGGCGAGCGTCGACGCTGTGTCCCGGGCCGGACAGGCGGCCCGGGACGCCGCACGGGAGGTGTCACGTCTGTCCGGAGCCCACGGCCAGGCTTCCCGGTGACGTGCCCCTCGGTGACCTGCGCAAATTCCGCCGGCCTGGCAGGTAGTACCCCGGGGGATGTGCCACCTGGTGAGGGGCGTCCCGTGGTGCGACGCTGGAGACAGGAGGGCGTCCGACAAGGGACGAGCCGGGAGGGCCGATGGGACGCGACGTCCCGGCGCTGGTCTTCACCCGCGAGGACCGGCGCCGGTACCGGATCAAGATGCAGGAGTGCCTCGAGGTGTTCGCGCAGATGCTGCGCGAGTCGCGGTTCGAGTCCGAGCGGCCCCAGGTCGGCCTGGAGATCGAGCTGAACCTGGTCGACGACGAGGCCGAGCCGGCGATGCGCAACAGCGACGTCCTCGACGCGATAGCGGACCCCGCCTGGTCCACCGAGCTGGGCCGCTTCAACCTCGAGATCAACGTTCCGCCCCGCCGCCTGACGCAGGGCGGCCCCGACGCCTGGGAGTCCGAGATCCGCGCCGCGCTCAACCACGCCGAGCAGCGCGCCAGGTCGATCGGCGCCCATCTGATCATGGTCGGCATCCTCCCCACCCTGCGGCAGGAGGACGTCGGCGAGGGGGCGCTGTCGGAGAACGCCCGCTACCGACTGCTCAACGACCAGGTGTTCGCGGCGCGGGGTGAGGACCTTCGTATCGAGCTGGACGGTGTCGACCGGCTGCGGACCTACGCCGACACCATCACCCCGGAGGCCGCCTGCACCAGCACCCAGTTCCATCTTCAGGTCTCCCCCGACGAGTTCGCCGCCTACTGGAACGCGGCGCAGGCGATCGCCGGCATCCAGGTGGGACTGGCGGCCAACTCGCCTTTCCTGTTCGACAGGGAGTTGTGGCACGAGACCCGGATCCCGCTGTTCGAGCAGGCCACCGACACCCGCCCGCAGGAGATCAAGGTGCAGGGAGTAAGGCCCCGGGTGTGGTTCGGAGAGCGGTGGATCACCAGCGTCTTCGACCTGTTCGAGGAGAACCTGCGGTACTTCCCCGCGCTGCTGCCGCTGTGCGACGAACAGGACCCGCGCGAGACGCTGGCGCAGGGAGACGTCCCCGAACTCGCGGAGCTGACCCTGCACAACGGCACGATCTACCGCTGGAACCGCCCGGTCTACGCCGTCGCCCACGACCGGCCGCACGTGCGCGTGGAGAACCGCTGTCTGCCGGCCGGTCCGACGGTCGCCGACACCCTCGCCAACGGCGCGTTCTACTACGGCCTCACCCGCGCCCTGGTGGAGGAGGAGCGGCCGGTGTGGTCACGGATGTCCTTCCAGGCCGCCGAGGACAATCTGCACACCGCAGCGCGGCACGGGATCGAGGCCCGGCTGTACTGGCCCGGGATGGGCGAGGCGCCGGTGCCCGAGCTCGTCCTGCGGCGTCTGCTGCCGCTGGCGCACCGGGGGCTGGAGCTCTCCGGCATGGACGCGGCCTGGCGGGAGCCGTTGCTCGGCATCATCGAGCAGCGCTGTGTCACCGGGCGCAACGGGGCCGTCTGGCAGAAGGAGATGTTCCACCGCATCGTCGCCTCCGCCCACGCCGGTCGCCACGAGGCGCTGCGGCGGATGACGCAGCTCTACATCGACTACATGCACCTCAACGCCCCCGCGCACACCTGGCCGGTCGACTGATCGACCCCCGCCCGGGGGCCGACACGGGACCCGCTGTGTGGCGGCACTCCCTGGACCGTGCAGGATAGGGGTATGACGAGCAAGGTCTATTTCGACATCACCATCAACGACGAGCCCGCCGGGCGCATCAACTTCAACCTGTACGACGACGTCGTCCCCAAGACGGCGGAGAACTTCCGCGCGCTGGCCACCGGCGAGAAGGGCTTCGGCTACGCCGGCTCCTCCTTCCACCGGGTCATCCCCGCCTTCATGCTCCAGGGCGGCGACTTCACCCGCGGCAACGGCACCGGCGGCAAGAGCATCTACGGCGAGAAGTTCGCCGACGAGAACTTCTCCCTCAAGCACGACCGGCCGGGGCTGCTGTCCATGGCCAACGCCGGCCCGAACTCCAACGGCTCGCAGTTCTTCATCACCACGGTCGTGACCGACTGGCTGGACGGCAAGCACGTGGTGTTCGGCGAGGTCGCCGACGACGAGAGCATGGCCGTCGTCAAGAAGATCGAGGCGCTCGGCTCCCGCAACGGCGCGACGTCGGCGAAGATCACCATCGCGGCGTCCGGTCAGCTCTGACCTCGAATCGAACCGCCCACCTGCCGGCCGGGGTCCCGCCCCGGCCGGCTGCGCCGGTGCACGGCGGGGGCGAAATCGGTCGCCGTGGGGGCAGCGCGCTGTTAGCTTGCGGACGTGGATCTCTTCTCGCGCTCTTGGGCGGCGTTGCGCACGGCGGTGGCCGATCTCCCGGACGAGGACTTCTCACGCCCCTCTGGTTGCGCCGGCTGGCTCGTGCGGGACTTGGTGTGCCATCTGATCGTCGACGCCCAGGACGTCCTGATCACCCTGGTCACGCCCGCCGAAACGGAACCGACCCGGGACGCGGTGACCTATTGGAACCTCGTCGAAGCCCCCACCGGTGACGATCCGCTCGACGCGCTGACCGTCCGGCTGGCCGCCGCGTACGAAGAGCCATGGCTGCTCAAGTTCCACCTGGACGACGTCGGTTCCGCCGCCGGTCGTGCCGCCGAACTCGCGGACCCGTCGGTCCGGGTCGGCACCCGGGACATGGTGCTGACCACAGGCGACTACCTCGCCGCGTACGTCCTGGAATGGACGCTGCACCACCTCGACCTGATCGCGCACCTCCCGGACGCGGTGGAACCGCCCCCCGAGGGGCTCGCCCGGTCCCGCGAGCTGCTGGAGAAGATCGCCGGGGCCGCGTTTCCCCCGTCGTTCTCCGACACGGACGCCTTGCTGATCGGCACCGGTCGGCGTGCCCCGTCCGAAGCGGAGCGGGCCGAGCTGGGTGAGCTGGGTCAACCGGCCCCGAAGCTCCCCCTCGTCCTCGGTTGACCGGCGCCGACAGAGGTCACCGCTGCAGGAAAGTCGGTTGATCTGCCGTCGCGTGTCGAAGAGGGTCTGTGGACATGGAGTTCTTCTGTTACCACCGCGATCGGCCCGGCTCCGGCGCGTTGCGCGACAAGCTGGTGGAAGAGCACTGGTCGTACATGGACCGGTACACGGCGGAGTTGATCGCTCGCGGCCCGACCTTCGCCGACGACGACACCTGCACGGGCAGCGTGCACATCGTCGACCTGCCGGATCCCGCCGCCGCCCGCGCGTTCGCCTTCGACGAGCCCAACTACCAGGCCGGCGCCTACCGGGACGTGCTGGTGCGCCGGTGGCGCAACCTGCTGGGACGCACCATGTGGGACTTCCCCGGCGGCCGGACCGGCGGCGACCGGTTCCTGGTCCTCGGCCTCGGCTCGGGGGATGCCGCCGACCTCGTCGTACCGTCCGACCGGGACGACCTGATCGCGTACGGGCCGCTGCTGTCCGACGACGGCGCCGACTGGCTGGGGACGGCGGTGCTGCTCCGGGCCTCGGACCCGGACTCGGCACGCGCCGTCCTGACCCCGGACCGCTATGCCGACATCGAGGTCCACCACTGGGAGTTCGGCGGACGACGGTGACGGGACAAGGCCGCACCCACCTCGGCCGGGCCAGGGGCGGGCCGCCGTCTCATCCGGCATCGAGGTAGTCGGCGACGAGCGCCGCGAACTCGTCGGGGGTGGCGAGCCGGATGCCGAGGGTCTCGGCCTTGGCCCGTTTGGAGCCGGCGCCTTCTCCGGCGACGACCAGGGTGGTCTTCTTGGAGACGCTGGAGGAGGAGCGGCCGCCGGCCCGTTCGACAAGCTCGTTCATCTGGTTGCGGCTGAGTTTCTCCAGTGCCCCGGTCATCGCGCCGGTGACCACCACCGCCATGCCGGCCAGCGGCCCGCCTGTCGCCTCCAAGACCCCCGTGACCCCCGTGACCCCCGTGACCTCCGTGGCCTCCGTGGCCTCCGCGCCGTCGGCGATGTCGCCGGCTGTCCGGGCGGGCGGGGTCGCACCGGGCTCCGTCATGTTCACACCGGCCGCGGCGAGCTTGTCGATGAGCGGGGCCAGCTCGGCGAGTTCGGCGACGATGGACGGGGCCTTCTCGGTGCCGATGCCCTCGACCTGCTGGATCGTCTCGGCGTCGGCGGCGCGGAGGTCGTCCATGGTGGCGAAGTACCGGGCGATGCGGCGGGACATGGAACGCCCGGTGCCGCGCACGCCGAGCGCGCACAGCACTCTCGACAGCGGCTGCGCCTTGGCCGCGGCGATGGCGGCGAGAAGGTTGTCGGTACTGGTCTCCCCCATCCGCTCCAGCCCCAGCAACTGGTCGCGGGTGAGGGCGAACAGGTCGGCGAGGTCCTTGACGAGGCCCGCGTCGACCAGTTGGACGACCCGGGTGTGGCCGAGGCCTTCGATGTCGAGCTGGTCGCGTCCGGCGGCGTAGGAGAGGGCGGCGACGAGATGGCAGTTGCGGCCGTTGGTGCAGCGCCAGCGCTGCTCGCTGGTGTCGATGCCCGATCCGCATCGCGGGCAGGACTCGGGGAAGACGATGGGCTGTTCCTCGCCGGTGCGCAGGTGGACGACGGGGGCTTCGACGCGGGGAATGACGTCCCCGGCCCGGTGGACCATGACCGGGTCGCCGAGGCGCAGGTCGCGGCGGGTGATGTCGGCCGGGTTGTGCAGGGTGGCGTAGGTGATGGTGGAGCCGTCGATCTCCACCGGCTCCAGGACGGCCCGGGGCGCGATGATGCCGGTGCGGCCCACGTTCCACTCCACCGCCAGCAGCCGGGTGATCTTCTCCACGGCCCGCAGTTTGAAGGCGATCGCCCAGCGCGGGGCCCGCGAGCCCGATCCGGCGGCTTGCTGGTCCGCGGCCAGGTCGGCCTTGACGACGATCCCGTCGATCCCGAACGGCAGCGAGGGGCGCAGTGCCGCGATCTCGGCCACGCGGTCCAGGACACCCTCCACCGTGTCGGCGGTGCTGCCGGGCACCGCGGTGCTCGCGGTGGTGTTCACCCCGTACGCGACGGCACGCTTCATGAGGTCGCTGTGCGCGCACTCGCCCAGTTCCCCGGCCTGCGCCGGATCGGTGTCGGCGAGGGGCAGCAGGCCGTAGGCGAAGAACGTCATCGGCACCGGGTAGGCGCGCTCCCTGGCCCGCAGGGTGCCTGCCGCCGCGTTGCGCGGGTTCGCGAACGGCGCACCGCCGTGCGCGGTGCGGACCTCGCCTGCGTGCTCGAACTGGGCGGTCGTCATGAGGACTTCGCCGCGCACCTCCACGGTGACCGGCTCCGCCAGTTCGCCGGGCAGGCCCTCGATGGTGCCGATGGCGTGCGAGACGTCCTCCCCGGCCGTCCCGTCGCCCCGCGTGATCAGCCGCGTCAGACGGCCGCGGGTGTAGCGGGCCGCTATCGCCAGACCGTCCAGCTTCGGCTCCACGCTGTACCGGGTGACGTCGTGACCGAGACGCCGGGCGAGCGACGCGGCCCACGCGGTGAACTCCTCCGCCGAGAACACGTTGTCGAGGCTGAGCATCGCCACGGTGTGCGGGACATCGCCCTGCACCGCTCCGCCGGCCACCTTCCCGGTGGGGGAACCCGCCAGCACCTGCTCGGGGTGCTCGGCCTCCCACGCCGCGATGGCTCGCACCAGACGGTCGTAGGCGTCGTCGTCCAGCACCGAGGTGCCGGCCCCGTAGTAGGCGGCCGACGCCTTCACCGCATCCTCGACCGCCTGCGCGTAGGCGACGGCATCCACGATCACTGCACCGCGTGTTGTCATACGTCACATCCTGCCTGCCACCACTGACAACGCCCGGGCCCTCGCCGACGTGAACGCCGTCTGCCACCGGGCGGCGACGGCCGCCGACGGGGTCACGGCGCCCGCGTCGACGCCGGTGAAGTCAGTGGGCGGCGGGCGGCCGCCGCTTCGTCGCCCGGCGCAGCCGCAACGCCAGCAGCAGGGCCGAGCCGCCGAAGAGCGCGGCGGTGATCACCAGCCAGTGGGCGAGGAACCCGTCCGGCGAGAGTCCGGTGGCCGACCGGTAGCGCTGGTCCACCCTGCCGCCGATCAGCGGGAACCACACGAGCAGCAGCAGACCGGAGAGGGCCGCGGGGACACGGACGTACATCGTCCACTCCCGGTGGCCGGCCGCCCCGAGCCCCCGCGCGAGCACCCGGTCGGCCGACGCGTACAGGGGCAGCAGGACGAGGTCGTGCAGCAGCGCGGCGCCCACGATCCACAGTGCGACGCCGAACCAGTCGTCCTCGAGGAGCCGTACGCCGGCATAGGCGGCGAGCGCGAACGAACAGACGAGCAGCAGCAGTTGGAAGGGGCTGCCCCAGGGGATCGGGCGTCGCATCACAGGTCTCCGAACGTCATCCGGGCCACCCACTTGGTGTTCAGCACACCGGGGGCGGCGGGCACGATCACCCGCGCCGGGTGGCCGTGGTCGGGGGACAGCTCCTCGCCGTTGACGTACAGGGCGAGCAGGGACCGCGGGTCCGCGACCTGGTCGGCGCGCAGGGCGGCGTGCCGGAAGGCGCCATGTCGCTGGAGGGACTCCACGAACAGGCCCGGCGGGTCGTCCTCGTACCCGACGAGCGCGGCGAGGTCGCGCAGTCGTACGCCGCGCCACCACTGGTCGGACGTCGACCAGCCCTCGACGCAGGCGATGGGCAACGCGGAGCTGTGCAGCGGCAGTTCCGCGAGCCGGGCCCGGCTGAGTCGGACCGTGCCCGTGCGTCCGGTGACCACGAGCCGCCAGGCGTCCGCGCTCGTCTCGGCCGGGTCGATGGCGGCGTACGCGGCGGTCTTGTTGATCTGGAAGCCGTTCGGGCCGCTGCCCGGGTCGGCTCCGCCGTGCGGGGCGAGGAGGGCCGTGCGGCGCAGGCCGTCGAAGTTCTGCCCCACCGTCGTCAGGAACAGCAACAGCGAGCCGCCCCCGACGAACCACAGGGCGCCACGCCGGGAGACGGTCGGCGGGCCGGGACGCGGCGACACCAGGTCGTCCCGCTCCTCACGCAGGTGCCGCACGTTGCGCAGTGCCTTGGGCGTCTTCAGGACGGCATGGGCGACGAACGCGGTGAGGAACACCCACGCGCCGTAGAAGTGCAGGCGGTAGAACGAGCCGGGGAAGACGTAGTCGAGCTGGACGTTGAGGACGCCGGTCGTGAACTCGAACAGCCCGCCGCCGACCAGCAACAGCAGGGAGATCCGCTCCAGGGCGTGGGCGAGCGAGCGGGCCGGCGGCAGCGCGAACAGCTTCGGCACCACCGACCACAGCTTGGCCAGCAGCACGGGGATCAGGGTGATGCCGAGGGTGACGTGCACACCCTGGTTCAGCCGGTACAGCCAGTGGGGGTTCGTCGGCCAGGCGAACAGGTAGAAGCCGAGGATCCCCTTGTCCGAGGTCTGGTCGTTCACCGGCGAGAGGTCCGGGTTGTAGGCGGCGTAGGAGACCAGTCCCGTCACGAACAGCACGGTGACGCCGACGAGCAGGACCAGGCCGAGCACCGAGGTGAACCAGGGGCCGCGCAGGGGGCTGCGCCAGAAACCGGGAGAGGTGGGGAGCCGTGAGTCGTCGCGCATGCCCCGACCGTAGGCCGGGACCCCCCGCCCAGAGGGTGCGCGACCCATGACGAAACACTGGTCCGGCCCGCAGAGCGGCCCACGGCCCGCCACTCGGCCTAGTTGCCCCGCTCACCGACACTGACAAGCCACCGCCGATTCCCTGCGACCTGATCCAGACGACGGGCCATGGGGTGCCGGGGAACCGCACCCCGCCGTCCGCCGAGCCGCGCTCCTCGCGCCCCGGCCGCAGCGCCGCCGGTCTCCGCCGCGACCTGTGTGCGGCCGGGGGCAGTCGCCCTGCTCGTGACGCCGGCCGTGCCGACCGCCCGCCATGTCCAGCACCCTGACCACACCCCCGGTGCGCCAACTGGCCGCTCGCGTTGGGAAGTTGGGGCCCACATGCCGGCCCGGGCACACCGGTGGCCGTCCTGTCGGCGGTCGTGACGGCGGTGTACGGGCCGCTTGGCCACCCGGCTGCCCTGGCGGGGCCTGCTCGTGGCGTCGCGGCCCCCCCCTGCCTCCTGGCTCCTGGCGCTCCTGGCTTCTGGCTGACGGAGCGGTTCGGCACGGCCTCCTGCGCGACGTTCCTCCCCGGTCCTGCGCAGTCGGGTGAACGCGGCCGGGGTCCACACCCGACAGCCCGCTCCCGGCAGCCCATACCCGACCGCGCGCGGGAAGCCGGTGACGGGGACCGGGACCGCGCCGGCTGCTCTCAGCTGGACTCGCGCACCACCAGCCGGCACGGCACGGTGTGCACGCCGGGCCGTGGCTCGGTGTCGATCGCCCGGAGCAGTTCCAGGGCCGCGATCCGGCCGATCTCGGCGAGGTTGGTATCGATGGTGGTGAGGGGCGGGCGGCTGGCCAGCGCCATGGTGTCCCAGTTGTCGTAGCCGACCACGGCGATGTCGCCGGGGACCGACACTCCGCGCTCGCGCAGCGCGTCCGCCACGCCCCGTGCTATCTGGTCGTTGCCGCAGAAGAACGCGTCGGTGTCGGGGGCCGTGCGCAGTACGGCGTCGGCCGCGCGCCGGCCCCAGGCCTCGCTCCACTCACCGAAGTGGATCCGTCCGGTCGACGGTTCGAGTGAGGCGCTCGCCAATTGGCCGACCGCGTACTGGGCGCGTTCGCGGGCGGCGGCGTGGTGTTCCGGGCCGGTGACGTGGGCGATCCGGGTGCGTCCGGTGGCCACCAGGTGCTCGATCGCCAGTCGCGCGCCGCCTCGGTCGTCGGTGACGACGGAGGTGTCACGGGGGTCGGTGGACGGGGACAGCGCGTAGACGACGGGGACGGACTCGACGCCGGGCAGGGGCGGCCGGGGGTCCGTGCGGCGGCCGGTGACGATGATGCCGTCCACCCTGCGGTCCATGAGGTTGCGCAGATGGTGCTGCTCGCGGATGGCGTCGCCCCGGGTGTCGCACAGCAGAACGGAGATCTTCCCGGCGCCCAGCGCGTCCTCCGCGCCGAGCAGCACGGGTGTGCTGAACCGGCCTATCCCGTCGGTCGTCATCAGGCCGACCGTCCAGCTGCGGCCGCTGTGCAGGCTCTGCGCGTGCTGATTGGGCCTGAATCCCAGCTCCGCGACCGCGTCCAGCACCCGTTGACGCGTCTCGGGACGCATCCGTCCGCCGCCGTTCAACGCCTTGGAGGCCGTGCCGACGCTGACGCCGGCGAGGGCGGCGACATCGGTCAGCCGGGCCCGGCCGTCGGGGAGAGAACCTGGAGCAGAGGTCACGGGCAAACCTTTTCCTCGATGCCTCGATGATACGAACGCCCGACATGGTGGCAGGCGGCGGAGCCGTACGCCAGCCCGCAGGAAAAACGAAATAACTCTTGCGGCGGCTCTTGACCGGATAGGTCCACTGCCCTCTACTTTCACGACGAGAAAACGGTTGCTCGAAACAAGCCCCGACGAGCTCGTCGCTCACCCTCGGCGCCCTCACCCCCGGAGAATCATGCCTCGCACCCGCTCCACCCAGCCCGCCCCGGGACCGGTCCGCCTCGGCCCCGAAGCCCAGGCCACGCTGCGCCCCGCCGCCGTCGGCATCGACACGGGTTTCTGGCACCACCGCCGTACGACCAACGCGCACGTCTCCCTTCCGCAGGGACCCGGTCTGCTGGAGTCCGCAGGGAACCTGCACAACCTGCGGCTCGCGGCCGGCGCCGCCGAGGGCGAGTTCCGGGGCGCGTACCCCTTTGTGGACACGGATGTCTACAAGTGGCTGGAGGCGGCCTCCTGGCGGCTCGCCCAGGCCCCGGACGACGACCTCGCCGCCGAACTCGCCGCCGAGGTCTCCCGGATCGTCGACCTGGTCGCCGCCGCCCAGCAGCCCGACGGCTATCTCAACACCTGGTTCCAGCTGGTCAAGGACGGGCGGCGCTACCAGGACCTGTGCTGGGGCCACGAGTTGTACTGCGCGGGCCATCTCATCCAGGCCGCGGTGGCCCACCACCGGGCCACCGGACGCCGCGAACTCCTCGACGTGGCGGTCCGGTTCGCCGACCAGGTCGACTCCGTCTTCGGCCCGCCCGGCAGCGGCAAGCCCATCGACGGCGTCGACGGTCACCCCGAGGTCGAGACCGCCCTGGTGGAGCTGTACCGGGAGACCGGGGAGCGCCGCTACCTGGAGCTGGCCGGCTACTTCGTCGACCGGTACGGTCACGGCCTGCTGGGCGGCGAGGCCTACTGTCAGGACCGGGTTCCGCTGCGTGAGGCGACCAACGTCGAGGGGCACGCCGTACGACAGTTGTATCTGCTGGCGGGCGCGGCCGACCTGGCGACGGAGACCGGGGACGCCGAACTGCGGGCGGCGGGCGAGCGGTTGTGGCGGGCGATGACCGCCACCAAGACCCACCTCACCGGCGGCCTCGGCGCCCACCACGATGAGGAGGACTTCGGGGACCCGTACGAGCTGCCCAACGAGCGCGCCTACTGCGAGACCTGCGCCGCCATCGCCTCGGTCCAGTGGAGCTGGCGGATGGCCCTGCTCACGGGTGAGGCCCGCTACTCCGACCTGATCGAACGCACCCTCTACAACGGCTTCCTGGCGGGTGTCTCCCTGGACGGCGAGCGCTGGCTGTACGTCAACCCGCTCCAGGTCCGCGACGGTCACACCGACACCGGCGGCGACCAGTCGGCCCGCCGCACCAGATGGTTCCGCTGCGCCTGCTGCCCGCCCAACGTGATGCGGCTGCTGGCGAGCCTGGAGCACTACCTGGCCAGCACCGACGACACGGGCCTGCAGATCCACCAGTACGTCGCCGGGCGCTACACCGCCGAGGGCGTCGCCGTACGCGCCGAGACCGAGTACCCCTGGCACGGCACCGTCCGCCTCACCGTCGAGGAGACCCCCGCCGACCGTCCCTGGACGCTGTCCCTGCGCGTCCCGCAGTGGTGCCGCGACTTCCGGGTGCGCTGCGGGGAGCAGACGTACGACACGGCGGTGTCGGACGGCTGGCTGCGTCTGGAGCGCACCTGGGCTCCGGGCGACGAAGTGGTCCTGGAGCTGGGGCTGGAACCCCGGCTGACCACGGCCGACCCCCGGGTGGACGCGGTACGCGGCTGTGTCGCGATCGAGCGCGGACCGCTCGTGTACTGCCTGGAGCAGGCCGACCACCCGGGCGGCGGCCTGGACGACCTCGTCCTCGACCCGACCCGGCCGCTCGCCGTGAAGCACCGCCCGGACCTGCTCGGCGGTGTCACCACGGTCGTGGCGGCCGGCCACCGGCGCACCGTGCCCGAACGGGGCTGGTGGCCGTACACCCCCACGGACACCGCGCAGGCCGCCGGGCCCGCCGCCGGCGATCCCGTCGAGCTGACCGCCGTCCCCTACTACGCGTGGGCCAACCGTGAGGACGGCAGCATGCGCGTCTGGCTGCCCCTCTCCTGAACTCCCCCTGCTTCTGCGCCACTTCTCTACGACAACGAGGTCACCCCGTGATACCGACCCGCCGTACCCTCCTCGCCGCGCTCGCCGCGGTCGGCACTCTCGCCTCCCTCACCGCCTGCTCAAGCGGCTCCGACGGCTCGGGATCCTCCGACGCAGCCGGCGGGACCTACACCTTCTGGGACCCGTACCCGCAGTTCGACGCGTCCTCGCCGTGGGGCAAGCGCGTCGGCGAGTGCGGGACGAAGGCGGGCGTCACCGTCAAGCGGACCGCGTACGACACCACCGACCTCGGCAACAAGGCGCTGCTCGCCGCCCAGCAGGGCAACGCGCCCGATGTGATGCTGGTGGACAACCCGGTCGTCTCCACGCTGGTCGAGGCGGGCATCCTCAACAAGACGAGCGACCTCGGCCTCGACACCAAGTCGATCCAGCAGAACATCATCGGCGCGGGCACCATCGACGACGCCGCCTACGGCATCCCGATCGGCGCCAACACCCTCGCCCTCTACTACAACAAGAAGGTGCTGACCGCGTCCGGTGTCGACCCGGCCTCCGTCAAGGACTGGGCCTCCCTCACCGCGGCCCTGAAGAAGGTCAAGGCGGCCGGGAAGAAGGGCATCACCTTCTCCGCGATCGGCACCGAGGAGGGCAGCTTCCAGTTCCTGCCCTGGTTCTGGGGCGCGGGCGGCGACCTGACGAAGCTGGACTCGGCGAAGGGCGTGGCCGCGCTGTCACTGTGGAAGGGGTGGGTGGACGACGGGCTGGCCCCCAAGGACGTACTGCAGAACACCCAGACCACCAGCTGGCAGGAGTTCGCGACCGGCGAGTACGCGTTCGGCGAGAACGGCACCTGGCAGCTCGGCAACGCCGACAAGGCCGGCTTCGAGTACGGCATCGTCAACGTCCCGGCTGAGAAAGGCGGTTCGGCGCCGGTACCGACGGGCGGTGAGTTCGTCACCGTGCCCGTCCAGAAGGACACCGCGCGCTATGACCTCACCAAGAAGATCGTCACCTGTCTGACCAGCGAGGCCAACCTGCTCGCCAGCGACACGACCCTGACGTATGTCGCGCCCACCGCGGCCGTCCAGGCCGAGCAGGTGAAGCAGAACCCGAAGCTCAAGCCGTGGGTGGACGCGGTGGCCGCGGCGCGCGGGCGCACCAGCGGCGGTCTGGGCACCAAGTACCCGACCATCTCGCAGCAGATGTGGACCGCCGTGCAGGCCGCGCTGTCGGGGAGCAAGAGCCCCAAGGACGCTCTCGGAACGGCCCAGTCGAGCGCGCAGAAGGGCTAGGCACCGGACATGACCATCGCCCGTGTCGACCGCCCGCGGCGGCCGTCGGCGGTGGTGAAGGCGAGCGGTTCCGGCTCGCTGCCGCTGCCCCGTCGGCAGCGGTGGCGAGGCCGCCTGGCCGCGTTCGCCTTCGTCGCCCCGCTGATCGTCTATCTCGCCGCCTTCTACCTCTATCCGCTGTACCGCAACCTCGACCTGAGCCTGCGCGACTACACGGTCCGCTCCTTCGTGGCCGGCGACGCCCCGTTCACCGGCTGGGACAACTTCCAGCGGGTCCTGGACGACCCCACGTTCGGCCCGGCACTGCGCCACACGATGGTCTTCACGTTCGTGTCGATCGCCTTCCAGTACGTCATCGGGCTCGCTCTCGCCGTCTTCTTCAACCGGCACTTCCGGCTGGCCCCGACCCTGCGGGCCCTGTTCCTGATCCCCTGGCTGCTGCCCCTCATCGTCTCGGCGTCCACCTGGTCGTGGATGTTCAACAGCGAGTCGGGCGTGGTGAACTACTTCCTGCATCTTTTCGGGGCGGACCCGGTCGGCTGGCTCACCTCGCCGGACTGGGCGCTGACCTCGGTGATCGTCGCCAACATCTGGATCGGCATCCCGTTCAACCTGGTGATCCTCTACAGCGGTCTGCAGAACATCCCCGCGGAGCTGTACGAGGCGGCGGCCCTGGACGGGGCGGGCGCGTGGCAGCAGTTCCGGCGCATCACCTTCCCGCTGCTGCGGCCGGTGTCGGCGATCACGCTGCTGCTGGGGCTGGTCTACACGCTGAAGGTGTTCGACCTGATCTGGATCATGACCAAGGGCGGGCCGGGGGACACCTCCTCGACGCTGGCGACCTGGTCGTACCAGCTCGGCTTCGGCACGCTGCTGCCGAAGTTCGGTCCCGGCGCCGCGGTCGGCAACATCCTCATCCTCATCGCGCTCGTCTTCGGGCTCCTGTACATCCGTGTCCAGAGGAGGCAGGAAGCGTGAAGTCCCGTACCGGCTCCCGCCGTTACACCGTGATCGGGCTGGTCCTCACGGCGCTGATGCTGTTCCCGGTTTACTGGATGCTGAATGTGTCCCTCACCCCGCAGCAGGACATGCGCAAGTCCCCGCCCGACCTGTTCCCGCTGCATCCGACGTTCGAGGGCTATCGGGCCGTCCTGGACGACCAGTTGCCCTATCTGGGCACCAGCCTCCTCATCGGCCTCGGGACGGTCGCCCTCACCCTGCTGCTGGCTGCGCCGGCCGGCTACTCGCTGGCGAAGCTCCGCCCGCGCGGCGGCGGCGCCCTCGGGCTGTTCCTGCTGGTCGCGCAGATGATCCCGGGCATCGTCATGGCGATGGGCTTCTACGGCATCTTCCTCGACCTCGGTCTGCTGAACTCCTGGTGGGGGCTGATCGTCGCGGACTCCACCATCGCCGTGCCGTTCGGCGTCATGATCTTCACGGCGTTCATGTCGGGCATCCCGGGCGAGCTGATCGCCGCCTCCCGCATCGACGGCGCGGGCACCTTCCGCACGTTCTGGTCGGTCGTCCTGCCGGTCAGCCGCAACGCCGTCGTCACCGTCTCGCTCTTCTCCTTCCTGTGGGCCTGGTCCGACTTCGTCTTCGCCAACACCCTGGACGGCGGCGGCGATCTGAGGCCGATCACCCTCGGCATCTACAAGTACATC